>DATKFS010000356.1:0-6143 GCA_035511275.1 Novosphingobium sp.
ATTTGTTGTAGACCAGCTTGGCGTTCGGGATCACCTCGCGGATGCGGCTGACCATGCCGCCGATCTGGCCGATGTGCGGCTTCTCGGTCTCGATCCACAGCAGGTCGGCACCGTTCTCGAGCGCGTGGATGCAGTCGAGCACGCAGCGGTCCTCGCCGGTTCCGGGGCGGAACTGGTAGAGGTTGCTCGGCAGGCGCCTGGGGCGAAGCAGCTTGCCGTCGCGGCTGATGAGGACGTCGCCATGGCCGACCGTCTCGACTTCCTCGCAGTCGAGGTACGCGTTGTACTGGTCGCCGATGTCGCCCGCCTCGCGGGTGAAGGCGATCTGCTTGGTAAGGCCCGCGCCCAGCGAGTCAGTGCGCGCCACGATCACGCCGTCGTCGACGCCCAGTTCCATGAAGGCGTAGCGGACCGCGCGGATCTTCGCGATGAAGTCCTCGTGCGGGACGGTGACCTTGCCGTCTTGGTGGCCGCACTGCTTCTCGTCCGAGACCTGGTTCTCGATCTGGATGCAGCAGGCGCCGGCCTCGATGAACTTGCGGGCGAGCAGGTACGTCGCCTCGGCATTGCCGAAGCCGGCGTCGATGTCGGCGACGATCGGGACGACATGGGTCTCATAGGTGTCGATAGCGTGTTCGAGGCGCTTGGCCTCCATCTCGTCGCCGGCCTCGCGGGCCTTGTCGAGTTCGCGGAACATCATGCCCAGCTCGCGCGCGTCGGCCTGGCGCAGGAAGGTGTAGAGTTCCTCGACCAGCGCGGGAACGCTCGTCTTCTCGTGCATCGACTGGTCGGGCAGGGGCCCGAAGTCGCTGCGCAGCGCGGCGACCATCCAGCCCGAGAGATAGAGGTAGCGGCCCTTGGTCGTGCCGAAGTGCTTCTTGATGGAGATCATCTTCTGCTGGCCGATGAACCCGTGCCAGCAGCCCAGCGACTGGGTGTAGTTGGCCGGGTCGCGATCGTAGGCCGCCATGTCCTCGCGCATGATCTTCGCCGTGTAGCGGGCGATGTCGAGGCCGGACTGGAAGCGGTTCTGCAGGCGCATGCGGGCGACCGATTCGGCCTCGATGCCGTTCCAGCGGGCCTGCGTGCCGATCGTCTTGCCGGCTTCGATGATCTTGCTCTGGTAGGTCACGGTGCGGTTCCTCGTGCGGAAGTATGTCTGTTCGATGACCCGGAGGTAGGCTGCCCGACCGTGCTGCGGAATGCGCCGCGAGGTGCTGTTGTAAAACTTTACAGATGTTCTTTGTAAAGTTGTGTAGTAGTGACAAGGGCACGCCCGACGGAGGATGACTTGGCCGAAAACCGCCCCCTGTACCTCGGCCCCCGCCTGCGCCGGCTGCGTCGCGAACTCGGGCTGACGCAGGCGGCGATGGCCGACGACCTGGAGATTTCGCCCAGCTACGTCGCCCTGATCGAGCGCAACCAGCGCCCGGTCACCGCCGACATGCTGCTGCGCCTCGCCCGCACCTACCGCCTCGACATAGCCGAGATCGCGGGCGACGACGGCACGGACTACGCCCGCCGCCTGACCGAGGTGCTGCGCGACCCGATCTTCGCCGACATCGACCTGCCCGCGCTCGAAGTGGCGGACCTCGCCACCAGCTTTCCCGGCGTGTCCGAAGCGCTGCTGCGCCTGCACCAGGCCTACGCGCGCGAGGCGCAGGCGCTGGCCGAGCAGCGCGCGGCGGGTCCCATGGCGGACGAGAACGAACCGGTGCGCGAGGCGCAGCGCTTCCTCGCATCGGCGCGCAACTACTTCCACGCGCTCGACACCCGCGCCGAGGACCTCGCCGCCGAGATCGACAAGGCGGGCGGGACGACGCAGTGGCTCGCCGAGCAGGGCGTGCGGGTGCGCTTCCTGCCGCCCGAGGTGCTGGTCGATTCGCTGCGCCGCTTCGACCGGCACAACCAGCAATTGCTGATCGCCGACACGCTCGACCATGCCAGCCGCGCTTTCCAGATCGCCACCCACATCGCCCACACCGCGCTGCGCACCGAGATCAAGCAGGCGATCCGGGCCGACAGCTTCTCCAGCCGCACCACCGCCACGCTGCTGCTGCGTGCGCTCGCGGGCTACTGCGCGGCGGCCATCGTCATGCCCTACACCCGCTTCGCCCGCGCGGCGGACCAGCGCGGCTACGACATCGACGCGCTATGCGCCCTGTTCGGCGCCAGCTTCGAGCAGGTCGCCCACCGCCTCACCACGCTCCAGCGTCCCGGCGAGGAGCGGGTCGGCTTCTTCTTCATCCGCGTGGACGAGGCGGGCAATGTCTCCAAGCGGCTCGACGGCGCGGGCTTCCCCTTCGCCGCGCACGGCGGCGGGTGCCCCTTGTGGAGCGTCCACCAGGTGTTCCGTCGCCCCGGCGAGATCGTCACGCAGTGGCTCGAACTGCCCGGCGGCGAGCGCTTCTTCTCGATCGCGCGCACGGTGACGGGCGGCGCGACCGGCTACGGGGCGCCGAAGGTGCTCCGCGCCGTGGCGCTCGCCTGCGCGGCGGAGAATGCGGAGCGACTGGTCTATGCGCGCGGGACCGATGCGGCCGCGGCGTCCCCGACCCCGATCGGCGTGACCTGCCGCCTGTGCCAGCGCGCCGAATGCACCGCCCGCTCCGTCCCCCCGATCGGCCGCGACGTGCTGGCGGACGACTATCGCCGCGCCGCGCAGCCCTATACTTTCGCGGAAAGCTGACGGCGGGAAGCCCATACCGTCGTCCCCGCGAACGCTGGCACGTCTTCAGGCGGGACGATGTCGCCCTAGCGGTATCGGCGCGAACTGCGTTGCGTTGCCGCCGATTATCCTCAATATCGACTCTGAATTTGAAATGGCGAATACGGCCTGCCTTCCCATGTGGGGAGGATGGACAAGCGGCGCGCTGCTTTCCACACCTGAGCCGACGCGAAAGCCAACCGCCGGGCGCTCACGCAGCGCACCGGGGTGGACGAGAGAGGGAACGAGAAGTGAGCAGCGACACCGCCCCATCGGTCCTCGAGACCCCTGAAACCGACGCGCCCGGCACGGCCACGACGTTCCCGCAACTCATCCGTTCCGCCGCGGCCGCATATGGCGATGCCGTCGCCGTGGTGCTGGAGGACGGCGACGATGTCGTGTCCGCCGTGACCTACCGCGAACTCGACGAAAGCTCGGCGCTGATGGCGCGCGGCCTTCTGGCGCGGGGGATCGGCAAGGGCGCGCGGGTCGGCTTCGTTCACGGCAACGGACCGGACTTCGCGGTCGCGCTTGCCGCGATCAGCCGGATCGGCGCGATCGCGGTGCCGATCAGCACGATGATCCGCTCCAACGAACTCGTCCGCGTGCTGCGCCAGAGCGACGTGCAGGGGCTCATCCTCCAGCGCACGATGCTGGGGAAGGATTTCGTCGCGCGCATCCTCGACGCTTTGCCCGAACTGGCGGGGCAGGAAAGCGGCGCACTGCGGGTGAAGCGAGCGCCTTACCTGCGCTGGATCGTCTCGGACGGGGAGGGGCTGCCCTCGTGCGTCGCGGGGCCCGGGTTCCTCTCGGAAGCGGCGACCACCGTCGGCGATGACCTGCTGGCCGAGGTCGAATCGGAAGTGCATCCCACCGACCAGATGGTCGAGATCTACACGTCGGGCTCGATGGCGCTGCCCAAGGGCGTTCGCCATGCGCACGGCCCGGTGCTGTTCCGCAGCCACACCATGCGCGAGATGATCGGCCATCAGTCGGGCAAGCGCGTGCCCTGCATGTTGCCGATGTTCTGGGTCGGCGGGCTGATGATGTACCTCGTGCCGGGGCTGGAGGCAGGCTCGGTCGTCGTCTGCACCGAGCGCACGCTGTCGAACAGCCGCTTCGCCATGGGCTCGGTGCTCGCGGAGGAAGACCTCGCGCTGATCCGGGGGCCAAAGCCCTGGTGGGGGCTCGGCATGAGCGAGACGCTCGGCCCGTACTCGTGGGGCGACGACTTCCGCGCGCCCGGCTATCCGGTCTGCGCGCCGATGGACCACTTCGGCCCGGGCTACGAGATCCGCATCGCCGATACCGAAAACCGCCCGGTCGCGGCGGGAGAGGTCGGCGAGATGCAGGTGCGCGGCTATCCCGTCGCCAGCGGCCTCCACAAGATCGAGAAGTCCGAGCACTACACGCCCGACGGCTACTACCGCACCGGCGACATGTGCACGATCGAGGACCGGGCGGAAGGCCGCCGCGTGCACTTCGTCGGGCGCGGGGGCGACATGATCAAGGTCGCCAGTTCCAACGTCTCCCCCGCCGAGGTCGAGATGGAGATGCAGTCGCTCGACGGCGTCCACAGCGCCTACGTGGTCGGCATACCGGACAAGGAACGCGGCTCGCTGCTGGTCGCTGCCGTGGTCCCGCGCGAGGGTGCGGACCTCGACTTCGCCGCGATCGAGGTGGAACTTCGCCGCCGCCTGTCGGGCTACAAGGTCCCGCGCGCCTACGTCCAACTGGCGCGCGAGGAAGTGCCGCTGCTCCACTCCAACAAGGTCGCGCGGCGCGAGGTGGCGAAGCTCATGGAGGAACGGCTGGGCGCCGCGTCGTCCCCGGCCTGACCGGCGAACGATTTAGCTCGCGAATTCGCCCCAATGAACAGTTGTGTCTATTGACGAACCCGGAGCATTGCCCCTAGGCCCAGCTATTCGAAATAGCGAAAGTGCCCATGTCGCGTTCTTCTCCCGGCGTCGCCCGCGTGGCAGCCATCCTGAACTTCATCGCCGACCATCCGGGGCAGGCCTTCGCGCTTACCGATCTCGTCCGCGCCCTGAAGCTGAGTCGGGCGACGTGCCATGCGCTGCTGACCGGTCTGGTCGACGTGGGCTATCTCTACCGCACCACCGACAAGACTTACGTGCTCGGCCCCGCGCTGGCCGCGATCGGGCGGACGGCGGCGGACCACTTCTCGCCGCTGCAGGTCGCGCAGCCCGAGATGCGCAGCCTGGCCGACGAGTTCGACGTCGTTTGCGGCGCCTATTTCCTCGAGGGCGACATCATTCACCTGCGGGAGCGTGCGGCCTCGCTCAGCCACATCGGCTATCCGGTTCCGCTGGGCACGCGGATGCCGCTGCGCTGGATCCAGGCGATCACCTTCTTCGCCCGCGCCCCGCGCGAGGCCGAGGCATGGATTGCGCGGGCCGACCCGACGCTGGGCGAGGACCTGCAGGCGCAGTTCCGCACCGGGCTCGAATTCGCGCGCGCCAACGGCTTCATCCCGCTGGTCCGCCGCCCGGGCGAGGAAGACGGCGTGGGCATGCGCTCGGGCACCGAAGATCCGCCGGTGGTCCCGCTCGTCGCTGTCGAGGCTTCCCGCACATACCCGCTGATGGCGGTGATGGCGCCGATCTACGATGCCCGCAACCGGGTGATGATGGCGCTGGTCATGGCCGGCTTCCACGGCGCGATGAACGGCGAGGCGGTGAACCACGCCGGCCAGCGCCTTGCCGCTGCCTGCGAGCGCATCTCCGGCTTCCTGTCCGGTCGCGGCGAGGCCGACTGAACCACTTCTTCTCCTGCTGAAATCCCGCCCGGGCGAGCCGTGCCTCGCTTGACCGGGCGTTGTTGTCGTCATATCAAATAGGCGAAAACAAATTCGCGATGTCGAACTTTAGCGGCATTGGCGTGGAAAAGCGGGAGAGTGGCCTTGTCGGACGTGATCGTAGCCCCCGAGACGCGGGACCTTGAGGAACTGGCCGGGCGGCTGGCGCACTGGCTTTCGGGCAAGCTCCCCGGTGCGACCGGGATCACGGTCACCAATCTCTCCTACCCGCGCGGGGCGGGGCAGAGCCACGAGACGGTGCTGTTCGACGCGCACTGGTCCGAGGGCGGGCGGCAGCACGAACAGGGCTGCGTCGTGCGCATCAAGCCCAAGAGCTTCACCGTCTTTCCGGACAACCTGTTCGACGAGCAGTACCAGGTGATGAAGCTGCTGGCCGAGGAAGGGGAGGTGCGCGTCGCGCGGCCGCTGTGGTTCGAGGAGGACCCGGCGATCCTCGGCAATCCGTTCTTCGTCATGGAGAAGAAGCAGGGCCGTGTGCCCGTCTCGATCCCGCCCTATGCGCGGGAGGGCTGGCTGCGCGATGCGACGCCGGAGCAACGACGCAGGTTGTGGCAGGGCGCGGTGGAGCAGCTCGCGCTCATCCAGCGCGTGCCGGTC
>DATKFS010000357.1:0-22556 GCA_035511275.1 Novosphingobium sp.
GACAATTACACGCCCGCATAGTTGTCGCTGGCCGTTGCCTCAAATGCCATCTCATGGTAGCCCAAAATCACCACCCGGCGCAGCCGCCTACCGGCCATCATAATCGCCGCCGACCGGTCTCCCTAATTGCCGCGCTATAGCAGACAGCTGGGCCAACAGAATGGTCCGTGCCGCAGCACTCCGACTTATAGCCGGCAAATGCGATCGCAGAGTTCGCAGTAGCCGCGCGGACAAACCGATGGTGATCCGGAAGAAGGAACGCTCCCAACCGCGCCAGAACCCGCCGGGATCTAGCGCGACGACGTTTCCGACCCTTCCCCGTCGTGCGAGCTCCAGCACGATTCGCGCGCCCATCGAGCTGCCGACGGCATCGACGCCGACCCGGTCGGTCTCAACAAGAAACCGCTCTACGCTGGCAACAAGACCTTCGAAGGTGCCGCTGTCAGGTCTGGCAGGCGTCGAACCGTGACCCGGCAGATCGATAGCGGTGATTGATCGTTCAGCCGCCAGCTCGTCCAGGATCGGCTGCCAGGCGCGCCAGCTGCTGCCCAACCCGTGGATCAGCAGCAGCGGCTTGCCACTACCGCGTTCTATGAAGTGCATGAGCAACCCCGCTCATGCGAAGAGCGCGGCGATCGGGGCGACATCGATGCAGGAGGGGCGTTCATCGATCGGGGCCTAGGGGCGCAGCACGACCTTGATCACGCCGTCCTCCTTGTCGCGGAACTTCTTGTACATCTCCGGCGCGTCCTCGAGGCTCGCCGGATGGGTCACGACGAAGCTCGGGTCGATGTCGCCCGCTTCGATCCTTGCGAGCAAAGGCTTGGTATAGGCCTGGACGTGGGTCTGGCCGGTCTTGATGGTCAGCCCCTTGTTCATCATGGCGCCGATCGGAATCTTGTCGCCCATGCCGACGTAGACACCCGGTATCGAAACCGTTCCGCCCATCCGGCAACTCATGATCGCCTCGCGCAGGACGTGGACGCGGTCGGTAGCCAGGAAAGTCGCCGCCTTGACCCGATCGAGAACCGCGTCGGCCGCACCATGGCCTGAAGCCTCGCATCCCACGGCGTCGATGCAGCTGTCGGGGCCACGACCTTTGGTGCGAAACTGAAGTTCATCATAAACATCATCGACTTCGCTGAAGTTGATCGTCTCTGCACCACCTGCCTCGGCCATGGCCAACCGCTCCGGCACTTCGTCGATCGCGATGACCCGGCCAGCACCCATCATCAGCGCCGAGCGGATGGCGAATTGACCTACAGGCCCGCAGCCCCAGATTGCAACAGTATCACCGTCCTCGATCTGCGCATTCTCGGCTGCCATGTAGCCTGTGGGGAAAATGTCCGAGAGAAACAGCGCCTGCTCGTCCGTCACATTGTCCGGGACGATGATCGGGCCGAAATCGGCCATCGGCACGCGCAGGTACTCAGCCTGGCCCCCGCAATAACCGCCAAGCATATGACTGAATCCGAACAGGCCTGCCGGCGAATGGCCCATCGCCTTGATCGCCATCTCCGCATTGGGATTTGTCGTGCAGCATGCGGAGAAAAGGCCCTTCCTGCAAAACCAGCAGTCGCCGCAAGAGATCGTGAACGGCACAACCACTCGGTCGCCGATCTTGAGATTGGTCACCTCGGAACCGAGCGCTACGACTTCACCCATGTTCTCGTGGCCGAGAATGTCGCCGGCTTCCATCGTGGGCTGATACCCATCGAGTAGATGGAGGTCAGAGCCGCAAATCGCGCAGGCGGTGATCTTGATGATCGCATCGCGCGGGTGCTTGATCTCTGGGTCCGCGACCGTATCGACGCGCACGTCATTTTTTCCGTGCCAGCATAGAGCGCGCATTGGGTTTCTCCGAAAATTGCATCGAAGCTGAAATGCCCACGGTGCGTGGAGGTCGAACGCATGAACTCACTAAAGGGACCAATCTATTTCGGGATGCGCGATTTAAATTCTCTTGGAGATAGCGGTCGGAGAAACTGGGTTTGCAGGTGCTCGCGAAGACTGGGTCACCGCCGATCGCCCGCTGAAGTGGGCACTGTCGACCAGCGCATCGCGATTTTGCGGAAGCAGCATAATGATCAGCGGTCGTGACCGCGACGGAGGGCTCTGTCCGATGCTCCTTCACTGCATCAGACTGGCTGCTCGCATTACTGACTCTCCGGACACCGACGTCAGCTTTCAGTAAACAGGTTTGAGCCACTGAATGACTGACAAGGAGGTGCGCTGCTGATCTTCTGCTTTGCCAAGGACGATCGGCAGCTTACGACTACAGCCGACGTTTAATGCCTCCTATCTGAGCGACCGGGTTTGGTCGGAGCCGGAAATAGTGGCTCGAAGGATTGGGGAGTCGCGGCCTCTTACCGCCACCACCTGGCGAGCCCCAGGCCGACGAGATAGGCACCGGCGTCCCGACCGTTTACCGAGACACGTGCGAGAGTGCGGCCATACTTGTCAGTCCCAGTGCGCTCTATCATGACGCGACCCTTTGACAGAAAGGCCTCCAGCGCGTTCTTGGCTTGGTTGCCGAGACGGTAGTCGCACCAGGCGTAGGACCGCCGGACATCTTGGCACTTGGGGCTGTCGGACAATTCGGGCGCGTCTATGTCCTCGATCCTCACCCGCTCCCGGCCGCACCGGATCGTGTCGCCATCGTGGACCGACACGGGTGTGCAAAGGACGAGCGCGGCGAGAAGAACGGGCATGACGAAGAGCCTAGCGATAGGCTGGACGGCCGCCAATATCGCCTTTGACTCTTCTGTTCTTCGCTCGCACCTTCGCCGCGTGTGCAACTTGTACCGCATAACCAGCGCCACCGCCGAGATCGCCCGTTTGTTCGGAGCGCGCGCTGCGCCCGGCGCCAATTACGGCGAAGAAGTCTATCCCGGCTACCCGGGCCTCGTGGTCGAAGGCGGCGCCACGCGCACCATGACCTGGGGGTTCCCACTCATGCTCACTGGCAAGCAAGGCCAGAAGCTGAAGCCCAAACCGGTGAACAATGCGCGCGAAGACAAACTCACGACCACGTTCTGGCGCGACAGCTTTGTGCATCGCCGCTGCCTCATTCCGGTGAGTGCCTGGGCTGAAGCCGAGGGGCCGAAGGGAGCGATGACGCGGACCTGGTACGCGCTTCCCAGCGACGAACCCTTCGCCTGTGCGGGGATCTGGCGACCAACGCACGAATGGGGTGACGCCTATTCGATGGTGATGGTCGACGGCTGTGCGCAGATGGCAGATGTCCACGACCGCATGCCGCTCATCCTGCACGAACGGAACTGGGCTGCATGGGAGAGCGCGGGCGTCGAGGATGCCATGGTCCTCTGCCGTACATGGGATGGCGAACTGAGCGTCGAGCGGACCTCCCGGCCGTGGGTTACGAGGCGTTAGATCTGCTCGCTTGCAATTGCGGCTCCTGAGCGCCGTTCGCTGTCAGCAATGTTCCCGGATGTCGAATCCGACTTGCACGCTTGTTCCTTATATGTTCCATTTTAACGCATGGATCGAATCGACGAAGCTGCGATTGCTGATGCTCTTCTGACTGCGCCCGGATGGGCACGCGTAGGTCTGTCAGCTCCCACGGAATGGCTGCGCGAAAGCGCTGCCAGCGAGCTTGCCCGCGCCATTGCCGGTCGGATCGAAAGCCATCCTAACCCGTGCTGCGAGCAGGGCCAGTTGCCGCTGTGACATGCGCTGGTCGGCAGACGGTGCGCTGGTCGTCACGACCCTGTTCGATGCTGCGACGTTCTACTATTCCGTGATGCCGGTTTGCCGGTGCGGTCACAGTGCCCGTTTCGAGGCTTGTGGATTATGGTGGCATTTCGAGCGTAGGGGATGGGACGATCGCCTTACCGATGCGCGGAAGCGGTTCTGCTGCACGGCGTGTCACGCAAGCGACCGTCGCAAGATGCGCCCCACCCGGCTCGAACTGGTCGGATGGTGTGAATCCGACCTTCAATTGCCGTTGCCCGATGAAAGGACGTGGAAGCGGATCATGCGTCAGGTTCGCTAGATTGTTTGATCGCAAGGCGGCTGGAACGAACGATCCGAAAAAGCGCTTCGCGTCAGCGGGCGCAATTGAGCGGGATTCCGCATGAGTCCCAGCGGCGTTCTGGCGATTAAGGCCGACACCCTCTCTGCAGATCATTCAAACGAAAATCGCCGGCGGCCGAAAACGGAACGCCACGCGACGATCTGACTTACCGCCTGATGCTTGGAATCCGCTCAGATCACCCGCAATCGACGACAATCTAAGGAGAAGCGTCCCTGCCCAGCATCTCGCAACATGCTGTTTCTACTAGGAAATTTTGGAGCGGGCGAAGGGATTCGAACCCTCGACCCCAACCTTGGCAAGGTTGTGCTCTACCACTGAGCTACGCCCGCTCTGGCGCTTCACGAACCGGGCGGCGCTGGGCCGGTTCCGGTGTGGAGGCGCGCCACTAGCAGCGGTCGGCGGGGGCTGCAAGAGGGAACTGCAAGAAATTCTTCATCGAGCCCCCGCCCCGCCGCCGCGCGCACCCATCGGATGCATTCGCCCTTCACAAATCGCCCCGGAAGGTCGATCTAGGGGCCCCACCCGGCGCGGTTCGCCCGGCATTCAACAGCATATGGGAGCACGTACCTTGGCCAGCATGGGTCTCAACCTCGACGAGCAGAAGGCAGTTGAGCGGTTCCGTCAGGCGGTTGCCGAGCCTTCGATGACCCAGCTCGTCATCCTCGACTTCTGGGCGGAATGGTGCGGCCCCTGCAAGGCGCTGACCCCGGTGCTGGAGAAAGTCGCCGCCGACTATGCGGACAAGGGCGTCATCCTCGCCAAGGTCAACGTCGACGAGGAACAGTTCATCGCCGCGCAGTTCCGCGTACAGTCGATCCCCACCGTCTACGCGATCTTCCAGGGCCAGCCGGTGGCGGACCTCACCAATGCGCGCAGCGAATCGCAGCTCAAGGCGATGCTCGACCAGCTGCTCGAGAAGCTGCCCGTCCAGCCCGCCGGCGCCGAACCGCAAGTCGACCTCGTGCCGCTGATCGCCATGGGCGAGGAAGCGCTGGCCGCTGGCGACGGCGAGCGCGCCGCCAGCATCTTCATGCAGATCCTGGAGATCGCTCCCGACAACGGCGAAGTGATCGCGGGCCTCGTGCGCGCCTTCATCGCCGCCGGTCGCACCGAGGAGGCGGCGCAGGTGCTCGATTCGCTGGGCGAGCCGCTCACCACGGACCCGCATGTCGAGCGCGCGCGCAACGCGCTGGCGCTCGCCGCCGACAAGCCCGACGACAGCGAACTGGCGAGCCTTCGCGCCGCCGCCGCCGAGCGTCCGGCCGACATGGACGCGCAGTTCGCCTTCGCCGTCGCCGCCTTCGCCGCGGGCGAGCGCGATGCCGCCGCCGAGACCCTGCTGCGGATGGTCGCCGCCGACCGCGAGTGGAACGAGGGCGCTGCCCGCGCCCGCCTGCTGCAGATCTTCGAGGCGGTCGGACTGGAAGACCCCTGGGTCTCGGCCACCCGCCGCAAGCTCTCCACCGTGCTGTTCGGCTGACCAGTTGACGCGGATCACCATCTTCCCGCTGCCCGGCGCGGTGCTCTATCCGGGGCTGCAGCTGCCGCTCCACATCTTCGAGCCGCGCTACCGCGCGATGGTGAGCGATGCCCTCGCCCGCGACCGGCGGATCGGCATGATCCAGCCCCAGCGCGCGGCGGAGGGCTCGCCGCTCTACACCGTGGGCTGCCTAGGACGCATCGGCGACGTGGAAGCGCTGGAGGACGGGCGGTTCAACATCGTCCTCACCGGCGAATCACGCTTCCGCATCCGGCGCGAGCTCGACGTCTCGACCCCGTTCCGGCAGGTCGAGGCCGAACTCCTGCTCGAGCGGGAGGACGAAGTGCTCGCCCCGATCGAGCGCGCCAGCTTCGAACGCGAGGCCCGGCGCTTCGCCGAGGCGCAGGGCTACGTGGTGGACTGGGAGCAGGTCGGGCGGCTGGACGACGTCTCGCTGATCAACGGCGTCTCGCAGATCGCTCCGTTCGACCCCGCCGCCAAGCAGGCGCTGCTCGAAGCCTCGGGCCTTGGCGAGCGTTGCGAGCTTCTCGTCCAGCTCATGCAGTTCTTCGGCCGCACCAGCGACGACGACGAGGACGGTGCGACGCTGCAGTAGGCGTCGGCGTATGCCTGCGGGGGCCTCAGCCCCGGTGGGGCGCCAGCAGGATCACGCCCGCACCCACCAGGCACAGCGCGGCGCCGGCCATGTCCCAGCGGTCGGGCCGCACGCCCTCGGCCAGCCACAGCCAGACCAGCGCGGAGGTGATGTAGATGCCGCCGTAGGCCGCATAGGCCCGGCCCGCCTGCGAGGTGTCCACCAGTGTCAGCAGGTAGGCGAACAGCGCCAGCGAGGCGCAGCCCGGCACCAGCCACCATACGCTTTTCGACAGCCGCAGCCATGCCCAGAACGCGAAGCATCCGGCGATCTCGGCCAGCGCGGCGCAGAAGTAGATCGCGGCGGCCTGGATCATCGCACACGCGCCCTCACGGCAGCAACGTGGCCTTGACCCCGTCGATCACGTACTGCGCCGCCAGCGCGGCCAGCAGCACGCCGAGGAGGCGGCTGATCACGGCCTCCACCTTGTCCCCGAGCACGCGCATCAGCGGTCCGGCAGCGGCGAGCGCGGCGAAGCTCAGCGCCATGACGGCGAGCATCGCCGCCAGGATCACCAGCGTCTGCATGTCGCCCCGGGCGCGCGAGGTGAGCAGCATCATCGTCGCGATCGAGCCTGGTCCGGCGAGCATCGGCATCGCCATCGGGAAGACCGAGACGTCCTCCACCTCGGGCGTGCCCATGATCTTCTCGGCCCGCTCCTCGCGCCGCTGGGTGCGCTTTTCGAAGACCATGTCGACCGCGATCATGAACAGCATGATGCCACCGGCGATGCGGAAGGCGTCCAGTTCGATGTGCAGCGCGCCGAGCAGGCGCTCGCCGAACAGGCCGAAGACGATGAGGATGGCGCTGGCGATCAGACATGCCCGCGCCGCCATCGCGATGGCCTGCCGACGGGTCGCGTCCGCCGACAGACCGGCATAGATCGGCGCGCAGCCCGGCGGGTCGATCACCACGAACAGGGTGATGAAAGCGCTGACGAAGAGTTCGTACATTCCTACTGTGCCTTCCCCGCGACATCGAGCGAGAAGACCTGCCGCATCTCGCCCCCCTTGCGCATCGACACCGCGACCGTGCGCGAATTGTCCGGCGCGACGTCGTAGGACCAGCTGAGCGTTCCGTCCTCGGAGCGGCCGAAGCCCTGCTGCGCGGCGAGCCCGGACTTCTCCTGCACCATGATCGACCCTTCGGGCAGCGGCTCACCTCGGTGGGGCGCGCAGTCCGCGACCGAGGCGGAGAGCATCTCGGGCTCCTTCAGCGGCGCGGCCAGCGCATCGCCCTGGTCGAGCACCCAGCGGTACTTGCCCTTCTTGAGCTTCTTCCAGATCGTGGTGAAATAGCCGGTCGAGCCATCGGGCTGCTGCCAGGCGCCCTTGGTGACGCCGAGCGTGCCGTCGCAGCTCATCCAGACCTGATGGGTCTGCCACTGGACCGGCGCAGGCGGGTCCTTGCGGCCGCCGAGCCAGTCCTTCGCGTAGACCGCGCGCGGCGTGAACATCACCGCATCCTCGTCCGCATATTCCCGGAAGGCCGTCCACTGCCCCTTCTCGCGCGCCATGCGGGCGAAGGCGATCTCGGCGGCGACGAGCGCGCTGGGATTGGCGGTGCCGGTGCCGGGCGGCGGCATCCGGCGGCGCTCCGCACCGGCGGGAGAAGCAAGCGCGCCCAGCCCCGCCAGCGCCACTAGCGCCAGGGCGGGCGCGAGGCGCTTCACAGCATGGTCTCGTCGAGATCCAGCCCCATGTTGCGGTGCGCGGCGACGATCGTGTTGCGCAGCAGGACGGCGATGGTCATCGGCCCGACCCCGCCCGGGACCGGCGTGATGGCGCCCGCCACCTCGCTCGCCGAGGCGAAGTCGACGTCGCCGACCAGCCTGGTCTTGCCTTCCTCGGCGCCGGGAACGCGGTTGATGCCCACGTCGATGATCGTGGCGCCGGGCTTGAGCCAGTCGCCCTTGACCATCTCGGGACGGCCGACGGCGGCGACGACGATGTCGGCGCGGCGCACCACTTCGGGCAGGTCCTGGGTGCGGCTGTGCGCGACGGTGACGGTGCAGCTTTCGGCCAGCAGCAACTGCGCCATCGGCTTGCCGACGATGTTCGAGCGGCCGATCACCACCGCATCGAGGCCCGAGAGCGAACCCAGCTTGTCCTTCAGCAGCATCACGCAGCCCAGCGGCGTGCAGGGCACGAAGCCCGGCAGCCCGGTGGCGAGGCGGCCGACGTTGACGACGTGGAAGCCGTCGACGTCCTTGTCCGGGTTGATCGTGGCGATGACCTTCGCCTCGTCCATGTGCGCAGGGAGCGGCAGCTGTACGAGGATGCCGTCCACCGCCGGATCGTCGTTCAACTGCCCGACGAGGGCGAGCAGGTCCGCTTCGGAGGTATCTGCGGGCAGCTTGTGCTCGAAGCTCTCCATCCCGCAGGCCACGGTCTGCTTGCCCTTGTTGCGCACGTAGACCTGGCTCGCCGGGTCCTCGCCCACGAGGACCACCGCGAGGCCGGCCTTGCGGTTGGCCTTTTCCACGAAGCCCGCCGCCACTTCGGCGACGCGGGCGCGCAGGGTCTCGGCGAAGGCCTTGCCGTCGATCACGGTCGCCGCGCCCATCAGTAGTAGGCCCGCGCGAGGTTGCCGAGGATGATCTGCAGGATCGTAAGCCCGATGATCAGCACCATCGGCGAGAAGTCGATCGCGCCGGTGTTGGGCATGATCTTGCGGATCGGCCGCAGCATCGGTTCGAGGATGGCGTTCAGCGCCGTGTAGACCGCCGAGACGAACTGGTTGTGCATGTTGACCACGTTGAACGCGATCAGCAGGCCGAGCACGAACTGCACGATCACCACGAAAACGATGATGTTGATGAGGTAATCGACGATCTGGTAGAGGGTGACGAACAGCAACGTCGGCTCCTTTGGTGCGCGGGGCGCGCGTCTAGGTCGCGCTGATAGCCGAGGGGGCGGCTTCGGGGCAAGGGCGCGTCCACTACGGATGCATCGGGATCGACGAAAACGAGAGGCTTGGGCCCTTCATGGGTTCGGCGCGGCCGGCCTGTTTTGGCGAGCCCGGCCCTTTCGGCTCCCATCCCAATATTGTCATCCCCGCGAAGGCGGGGACCCATCTGGTGCCGGTGCGATCAGAAACGACATCAGCTGGGTTCCCGCCTTCGCGGGAATGACGGAAGTTTGGAGATGGGCCCCTGCCTGCGCCTACTGCGTCAGCGTGGAAGTCCGCTCGATCCGCCAGTTGAGCTGTTCCTCGCTGGCACCGGGCACGTCGTTGACGCGGCGCAGGACGATGGTGCCGCGCTTGGAGGGGCGACCGTCGCCGAAGTCCACCACCAGCGGCGCTTCGTAGTACAGCGAGCCCGCCGCGCCTTCCATGTCGCCCTTGCCGACCGCGAGCTTGGGTCCGGCCTTGCCGCCGAACTCGGCTTCCAGCTTGGCGGGGGTCATCTGCGCGTCGAGGCTCCAGGCCCTGGCGCCGTTGGCCCAGTCGCCCACGCGGATGGCGCTGACGTAGTAGCGCAGCAGGCGTTCGGGATCGCGGCGCTCGGCCAGCGCGGCCATGTCGAGGCTGCTGGCGATGGCGGCGTCACCGGCGGCGGCCGATGCCCCGGCGACCGGCGCGTCCTCGACCACCGCCCCGCTCGCATCCGAGGCGGCATCCGCGCTGGCTCCGGCGGTGGGCGCGTCGGGCGCCTTGTCGCAGGCGGCGAGCAGGAGCGCCGGTGCCGAGAGGATGATTGCGAGAGCCGCCTTGATACGCATGTGCCTTGAAGTGCCTTTCGGTTCTCAGGTTCCCCCCCGAGGAACGATCGGGCGCGGAAAGAAGTCTCAACCCGCCCGGATCAGCGTGCCCGCACCTTCCTGCGTGAATATTTCCAGCAACATGGCATGCGATACCCGTCCGTCAAGCACGACCGCCGCCTCGCAGCCCGCTTCGACCGCGTGGATGCAGGTTTCGAGCTTGGGGATCATCCCGCCCGAGATCGTGCCATCGGCCTTCAGCCCCTCGATCGCGGCGGGGGTGAGGTCGGTGAGCAGTTCGCCCTGCTTGTCGAGCACGCCCGCGACGTCGGTCAGCAGGAACAGGCGCGAGGCACCCAGCGCCGCGGCGATGGCGCCCGCCATGGTGTCGGCGTTGACGTTGTAGGTTTCGCCATCCGGCCCGGCGGCGATCGGGGCGATCACCGGGATCATGCCAGCGCCCGAGATCGTGTCGATCACGCGGGTGTCGATCGTCTCCGGCTCGCCCACGAAGCCGAGGTCGACCACCTGCTCGATAAGGCTGTCGGGGTCCTTGCGGGTCCGCGCGACCTTGCGGGCGGTGACCATGCCGCCGTCCTTGCCCGAGACGCCCATGGCCTTGCCGCCGGCCTTGGCGATCCAGCCGACGATCTCCTTGTTGATCGCGCCCGACAGGACCATCTCGGCCACTTCCGCCGTCGCCTTGTCGGTGATGCGCAGCCCGTCGACGAACTGGCTCTCGACACCGACCTTCTTGAGCATCGCGCCGATCTGCGGCCCGCCGCCGTGGACGACGACGACGTTGATGCCCACGGCCTTGAGCAGCACCACGTCCTCGGCGAAGTCCACCGCCTTCTCGGGATCGCCCATGGCGTGGCCGCCGTACTTCACCACGAAAGTGCGGCCCGCGTATCGCTGCATGTAGGGCAGCGCGTCGACGAGGGTTTCGGCCTTGGCCAGCAGCGAGGGATGGTGCGGATTCGACATGGAACGCGCTTTACGCGCGTGCGCGCATTTTTGAACCCGTTTTGCGCTATTTTTTGTAGCGATCGTGTCCTTCGACAAGCTCAGGATGAGCGGAACTGGTGCGAACTTCCCGATCCCGCTCAGGCTGAGCTTGTCGAAGCCCGTGCCGTCAGGCGTCCAGCTTGCGGCCGAGCTTCACGAAGAAGAAGATGAACGGCGGCACCATGATCGTCGAGAGCACCAGCTTCGAGATGATCTGGCCTTCCATGATCGAGAGCAGCGGCAGCCCTGTCCCCACGAACGAGATGGTGATGAACAGCACCGTGTCGATCACCTGCGACAGCATCGAGGCGATCCAGGCGCGCACCAGCAGCAGGCGGCCGCGCCCTTCCGACATGCGGGAGAACAGGTAGACGTTGAGCGTCTGCGAGACGCCGTAGGAGATCAGCCCGGCGAACTGCATCCGCGCGCCCTGCCCTAGCAGCCGGGCATAGGCTTCCTGGTCGCCCCAGAATGCGGCGGGGGGCACGACGTGGATCACGAAGGTCAGCAGCAGCATCGAGACGATCAGCGGGATGAAGCCGTAGCGTACCAGCCGGTTCGCGCATTCCTTGCCGTGAAGTTCGGCCACCGCGCTCGACAGGACGACGAGCAGCAGGAAGGCGAAGATGCCCGATTCCACCGCCAGGTCGCCCAGCAGCGGCCAGTGCCCGAGCGAGGCGAGCTTGGTCCCCAGCACGCCGGCCAGGACGACCAGGCCGCCGTAGAGCAGCGAGAACACGAACAGCGAGCGGGTGATGATCGGTGCGGAAGGCTGATTCATCGCCTCGCTCTAACCGCCAAACCGCGATTGCACTAGGTGGGGCGTATAAAAACGGCGCCCGGGCGTGTTACGGGCTTGGAAAGCGAGGGGGACGGCCGAAACCGCCCCCCCATGGCCGTCACAAACCGTCGAGGCCCTTGCTGACGAGGACGTTCACCGCCACGCGGCGGTTCTGCGCCTTGCCTTCGGGCGTGCTGTTGTCGGCCAGCGGGTCTGCCTCGGCCATGCCCGTGGGGGTGAGCATGCGATAGGGCTTCCAGTGGCAGACCTGCTGCAGGTAGTTCACCACGCGCCCGGCGCGCTTTTCGCTCAGCGCCTGGTTCACGTCCTCGCTGCCGGTGGAATCGGTGTAGCCGACGACGAGCAGCAGGGCGTTGTCCATGCCTTCGGCGGTGGTCGCCGCGGCACAGAGTTCCTGCTTGGCCTGTTCGGACAGCACCGCCTTGCCGGTGTCGAAGTTCACGTTGGTCGTGCCCTTGACGTTGTACTGGTCGATGTCGCCCATGCGGCCGCGCAGCGCCTCGGTGGCGGCGGTCTGCTCGGCAAAGCCCTGCTCGGTGCCGTTGCGGATCATCGACGCGGTCTTGAGGTCCTTGTTCTGCAGCTTGATCTGGCTCGCCGTCAGGGCGCCGCCGGACTGCAGCGTCTTGACCGTGACCGGCACGCCGTTGATCAGCGAGGTCGCGGCGAGCTTCTTGCTGTTCATGCCGAACAGGCCCTTGGTGGCGGTGATCTTGGTCGCATCGTCGATGGTGATGATCGTCCTGGTGCCGTCGTTCGCCGTCACCTGCATCCGGTCGCCGCTGCGGGCGGAAATGATGCCGTTGATCTCGGGCCCCTCGGTGCTTTCCGTGGCGACTGGCGCCTCGCCGCCGTAAGTCGCCGAGACGTCGGCCGCGGGCGGTTCCTGGGTCTGCGCGGAGACGTTGCCCGACGCCGCGCCGGCCAGCATGGCAAGCGGCAGGAGAACCCTTGGGCTCTTGGAAATGACACTCATTGCGCTACTCCTTCAAACTCGACCAGTCGGGCCTGCGGATCGCAGCTTCTCGTCCGACCGCCGCTGCCGTGATGGCGCCCTCGGCACTCGGAACCCCCTTCATTTCGTTGCATGGCGCGCGGCGTGAATGCTGCGCCTGGACACCATGGATTTCCTGCGTGTTCAGCAGAACCTTGCGGGCACATGAACACTCCGGGCAGCCCGGATAGTTGCGCGGCTAACGCGAGCGCTTCGTGCGGCGAACCGATGCAGACGAACCCCGCGCAGTTCGTCCGCGCGTTGCAAAATTGCCGCGTTCGTCCCGGAGATATTGTATCAAAGCGCCCGATCGAGGTGCAGTAACGGCGACGCCGTTTCTCCGGAAGCCTTGCCCGGCGCCACCGATTAGCTGGCGTTCCGGAAGCAGACCGCGCTGTCCTACAGAGCCCCGGACGCGGTACGTTCGGCGCCATGACGCAAGGATGCTCCGAAACCCGCCCGCGCTCCGCAAGCGCAACTCGCCAGCGCAAGGTGACACCCGCGCATTGCAAGGTGACACCTAAGGTGACACCCGTAGCCCACAAGGTGACACTTTTTCCGCACAAGGTGACACGTCGGCGCCCCAAGGTGACACTTTCGCCCCTGGACCGTGTAAACCGTGTAAACCTGTGTCACCTTGCGCCGGTTCGGCCAGGCCATGAAAAGGCTCTAGCCCTGTCGCGCCCGCGCCAGTAGGGTCGGCGGCTGTTTCCACTTCCCCTCGTCCCGGAGCCACCCGCCTCGATGCATGTCGCCTATAGCCTGATCGGCATCGTTCTCATCATGGCGGCAGCGTTCCTGCTCTCCACCGACCGCCGGGCGATCCGCCTGCGCGTGGTGGGCGCGGCCTTCGCGCTGCAGGCGGGCCTCGCCGCGCTGGTGCTCTACGTGCCGTTCGGCAACCGGATGCTGCGCGGCGCGGCGGGCGGCGTGGAAAGCCTGCTCGGCTATGCCCATGCCGGCGTCGATTTCCTGTTCGGCCCGCTCGCCTCGCCCGAGATCGGCGGCACCAGCTTCGCCATCGCGGCGCTGCCCGTCATCATCTTCTTCGCCTCGCTGATCTCGATCCTCTACTACCTCAGGATCATGCCGCTGGTGGTCCGCTGGCTCGGCGGCGCGCTGGAGAAGGTGACCGGGATCAGCAAGGTCGAAAGCCTCTGTGCCGCCTCGAACATCTTCGTCGGGCAGAGCGAGGCGCCACTGGTGATCCGCCCCTACCTCGCCTCGCTCAACCCCTCGCAGCTGTTCTGCGTGATGACGGTGGGCCTTGCGGGCGTGGCGGGGACGATCCTCGCCGCCTACGCCTCGATGGGCATCCGCATCGACTACCTCGTCGCCGCCGCCTTCATGTCGGCGCCGGGCGGCATCTTCATGGCCAAGATGATCATGCCCGACCCGCGCCCCGGCACCGCGCCGTCGGAAGTGGACGTCCACGAAAGCGCGCTGCCCCCCGCGGGCATGGCCGCCGCAGCGCTCAACCGCGCCGACGTGACCCACCAGCCCGGCGTCCACGTCGACGAGCCGGAAGCGGTAGAGCACGACGAGGAAAAGCCCGCCAACATCATCATGGCCGCCTCGCAAGGCGCGCAGACCGGCGTGAAGCTCGCCGTCGCGGTGGGCGCGATGGTGCTTGCCTTCGTCGCCCTCATCGCGCTCGCCAACGGCTTCGTGGGCTGGTTCGCGGGCCTGTTCGGCTTCTCGGGCGTCACCTTCCAGTCGCTGCTGGGCTACGTCTTCGCGCCGATCTTCTACCTCCTCGCCGTGCCCGACTGGACCGAGGCGATGCACGCGGGCGGGCTGTTCGGCACCAAGATCGTGCTCAACGAATTCGTGTCGTTCATCGAACTGGGCAAGGACGCGACGCTCTCGGCCCGGACCGTCGCGGTGGTGACTTTCGCGCTCTGCGGCTTCGCCAACTTCTCGTCGATCGCGATCCAGATGGCGGTGACCGGCGGCCTCGCCCCCAACCAGCGCCCGATCATCGCCCGGCTGGGCATCCGCGCGCTCGCCGCCGGCAGCCTCTCCAACCTGATGAGCGCCGCTCTCGCGGGGCTGTTCCTGACGGTGGCCTGACCACGCGCCCGGGCGATCCTGCCGGGACCGTCTGGACAAGCAGGCCGGGCAGCGGCCATCTCGTGGACCGAGAGGTAAAGGAGACACCATGCCCGACCAGTTTCGCGCAACCTACGGCCCCGTCGCGCTGGTGACGGGCGCGTCCTCGGGCATCGGTCTCGCCTTCGCCGAGGAACTGGCGATGCGCGGGTTCGACCTCGTCCTCACCGCGCGCCGCACCGACCTGCTCGACGCGCTGGCCGAGCGACTGCTGTCCTCGCACGCGGTGCGCACCACCGTGCTCGGCGCCGACCTCGCCGATCCCGACGCCCCCGCCCGCATCCTCGAGGCGACGCAGGGCACCGACATCGGCCTCGTCGTCAGCAACGCGGGGTTCAACGTCAAGGGACGCTTCGAGGACACCGACGCCGCGAAGATGGCGCGGATGCTCACGGTAAACTGCCATGCACCGATGCAGCTGGCCCACGGCATGATCCCCCGGCTCAAGGCCCGGGGCCACGGCGGCCTGCTGTTCACGGGCTCTGTCGAAGGGCTGATCGGCTGCCCCTATTCCTCGGCCTATTCGGCCACCAAGGCGCTGGTCGTGGCCATGGGCGAAGGGCTCTGGGGCGAGATGACGGGCACCGGGATCGACGTGCTGACACTCTGCCCGGGCGCCACCGAATCGGAAGCGACCGCCGGAATGGACGGCCTCGCCAATCTTCAGGCCGCACCGGAAGTCGCCCGCCTCGCGCTCGACAACCTGCGCGAAGGGCCGACGTTCGTACCACATGCCCATTACCGCGCGATGTTCGACCAGTTGCGCGCCCTGCCCCGCCGCGAGGCGCTGGCCGGAATGGCCGAGGGAATGCGCGCCCGCCTCTGAGGAGCGCTGACCGCGCGGCAGCGGCTCGATGACGGGATTCGTCATCCCCGAATCTCCCCGATTGCGGCATTGTCGCGCCTTGCAACGAGCAACCGTCCGGCGAGGCCGGCGCTAGGGGGATATCGTCATGGTGCAGACACCCGCCACGGGAGTGCGTCTCGTAGGAGCGGTCGGCGTGGAGGCTGCACCGGCGGCCGCGCTGCGCCGGTCGCGCGATGCCGGGGCGCCGGTCGATGAAGCGAGCAGCACCGACGCCATCCTCGCCTCCGCGCTCGCCGGGGCCGAGATGGACGTGGTGGCTGACCTCGTCGTCACCGCGCCGCCGGCCCCGCTGGACGGCCGCCGCTCGCTTGCCGCGCCGTCCGAACCACCCCGCGTCGAAGTGGACGTCGCGCCCGGCCAGTCCGCCGTCGTCCTGCTGGAAGGCGAGGACGGCGTGTTCAACTGGGTGTTCCCCGACGCGCCGGTGGACACCCGCCGCGCGCGCGGCGGCAGCGGTCCCGAAACCCTGACCTTCACGCTGGCCCCTGCCGACGACGTGCCCGCCGACCGTCGCGGCCTGCGCAGCGCCATCGTCGACCGCCTGATCGAGCCGGTGCGCGTGCGCATCGCCCGCTTCGCCGCCGGGCAGGCGATCGACCTGCTCGTCGACCGGATCGAGGGCGACGTCGTCGAAGGCCCGATCGTCATGGACGGGCCCGCGCTCGACTGGGTCGCCACCGGTCCGACCCTCGCCTCCCCGCCGCCGCTCGCCGTGACGGGCCGCGCGCCGCGCGTCCTGCTCTTCGTCCACGGCACGTTCTCCACCGTGCGCGGCAGCTTCGGCGCGCTGGAGGAGAACGCGCGGGGACAGCGCTTCCTCGAACAGGCGCGCCTGCGCTACGACCTCGTCCTCGGCGTCGATCACCGCACGCTCGCCGTCGATCCCGAGGCCAACGCCGCCCTGTTCGAGCGGGCGCTCGCCTTCCTGCCCGATGGCACAGAGGTCGATGCCGTCGGCTTCAGCCGGGGCGGGCTCGTCCTGCGCAGCGTCGTGGGGCGGCTGGGCGACCGGCTGAAGTTCGGCAAGCTCGTCTTCGTCGGCTGCACCAATGCCGGCACCCACCTTGCCGAGCCGGACAACTGGCGCACGCTGGTGGACCTCTATACCAGCATCCTCGTCGCGGGCGGCAAGCTGCTGGGCGCGGCGACCTCGCCACTGGTGGGAGCGGTGACGGAGCAGGCGGTCAAGCTGGTCGCGGGCTTCGTCAAGGCCATGCCGCAACTGGGCGTAGAGGAAGGCCGGGTCCCGGGCCTTGCGGCGATGCGGCCCGGCAGCGACACGATCCTGCGCCTCGCCCGCGCCGAGGCGCTGGGCGGCGCCGGGCCGGTCCACGTGGTCGCCTCGAACTTCGAGCCGAACCGGGGGACCGGCACCGGGATCGCGGGCAAGCTCGCTGTCTTCCTGGGCGACCGCGTGGTCGACCGCTTCTTCCGCGACGCCGCCAACGACCTCGTCGTCGATACCGCCTCGATGACCGATTTCGGCGCCGCCGCCGAGGCGCCGGTCTTCCCGCTACTGCAGGAAATGCCGGTGGCGGACGCGATCTATCACGTCATCTACTTCGCGACGCCCGCCGTCGCCGACGCGCTGCTGGAGTGGCTGGTCGGCGGCATTCGCCTTGGCGCTGCACCACCGCCGCCGCCTGCGGAGAAGGCCATGGCTGCCTCGCCCCCGCCCGCCCCGCCGCCCGCGTTCGTGCCGACGGAGCCGCGCCGGACCCGATCGGCACCGCCCGAGGCGTTCCCCGCAGTGCCCTTCGACGGCGAAGCCGCCGCAACGGGGGGCGGCTTCGAGGCGATGCCCGATTTCGCCGGAGACGCCATGGAAGCCCCGGCGGCCAACGTGGAAGCCGCCCCGCCGCCCGCCGCCGTGGATCTGACGCCGGCACCGGTCACCAAGGCACAGGCCGCCTGCTTCTTCGCGGCGGAGATGGATTCCGCTCCGATCGTCGCCAGGCCGGTGCCGCTGTTCGTCACGATCTCGCGCGATCGCGTCGCCGTGTCGGGCGTCAATGCCGCCGCCACGTCGGAGCCGGTCGCGGTCTCGACCTCGCAGCCGATCACGGTCACGGTGACCGGCATCACCAACTGCGGGGTCACCGGGGAGGCGGTGCAGAAGGTTGCCGTCCCGGCCGATTCCGCCACTCTCCGCTTCGAGATCGAGGGTTTCGCTCCGGGCCTTGCCCGCGTGCAGGTGGAGATCCACCAGGACGGCCTGCCGCTCGCCTCCCTGCTCCTCGAACCGGTGTTCATTGCGGGCACGGGCGAGAAGGTCCGCGCCGAAGTCGCCGCCGTGCCCGACCGCGCCGCCGCGGGCAACGCCGCGACCTTGCGCATCTACGAACTGCGCCAGCAGGACGGCTCGCTGCTGATCCGCTACGACCTCTCGGGCAAGGGACTGGCCGAAGCCTGGGACAAAGTGCTGCCCGCCAGCTTCAGCATGGAGACGTTCGTCGGCCAGTTCCTCGGCAAGCTCGATGCCGCGTACCGGCAGAGCAAGACCGAGTACAAGCTGTTCCTCGGCCGGATCACCGACTTCGCGATCGACGCCACCAACCAGTTGGTGCCCGAGGACGTGCGCAGCGCCCTGTGGGAGCACCGCGACAAGATCGACGCCATCCAGGTCATCGCCGACAGCCCCTACATGCCCTGGGAACTGCTCTACATCGACGATCCTGCGGGCGGCGGGCAGGAGAACCGGGGCTTCCTCGCCGAATGGGGGCTGGTACGCTGGATGTACAACGCGGTCTGGCCGTCCGACACGCTGGCCCTGCGCCCTGACCGCGTGCGCTACGTCATTCCCGACTATCTCAACGTCAAGGACAGGCTGCCGCAGGCGACGCAGGAGCGCGACATGCTCGCCACGCTCTTCGACGGCAAGGCCGCCCCGGTCGAGCGCTTCGACGGTGAGACGCAGAGCGAGAGCGTCAACCGCTTCCTGTCGAAGAACGCGAGCGACTGCGACCTGCTCCACTTCGCCTGCCATGGCGAGGCGCAGCAGATGGCGGTCCTGAACTCGGACCTCGTTCTCTCGGGCGAAGTCACGGAGCGCGGGACGATCGCCGACGACCTGCTCCCGTGCAGCGCGGTCAAGCGCCGGGCGCTGTTCCACGCCAAGGGCGCCGAGCCCTCGGGCATGGTCTTCGTCAACGCCTGCCAGACGGGGCGCGCGGGCGAGGGTATCTCGGGCGTTTCGGGCTTCGCCGACGCCTTCCTGCGGCCCGTCACCGAGGGCGGGGCGGCGGTGTTCGTCGGCGCGCTGTGGTCGGTGGGCGACACGCTGGCGCGCACCTTCGCCGACACCTTCTACGCCCGGCTGCTGGCGGGCGAGCGGCTGGTCGATGCGGTCAAGGCCGCCCGCAAGGCGTGCCAGAGCGAAAGCGATTTCACCTGGCTCGCCTATACCGTCTACGGCAACCCCTTCGCCCGCGCAGGATGACGACCATGGCCGACATGTCCCTCCAGCCGTTCCAGTTCCAGCTCGCGCCGGAGAAGCTGTGGCAGGCGATCAACCCCTGGACCTGGAACCTGGAGGGCGGGCAACTGGGGTTCGTCAACGTCAACATCGGCGAGACCCGGCACCCCGAGACCGAGCGCGCGATCCTCGACGAAGTGGGCAGCTACGGGCGCCAGCTTGGCCGGATCGGCGATGCGCTGGAAGTGCTGATGAGGCATTTCGACAGGCACGCCCTCTCGCCGCAGGAGCGCGATGCCTTCGCCATCCTCGAGGGGGACCTCGCGCGCATCCGGGGCATCAAGGCGAAGAAGCAGGCCGAGCCGCAGTAGCGCTGCATCCTTGCCCCCGCGCGGCAAAGCAGGCAGCATGACCCGACGGCCCCGCGAGGGCGGAATGGAGGCAGCGATGACCGAGTTCGATCCCAAGCGCACGACTTCGGCCCCGACGTCCGGGTTCGAGTTCAACAACCCGACCATCATCAACCTCCTCTACCTCGCGTCCTACGTCACCGGGGTGACCGGCATCGTCGGCGTGGTGCTGGCCTACGTCTGGCGCGGCGAACCCAAGGCGGAGTGGGAAGTGTCGCATTACGAGTATGCGATCAGGACCTTCTGGATATTCCTCGTCGGCGTGATCGTCGGCACCATCCTCACCATCGTGCTGATCGGCATCCCGATCCTCATCGCCGTGTCGGTGCTGGTGATCGTGCGCTGCGTGCTGAGCGTGCTCAACGCCCAGAAGCACGCGCCCATGCCCAATCCCGGCACCTGGCTGGCCTGACCGGCCGGCGAACGCCGCAGTCGCTAGCGCAGCAGCAGGTACGCCGCCGCCATGAGCACCACCCCCTGAAGCAGGGCGATGGCGTGGAGGCGGCCGACGAACGGCTGCTTGCGCGTCTTGTGGCGGAAAGCGCTGCGGCCGGCGTAGGCACCGGGGCTGCCGCCAGCAAGCGCCAGCCACAGGAAGGTCGATTCCGCGATCCTGCGCCTCTTTCCCCTTGCCCTCGCCTTGTCGAGCGCGAAGGCAAGGAACGTGGCGAGGTTAAGCGCCGCCAGCCCGGCAAGCGCCCACTCGAACGGGGTCATACGCGGGCGAGGATGCCCAGTGCCAGGTTGATCCACAGCGCCAGCATGAACCCGATGCCCAGCACGAAGGCACCGCCACGATGTGCGGGGTTGTTGTAGGTGATGTGGACGAGGCTCTGCACCACGCGAGCGGCGACGTAGCCCCAGGCGAAGATCAGCGTCCATTTGCTGACCGCCGCCACGACGAAGCCGGTCAGGCAGGCCGCGTAGAACAGCGTCGGCAGTTCGAACAGGTTGTCGTAGTGGCGAACTGCGGCGCGGGTGGCCTCGGGCTCGGGATCGCCGATGTGGGCGCGGTAGTAGGCCGGGTCGTGCCCGCCCTTCACCGCCGCGCCGCGCGCCATGCCCATCTTGAGGAACGCGACGAAAGTCAGCGCCACGATGACGAGCATCGGCAGGAAAATGAGCGTCGGGTTGGTGGTCATTGCAGGTATCCCCCTTTGTATGCGTCCACGATGCCCGCACGGCGCCCCGGCCGCAAGGGGAGCGCCCGGTGCGCGCCGGTCAGTGCAATACGGTCAGCGCAAGACGATCAGCGCACGCCCTGGGCCGCCACCTGCGCGCCGGTCTCGGCCTTGAGCGAGGACCGGGGCGTGCGGCTGGCGAAGCGATCGACGCCGTCCTGGGTATAGGCGAAGACCTGGGTGATCGGCAGGCGGTATTCCTTCCCGCCCTCTCCGGTGGTCAGGATCACGTCGTTTCCGGCAAGCCGGGCGACGGTGCCGATCGTCGCGCCGCCATCCTCGACGATCGGCAGGCCCGGGACCAGTTCGACGCGGGTGACGTTGCGCACGGTGATAACGTCAGGATCGGCCATGGCCCGCGCGGCAGCCGGCGTGCCCGCTGCGACCTGTGCGCCCGTTTGTTCCTGCGCGAGTACCGGTTGCGCCACCCCGGACGCAGCCAAGGCGGCGAGTATGAGGATCGTGCGGTTCATCGCCTGCTCTCCGATGGAGTTCGACATCCAGGAGAGAATGCGCAGGCGCGACCCGAAGTTGCTTCGCGCGGCGTGGGGGGGCGAAAGAGTCGACGAACCGGGCGCCAACGGCGACGGAACCGACCAGTCCTGCCGCCCCTTGCGCGCCGGTCAGCGCCTTATTCTGCAGCGACGCCCTCGCCGAACAGGCCCGGCTCGGCGCCGCCGATCAGCAGCGTGGCCGGACCGTCATCGTTGCTCTTGACCTTGCGGCGGGAATCGAAGTTCGACCAGACGGTGTTCCAGTCGCCGCGGGTGGCGCCCTTCGAATACTCGGTCGCGCGGGTCTCGAAGAAGTTCGCATGCTCGACGCCGTTGAGCAGCGGCTGCAGCCATGGCAGCGGGTGGTCCTCGATCAGGTAGATCG
This sequence comes from Novosphingobium sp., assembly GCA_035511275.1. GTDB lineage: Bacteria > Pseudomonadota > Alphaproteobacteria > Sphingomonadales > Sphingomonadaceae > Novosphingobium. Next base: position 21,566 of record DATKFS010000357.1, read on the forward strand.
GCTTGAGGCCCAGCTGGCCCATGCGCCAGTCGGCGATGTAGCGGATGTAGCGCTTGATGTCCTTGGGCGTCATGCCCGGCACCGGACCCAGCTCGAAGGCGAGGTCGATGAAGTTGTCCTCCAGCCGGATCGTGGTCTGGCACTGGTCGGCGATGTCATCCTTCACCGCCTTGGTCAGGCAGCCGCGCTCGCGCACGAAAGTGTGGAACAGCTGGATGATGCCCTCGCAGTGCAGCGATTCGTCGCGCACCGACCACGAGACGATCTGGCCCATGCCCTTCATCTTGTTGAAGCGCGGGAAGTTCATCAGCATCGCGAAGCTGGCGAAGAGCTGCACGCCCTCGGTGAAGCCGCCGAACATCGCCAGGGTGCGCGCGATGTCCTCGTCGTTGTCGACGCCGAACTTCTGCAGGTAGTCGTGCTTGTCCTTCAGTTCTGAGTATTCGAGGAAGGCGCCATAAGTGCTCTCGGGCATGCCGATGGTGTCGAGCAGGTGCGAGTAGGCGGCGATGTGGACCGTCTCCATGTTGGAGAAGGCAGCCAGCATCATCTTGATCTCGGTCGGCTTGAAGACGCGCGAGTACTTCTCGTGGTAGCAGTCCTGCACCTCGACGTCGGCCTGGGTGAAGAAGCGGAAGATCTGGGTGAGCAGGTTGCGCTCGTGCTCCGAGATGTTCTGCGCCCAGTCGCGGCAGTCCTCGCCCAGCGGCACTTCCTCGGGCAGCCAGTGGACCTGCTGCTGGATCTTCCAGAAGTCGTAGGCCCAGGGATATTCGAAGGGCTTGTAGGTCTTGCGGGCTTCGAGAAGGGGCATGCGCGGGCTCCGGTGATTCGGGTTCGACACTGCCAGCGACCCGGCCCGTGGGGGCGGGCGGGTGCCGGTGGAAATCTGGTAACGCCCACGCACCCCGGGGCGCGCTCAGGCGGAGACACCAGAGATAGTCAAGATTGGCCCAAATGGGAGGGGCCGAATCACGATTCCCACAGGCTC
>DATKFS010000358.1:0-34774 GCA_035511275.1 Novosphingobium sp.
GCGGGATCATCGTCAGCGCCCAGACGCAGTAGACCAGCGTTTCGGGGAAGCCGTGCTGTGGGGAAAGCCCGGAAAAGGCCCCCCACACGCCCCACAGGACCACCGTGACCAGGGCATTGACGAGCCATGCCTTGCCGCCGCGCAGGCCGCTCATGCGCGTGCCTCCCGCACCGGAGTGGCGCGCACGAGCAGGAACCGCTCGAACTTTGCGGCGATGGTGTCGCGCGTGCGCGTCGCGTGGCCGAGGGCGGCACCGCTAAAGCTGTCGGTCAGGGCATAGCGCCCGTCTCCCAGCCCGCGCAGGGCCACCGGACCGTCCCAGGTCTCGGCGAAGAAGGCGTAGTGCAGCGTGCCCTCCTTCTCGATCGCATGGGCCTCGGGCCGGTCGAAGCCGATGTCGTAGAGGCCGCCGAGGTAGGTGCCCTTGGCCAGCATGTTGGCGCGGTACATGTCGATCCACTTGCGCCAGACCGCTTCCTTCTCCGCCGTCAGCTTGAAGCCTCCGGGCGGCAGCGGGTCGGTGGGGGTGGGCGTGTCCTCGGGCCAGGTGAACTTGGTGGAGGGAATGGCGCCGATGCCGTAAGTGGAGGCGAAGTCGTCGCGCGTTTCGGTCAGTTCCACATGGTCGCCGGAGTAGGGCGCGGAAGGGCCCATCAGCGCCTTGAACGTCTTGCCCTTGAGGCGGACCTGCCAGGCGGAGGTGGGGTCGGAGGCGGGCGTGTTGTTCATCGCCGGGATGTTGTGGAACGCGAAGGAATCCCCGCAGGGACACAGTTCCACGATCGCCTCGGGATTGATCGCGATGGTCTCGTCGTAGATCGCCTTCCAGAAATCCTGGAGCTTCTCGTAGGATTCCTCGGGCCGGGCATGGTTGTGCGCGGGGTTGTGGCACGGGGCGACGCCGTTGAGGTGCTGGCCGTCCAGCTTCAGGCCCTCGAACCCCCATTCGCCAATGATGGTGCGCACCACGCCGCGGAAATAGTCCACGGTGGGCTGGTAGGCCGGGCACATCGTGAACGCATTCCACCAGCTTACGTTCTGCGCGGCGCCGTGGCGGTCGAGCACGAGCATCTCGGGATGGTCGCGCAGCAGCGGAGTGCCGGGGTCCACCGCGAGCGGGGCGAGCCAGAGGCGCGGGCGCATCCCGTCGGCCTTGATGCGGTCGGCGAAGGCCTTCATGTCGGCATCGCCGCGCGGGAAGCGGGTGCGATCGACCCGCCAGTCGCCCTCGGCGACCTGCCAGCCGTCGTCGATCACCGCCCACTCGAAGCCCAGTTCGCGGGCCTTGGGAAGCGTGCCATAGATCTGCTCGGGCGTGAACTTGCGTTCGTAGCCCCAGGCGCACCAGATCGGGCCGTAGCTCGATTCCGGGATGCGCGGGGCGGCAAGGCCGCGCTCGGCCATGATGCGGCGATAGGCATCGAGCGGGCGGAAGTGGTCGCCTTCGTGGACCATGACGAAAGCGGTCGGCAGCACCAGCGTGGCGCCGGGGGGCAGCACCGTCGCCTCGTCGCCCGAAAGGCCGATGCGGGTGCCGCCGGGCTGCGCGGCGACGGGCAGCGAGACCAGCCGGGGCACGGTCTCGACATGGCCCACCGCCAGCCCCACGTCGCGCCGCCACACGACCGCGACCGGGGTGCCGCCGCCGTAGTCGGAACCGTTCATGCCCATGAAGTTGCGCTGCTCGAACCCGGGGGCGACCTTCTGCACCCAGTCCCGCCGGTCCGGGTAGGAGGCGCCCGCGAAGCTCCATGCCCCGTCCGGGTGCCCCTCCAGATCGTGCGTGGCGACGCGCCATCCGGCCACCGCGAGCGGTGTCGCGCCGGTGTTGCGGAAGCGCACTTCGTAGAGCGCGAGGCCGGGATAGCGGTCGAGGAAGGTGACAGCGATCTCCTGCTCCAGCGCGCTCGACGCGGTTCCGCGCAGGACGTGCCGGCGGCCGCTGCCGTGCGGGCCGGAAACGGCGGCCTCCTCGTGGTCGAGCAGCAGGAAGCGTTCGATCGCGGGCGCTCCCGCCAGGATCAGCGCTTCCCCCGCCGCGGAAGACGTGATCGCCTTGCCCTTGTGGAACAGGCGCGAGCGCATGGCGGTGTCGAACTCGATTCCCAGCGTACCGTCGTCGAGCCGTACCGCCGGGGGCGCGGCGGCCCATGCGCGGTTCGCCATGGAAGGCGCGGCGACCAGCGCGGCGCCGGCCATCAGCCGACCGAGCAGGCTGCGGCGGGTTACGGGGCAAGGCGGCATGGCTGGGCTCTCCTCTCGCGGGCCGGCCGTGCCGGGCGTCGAGAAAGAACTTGCACGAGCCGGGGGCGCTGTGCAAACCAAAAGCGCAACTTATTAGCGCGATTTGTTTCGTTTTCGTTTGAGGGGCCGGATATGCGCAGGATGACGAGGTTGGCACTGCTGGCAGGCGCGGCGCTGCTGGTCGGCGCGAAGGCGCCTGCGGGATACTCCGAGGCGGACTTCGCCCGGGTTCCCAAGTTCGACGCGCATGTCCACGCCAATGTCGATGACCCGCGCTTTCTCGAAGTCGCGCGCCGCGACGGGTTCGAACTGCTCTCGATCAACGTGGACTATCCGGACTTCCCGCCGCTCGCGGATCAGGCCCGCATCGCGCAGGCCATGGGCAAGGCGGACCCCGCCCGCTTCCATTTCGCGACGACGTTCACGATGGACGGGTTCGGTACGCCGGGATGGAGCGAGCGGACGATCGGCGCGCTCGATACGGCACTTGCGCGCGGCGCGGTGGCCGTGAAGGTGTGGAAGAACATCGGCATGGTCGCGAAGGATGCGGACGGGCGCCGCGTGTTCCTCGACGATCCGCGCTTCGACCCGGTCATGTCGCATCTGGAGCAGCGCCATGTCCCCCTTATCGCCCATCAGGGCGAGCCCAGGAACTGCTGGCTCGCGCTGGACCAGATGACCACGGCGAACGATCGCGACTATTTCCGCGAACATCCCGAGTACTACATGTACCTCCACCCGGAGGAGCCCAGCTACGAGGCGCTGATGGCCGCGCGCGACCGGTTCGTGGCGCGGCACCCGAAACTGGCGGTCGACGGCGCCCACATGGCGAGCTTGGAGTGGAGCGTGGACGCGCTGGGGCGCTTCCTCGATGCCCATCCGAACGCGGTGGTGGACCTCGCGGCGCGGATGTCGAACCTGCAGGTGCAGTCGAACGCGGACGTCGCGAAGGTGCGGGCGTTCTTCGTGAAATACCAGGACCGCATCCTCTACGGCACCGACCTGACCGACAGCCCGCCCGACCCCGCCGCCCGCGCCCAGAACCCGCCCGCCACCGCCGATTTCGCGGGCGAGGCCGATGCGGTCTGGCGCGCCGACTGGCGCTACCTCGCCACGCCGCTGAGCCAGCGCGTCGATGCGATCGAGGCGGATGCGAAGGGGCTGGACCTGCCGCGCGCGGTCATCGACAAGATCTACTGGAAGAACGCGCGAGGCTTCTTCCACCTCGCCCCCGCGCCGCGATAGCCCTCAGGCGATGTGCAGGCGGAAGCCGAGCCGGTCGGCCGCCGCCTGCATCCCGTCGGTCTCGACCGCGTCGGTCACCAGGTCGTCGATCTCGTCGACGTTGAGGATGCGGTGGAGGCAGACCTTGCCGAACTTGGACCGGTCGGTGACGGCGATGACCTGCCGGGCGGCTTTCGCCATCTTCCGGTTGAGCATCGCCTCGGGCTCGAAATGCGTGGTGATGCCGCGCTCGACATCGAAGCCATCGACGCCGAGGAACAGCTTGTCGACGTGCAGGTCCGCCAGCGCGCTTTCGGTCTGCGCGCCGTAGAACGCGCGGTTACGGCGGCGCAGCGCCCCGCCCAGCATGACGGCGTTGATCTTCTCCTTGCGGGCGAGCGCGCAGAGGATGTCGAGGTCGTTGGTGAGGACGGTGATGTCCTCGCTGTCGGGCAGGTGGTGGGCGATCTGCAGCGTGGTGGTGCCCGAATCGAGCACGACCGAATCCCCGGGCCGCACCATCGCCGCCGCCAGCGCGCCGATCCGCGCCTTTTCGTCGGTATGGATGGCGCGCTTGGTTTCCAGCGGCGGTTCGGCGGTCACGTTGACCGCGTCGGCCGAAATGGCGCCGCCGTAGGAGCGTTCGGCGATGCCCTTCTTCGCCAGGAAGTGCAGGTCCTTGCGAATCGTCTGCATCGAAACGCCGTAGCGCTCGGCCAGCGTCGTCACCTGGACGCTGCCGCGCTCGCGAACGAGCGTGCTGATTTCCTGCCGTCGCCTGCTGGTATCGCGGATGACCGCCATCGAATTCCTCCTGTCAAGGATTGCATAACAGCGGGAATCCCTCCCGACAAACGGGAAGATAGGTTTCGTTTCATTTCTGTTTGACAGTATCGCCGCATCCAAGTTACCAAATCGCAATATATCGCGCCGTGCCACCAAGGCTTGCGGACAGGGCTGGCGGACAGGGCGCGGCTACAAGGGGAATGACATGACGGGACGATACATGTGGCGTTGCGCAGTGCTCACCGGAGTCAGCGGCCTTGCGCTGCTGGCCGCAACCGGCGCCCGCGCGCAGGAGGTATCGACCGATGCCGCAGCCTCCCCGCAGCCCGAAGGCGTCCTCGCCGATCCCGCGCAGGACGCCACCACCGCCGACATCATCGTGCGCGGCGTGCGCGGCAGCCTCCTGCGCTCGATCCAGACCAAGCGCGACGCGGACACCATCGTCGATGCCATCTCCGCCGAGGAACTCGGCAAGTTTCCCAACCGCAACGTCGCCGAGGCGCTCGCCAACATCCCCGGCGTGACGGTCGGCCGCGACGGCCGTGGCGAAGGGCGCGCGATCACGATCCGCGGCCTCGGCGAAAACTTCGCGATCACCACCCTCAACGGTCGAATCCTCCCGACCGACGGGCCGGATCGCTCTTTTGCCTTCGACGTCCTTCCCTCCGAGATCATCTCGGGCGCCGAAGTGCAGAAGGCGGTCCGCGCGTCCGAACTGGAAGGCAGCATCGGTGGCAACGTCGACCTGCGCACCGCGCGTCCGCTCGATCGCCCAGGCTTCCATGCCTCCGGCGCGGTCGAGGGCCAGTACAACGACCTGTCCGAGAACGGCGGCTTCAAGGTCAGCGGCGTGGTCAGCACCACATTCGCGGACGACACCATGGGCCTGACCTTCGGCGTCAGCTACAACAAGTACAAGTTCCGCACCGACAACCTCGGTGAATACTCGATCACCGACGGGACCGAGGCCGGTTACGGCGTCGATTTCAACGGCGACGGCGCGATCGACCCGGACGAGAACGGCCCGGCCTACATCTGGCCCGACTACTACAGCGTCGGCTACGTCACCGGCCAGCGCGAGCGCATCGGATCGGCCGGCTCGTTCCAGTGGAAGCCTTCGAGCGCCTTCGAACTGACCATCGACGGGCTCTACAGCCGCTTCGACGTGAAGCAGCACAACTACCGCTCATCGAACTACCTGAACCCGCTGGGCGACGACGGTTCGCTGCGCTGGGACCCGGCCTCGATCACGGTGGACCAGAACAACGTCGTCACCGGCTTTTCGCTCGATGACCTCGTCGCCGAAGTGCTGACCACCGACGAGCCGCGCAAGAGCCAGACCTATCAGTTCGGCGCCAACATCGACTGGAAGCCGACCGACCGGCTCAAGTTCGTCTTCGACGGCTACTACGGAAAGGCGCGCGACAATACCGGCGGGCAGAACCGCTTCGTCGTCGCCGGCATCACCGGCGCTTCCGCGATCTTCGCCACGCGCGACGGCGGATTGCCCGACCTCGACATCACCATTCCCGGCGGGCGCAGCCTGTCGGAAGCGACCAACGACGATTTCCGCGCGCACTACATCGGCATCCAGGGCCAGAACATCGAGGACCGCACGCAGGGCCTGAAGTTCGACGGCGAGTACGAAGTGGGCGAAGGCGGCTTCAAGTCGATCACCTTCGGCGTCGCCTGGACCGACCGCAGGAAGACCGTCGCCACGATCGACAACCAGTATACCACCTCTTGCAACTTCTGCGGCTATCCGTTCACGTTCGGCGATATCGGCGCCGACGTGGTGCGGCCGGGCAAGGAAAGCATCCTTGGCAAAGTGAAGGGCAACTTCCCGCGCAACTTCCCGTACTTCGACATCGACACCTACCTCGGCGCACTGCCCCGCGCCGAGAACAACCCGGCGATCCTCGATCCCAACAGCTGCCTCGACGAGACCGGCGCCACGATCCCGGGCTGTTCGCTCTCGCCCTATCCGGCGGGCTATTCGAACCAGGTGATCGAGGACGACCTCCCCGTCTCCTACCGCATCAAGGAGCGGACCTGGGCCGGTTACGTCCAGTTCAACCTGGAGGGCGACAAGTGGCGCGCGGACATCGGTGCGCGCCTCGTCGCCACCAAGGTCTCGTCAGTGGGATACGGCGCCAGCATCGCCAGCATCATCCCGCGCGCGGGGACGCAGGACAACGCCGTCACCTTCAACGAGGTCGAGCCGATCGTCGGCGGCGGCGACTACCTGCGCCTGCTGCCCGCCGCCAATTTCGCCTACGACATCAGCGACGGACTGCGCGTGCGGCTCGCCGCATCGCAGGCGATCTCGCGGCCGACCTTCGGCGAGCTGTCCCCGGCGAAGGATGCCACGTCGGCGCAGTCGGGCACCTACATCATCTACGATGCGGGCAACCCGAACCTCAAGCCGACCGAGGCGAACCAGTTCGACGTCAGCTTCGAATACTACCCTTCCAACCGGCTCGCGCTGACCGCGGCGGCGTTCTACAAGCACATCACCAACTTCGTCTCGAACGTGCCGGTGGACGTGCTCATCACGCCGACGAACCAGCCCGCCAACCAGCAGCAGTCGTTCCCCTTCGTCGAGTACCAAGTGGTCAACGGTGACAGCGCGAACGTCTACGGGCTGGAAGTCGGGGGACAGTACTTCCTCGACAACGGCTTCGGCATCCAGGCGAACGCGACGTACAACCATTCGCGCGCGAAGTCGGGCGGAGTGACCACCGACCTGCCTGGCGCGATCCCGTTCTCGGCCAACGCGAAGCTGTTCTACGAGAACCACGGCATCGGCGCGCAAGTCTCGTACAGCTACCAGTCGCGCCAGACTTACGCGCAATCGGGCAACCTCAGCTACCTGCCGGTGAAGGAGGACGCCTATAGCGAGATGTCGGCGAGCCTGTCCTACGACCTGACGGCGAACGTCTCGGTCTACGTACAGGGTTCCAATTTGCTGGGCTCGGCGATCAAGCGCTACAACGACTTGCGCAACGTGCCCAACTTCTACGAATACTCGGGCCGCTCGTTCTTCTTCGGCGTGCGCGGCCGCCTGTGAGGTGACCCGGCGGGCCTGCGATGCGAGCCCGCCGCGCCCGTCCCCGGATCAGAGGGCGGACACGAGAAACTCGACCGCAAGGGCCGTGCCGATGGCGGTGACGGCAGCGCCGATGCCGAGTTGCAGGCCGCTGACGTTGCGCCGGATGGGGAGGGCGAGGGCGTTTTCGATGGTGCTCATGGGTTCAGGATAGCCATCGCCCGGCACTGCCGCCATGCGGATTGTCCGTTCACACTGAGAGGCTTTTCCGGTCTGCGGATGCGCGGGCGCAGGTGCTCGGCTGTGGCACCGGCCGGCGAAGTTCTCTATAGGATCGGCAACCGGCTCCCCCGCGAAAGGCATGCCACCATGACGACGTCCCACGCCCCCCGCCCCGCACGGACCCACGCCCGGCCATGATCGAGATGGTGATCGAACAGCGCCGCCGCAGCCTTGGTGGCGGGCTCGACGTGGGCCGGGTGCTGCCCTTCGCCAAGCGGCGCATGGTGGGGCCCTTCGTGTTCTTCGACCACATGGGCCCGCTCGACGTGGCGGCCGGGGTGGATCGCAGCCTCGACGTACGCCCGCATCCGCATATCGGCCTCTCGACCGTGACCTACCTGTTCTCGGGCGAGATCGTCCACCGCGACAGCGTCGGCTCGCACCAGTCGATCCGGCCGCAGGAGGTCAACTGGATGACCGCCGGGCGCGGCATCACCCATAGCGAGCGCTTCGAGAAGGCGCGCGCCGTGGGCGACCATCTCCACGGCATCCAGGCCTGGGTCGCCCTGCCCGAGGGCGACGAGGAGACCGACCCCTCGTTTTCGCACCATGCCGGCGCCGACCTGCCGCAGTGGAGCGAGAAGGGGCTGCACGGCCAGCTCATCGCAGGCAGCGCCTATGGCCTGACGGCAGGTGCGCGCACGCATTCGCCGCTGTTCTACGCGCATCTCGACCTTGAAGCGGGCGCGCAGGCGGAGATCCCCGTCGGCCACGCCGAGCGCGCGGTCTACGTGGCGACCGGCGCGGTGGAGATCGACGGGCAGCGGCACGAGGCGGGGCGGATGCTGGTGCTGGGCGCCGACGTATCGCGCATGGTCGCCGTGGAACGCTCGACCGTCATGGTCCTCGGCGGCGAGCCGGTGGGCGAGCGGTTCCTCTACTGGAACTTCGTCTCGTCCTCGAAGGATCGGCTGCGGCAGGCGGCCGAGGACTGGAAGGCAGGCCGCATGAAGCTGCCCGATGCGGACGACCAGGAATTCATCCCGCTGCCCGACGACCCGTTCCTGAAGCCGCCGCCCGCGATGTCGTGACGTGGTCCCCGGCTTGACCGGGAACGACGGCTGTCAGGGCGCCTCGACCGCGCGGATCTCGCTCGCCACCACTTCGTTGGCGCCGCGCCCGATCGACCACAGGCGGCGCTTCGCCTTGGGGTCCCAGTCGATCGCCTGACCGGGCGTGGCAAGGCCGATGGTGTCCACCAGTTCGAGCCGCGATCCCGCTTCGGGCAGGCGCAGCGCGTAGACTTCGGGCCGGTCGTGGCCGGTGGCGTAGATCAGGCCGTCGTCGCCCCAGCTCAGGCCCGAGCAGCTCTTGGGCGCCATCCGGGCCAGCACAGCCTCGGGGAAGGCCCAGCTCGCTTCGGGCCGGAACGCATCGTCCATGCGCACGAGCGTGGTGTAGCGATAGTCGCGCCCCGGCTCGCCGCCCTTGCCCTCGTAATTGGCGTAGACCGCCCACCACTTGCCGCCGTGCCGGTCCATGACGGTCAGGGAACCGGTGCCGAAGCCGAGGCTGGTCGAGCGCAGGTGCCGGAGGGTGCGAGTGTCGAACACCTCGACCGCGCTGGTCTGCGGCACTTGCGGGTAGTTCGATGCGGCGCAGACCAGTTCGGTGCCGACCACCGTGCAGCTGTTCATGTGCGGGTAGAGCCGTCGCTCGCCCTGCCATTCGGCCACTTTCTCGCCGGTAGCGATGCGGTACTTGCCGATGCGGTCGTTGTCGATCGCGTAGAGATAAGTGCCGTCGGAGGCCGCGCCCTGGTGCGCCTCCGCCGCCGTCATGCGCAGCGCGACGGGGGAGGGCGGCGGCGAGGGCGCCTCGGCACCGGCAGGCGCGGCGGCGAGCAGGAGGAGGGCGGCGATCACGCTCACAGCCTCATCGACGCGCCGAGGTAGAACGTGCGGCCGTAGCGTTCGTTCTGCGAGACCCAGTCGCGCACGCCGCCCTGGTACTGGCGGGTAGGCTCGTCGGTCAGGTTCTGGCCCTCGACGAAGACGCGGAAGTTGCGGGTCAGGTCGACGCCGATCTTGGCGTCGAGGCGGCGCAGGTCGTCGTTGAAGCCGTCGGTCAGGCGCGTGTCGCCCGCCGCGATGAGCGCGCGGCCGGTGTGGTGATAGGCGACCGAGGCTTCCACCGGCCCCTTCTGGTAGAACAGCTGCGCACCCCAGAGCAGCTTGGACTGCTCGGGGAAGTCCACGCTGCCGCCGCCGGGAAGGCGCAGGTTGCCGTCGATCAGCGTCAGGTTGAGGTTGACGCCGAGGCCCGAGAGCAGGCCGGGCAGGAACGTGAACTGCTGCTGGTAGCTCGCCTCCAGCCCGATGATGTCGCCTTTCTCGGCGTTCTGCGTCTGGCTGAAGTTGATCCGGTCGTAGTCCACGCCGCCGAAGCTGCCGTCGGTGATCGTGTAGCTCTGGGTGAAGATCGGATTGCGGATGAACTTGGCGAAGGCGCCCACGCTGAGCAGGCCGCCGGGCGCGAAGTACCATTCCGCCGTCATGTCCAGCGCATCGGCGACGTAGGGCTTGAGGCCCGGGTTGCCGGTGCTGACGTTGAGTTCGCCGTCGCCTTCGGACGAGACTTCGCCGCCGGGAGAGAGGTCGGAATACTGCGGGCGGCCGACCGAGCGCGAGTAGGCGACGCGGAAGACCGTGTCGTCGCTCGGCGTCACGCGCACGACGAGGCTGGGCAGCCAGTCGGTATAGCTGCGGTCGGCGCTGGTGGGAGTGACGGTGTCGCCGTCGAGCAGGTAGCCGGTGATGCCCAGTTCGGTGCGTTCCACACGCAGGCCGCCGGTGACCGCGATGGACCCGAAGTCGAGATTGACCATGCCGTAACCGGCGAACACGTTCTCATCGAGCGAGAAGTCACCCAAGGTGTCGTTGGCGAGCGAGGTTGCGATGTCGAGCACGAACTGCGGGCCGCCGAGCTTGCCCTCGGTATAGGCGCGGATCAGGTCCTCGTCGATCGCGGGGCTGAGGAAGTATTCGTGCCCGTTGCCGAGGTCGACGTTGACGTCCTCGCCCGCAAGGCCCGCGAGCGTGAAGCGGTTGGCGGCGGTGCCGCGCGTGTAGACGGTGTTGGAGCTGTCGAAGCTCTTGTCGGTCCAGCGCGCGTTGGCGCCGAACTTGACGAAGCTGTTCTCGCCGATCGAGCGCAGCTTGCCGGTCAGGTCGGCGCGGGCCTGCCAGGTCTTTTCCAGCCCGTATTCGTCCTGCGCGGTGTACTGGCGGAAGCCCAGCGCCGAGGGGGCGAGGTAGCCGCCGGTGGGCACGGCGCTGAACAGCTTGTCGGTGAAATCGACCGCGACGGCGCCGGGGTTGCCGCGGAACTGCCACAGCTCGTTTGGCTCGATCACTTCGTTGCGGGTATGCGCCGCCCCGAAGTCGAGCTTCCAATCGTCGCCGAACGCGTGCGATCCGCCGGCCATGAAGGAGAGGATCGACTTCTCCTTGTATTCGGTGCGCAAATCCGAACGCTGCTCGCTGGTGGCGGCGAGGCCGGTCTGCCCGTTCGCGTCCCAGTCGATGTCCGAGAAATCGAGGCGCAGGCGCTGGCGGTACTCGTCCTCGGTGAACTTGGAATAGACGCCCCGGAAGTACAGCTCGGTGCCGCCGCTGCGCCAGTCGAGCGAGCCCGCCGCGCCGATGCGCTCGCGCTTCAGGCGGTAGTCGGTGTACTTGATGTTGATCGGCACGGCGCCGCGGGCGGCGTTCTCGTCGGGCGCCCAGTCGTCCGGGTAGATGCCGTAGCTCGTATAGGTGCGGTCGGAATAGCTGGCGCCGAGCAGGATGCCGAACTGCTCGTCCGCGCCGAAGCGGCCACCCACGGTCACGTCGCCCTTGACCGGCTGGCTGCCCTTGCGAAGCTCCTGGTAGCCGACCTGCGCATTGGCCTGGACGACGAAGGGCTTGTCGAAGTCGAACGCGGTCTGGGTGACGAGGTTGACGGTGGCGCCGATCCCCTGCCCGGTGAGGTCGGCGGTCTTGACCTTGGAAACCTCGACGCGGTTGAGCAACTGCCCCGAGACGATGTCGAGCGGCAGGGCGCGGGTGTTGCCGTCGGGGTTGCCGATCTCGAAGCCGTTCAGCGTATAGCCGTTGAGCGAGGAGGGCACGCCGCGCACCGCGACGTAGCGGCCTTCGCCCTGGTCGTACTGCACGCCGACGCCCGGCAGCCGCTCGACCGCCTCGGCCACGTTCTTGTCGGGCAACTGGCCGATGTCGTCCGCCGCCGTCACGTCGACGATGCCGAGCGACACGCGCTTCTCCTCGATCGAACGCTGCTGCTGCGCGCGCTGTCCGGAGACGACGATCTCGTTGCCGTCCTCGGCCGAGACATCGGCGGCGGACTGCGCATGGGCGGTCCCGGAAGCGATGCCGGCGACGGCCAGCGCGAGGAGGCTGATGGAGGATGGAAGCAAGCGTGTCATGACAGTCGCCCTCATTTGTCTGCGGGGCGGCGATTAGGTCGGGTATGCTACGCTAATGTGTCATTCGGTGCGGCCCATGTCCGGCCCATGTCGGCCCTGGGATGCGGCCGGGATCAAGAAATCGGGTGGAATGAGCGGTTTCAATGCCGCCACGCATCCCTATATGTCCAACATCGGTGCCCCGCGAAGACGGGCGCCCGGTTTGGGAGAGGCCTTCTCGAGACCTCGAACCGGATAGCAGACCATGTACTCCCCAGCCCATCCCGGCGAGCCTCCATGCTGAGGCCACGGCGGCGCGGTATCGCCTCGGTCAACGCCGAAGTCCGCGACGGCATCGTGCCGGCCGGCGGTTCCCTGGCGAAAACGCAGGACCTTGGCCCGCCGGAATCCGGCGCGAACTACCGCCTCGTGGCGCTGATCATTGCCTCGGCGCTGTTCATGGAGTTCGTCGACGCCACCGTGCTGGCAACCGCGCTGCCGACGATGGCGCGCGATTTCGGCGTCCGCCCGCAGGAGATGAGCGTCGCCCTGACCTCGTACCTGCTGGCGCTGGCGATCTTCATCCCCGCGTCCGGCGTGCTGGCGGACCGCTTCGGATCGCGTACCGTCTTCCGCACCGCGATCGCGCTGTTCGTGGCCGGCAGCCTCGCCTGCGGGCAGTCGCCGACGCTGGAGGCGATGGTCGTCTCGCGGTTCGTGCAGGGCATGGGCGGGGCAATGATGATCCCGGTCGGAAGGCTGGTCCTGCTGCGCTCGGTCGCCAAGCGCGACATGGTCAACGCGATGTCGTGGCTGCTTGTGCCGGCACTGATCGGCCCGATCCTCGGCCCGCCGCTGGGCGGGTTCATCGTGACCTATCTCGACTGGCGCTGGATCTTCTACATCAACCTGCCGATGGGCGCCCTCGGCTTCTGGCTGGTGGGTCGTTTCATCGCGAACATCCGCGAAGACCGGCCCGCGCGCTTCGACGTCGTGGGCTTCGTGCTCAGCGGTGTTTCGCTCGGCTGCCTGCTGTTCGGCTTCGAAATGGTGAGTCGCCCGGGGGAGGGAGCGATGGCCGCGGCGCTCGTCGCGCTCGGCGCCGTGGCGGGGGCATTCTACATCCGTCATGCCCTGGGGCGGGCCGGCAAGGGCGAGGGGTCGATCCTCGACCTGCGCCTGCTCAAGGACGAGACGTTCCGGCTTTCGGTGATCGCCGGTTCGATCACGCGCATCACCCAGGGCGCGCAACCGTTCCTGCTGCCGCTGATGATGCAGGTCGGCCTCGGCTTCTCGGCGGCGCGCAGCGGCACGATCACCGTCGCCACCGCGATCGGGTCGCTGGCGATGAAGAGCATGGCGCAGCGCGTGCTGCGCCGCTTCGGTTTCCGTCGCGCGCTGATCTGGAACGGCGTGATCGCGACCGGCGGCTACGCGATTTGCGGCTTCTTCGGCCCGAGCTGGCCGGTGTGGGCGATGTTCTGCGTACTTGCCGTGTCGGGCTTCTTCATGTCGTTCCAGTTCACGGCCTATAATACCATCGCTTATGCAGGCATCGACAAGCACCACATGAGCAGCGCCACCGCGTTCTACTCGACCTTCCAGCAACTTATGCTGTCGCTTGGCATCTGCGTGGCGGCGATGGCGCTGCACCTGGCGATGCTGGCGAAGGGCCACGCCGCACCGACGCTGACCGATTTCTCCGCGGCATTCTGGGTAGTGACCGCCGTATCGCTGACGGCGACGCTCTGGAACCTGCGTTTCGCACCGGACGCGGGAGCCGAGATCAGCGGCCATGCGGAACCCGAGGAAGAGGAAGAGAAACGCGCCGCCGCGTGACGTGGCCGCTTCCTAGTGCAGACGTGCCTTGAGGATCGGCCGGAGCAGGTAGTTCAGCACGCTGCGCTTGCCATTGAGGATATCCACCTCGGCGACCATGCCGGGAATGATCGGCAGCGGCTTTCCCTCGCGCATCAGGTGCGCGCCATCGGTGCGAATGAGGACCTGATAGTAGGATTCCTTGCCGTGGACCGTGTCCTCTTCGACGGTGTCCGCCCCGATCCGCTCGACCTTGCCATTGAGGTCGCCGTAGACGGTGTAGTCATAGGCGGTGATCTTCACCTTGGCCGGCATTCCGGGCACGATGAAGGCCACGTCGCGGGGACGGATGCGCGCCTCGATCAGCAGGCGATCTTCCATCGGTGTGACTTCCATGATCGGCTCGCCCGGCTGCACCACCCCCCCCGCGCGTGTTGATGAGCACCGTATTTACCCGGCCACGCACGGGTGAGCGGATTTCCGTGCGGCGCAACTGGTCCCCGCGTTGCTGGACGATCGGGGTGAGCGCGCTCAATTCCGCCTGCTTGTTGGCGAGTTCCGTATAGGCCTCCTGCGCGTAAGTGTTCTCGAGTTCGACCAGCTTGCCATTGTAGCTGGCGATGTCCTGCCGCAGCTTGAGCGCTTCCATCTCGCTCACCACCTTGCGCGCGGTGAGGGGCTGGACAATGGCAAGCTGCCCCTGCGCGATCTGCATCTGCTGGCGCAGCGTTCGCCGCCCTTCCTCCAGCTTGGAACGACGCGACACGAACAGTTCGCGTTCGGAGCGGGCGACCGAACTGTCCGGCGGAACCTCGGACGGGAAGGCGATCGCAACCTTGCCCAGCACTTCGGCCTGCAGGCGCGCGATGGCTGCCGCGAGGACGATCGCCTGGTTGGCGGACTCGTCGTAGGAGGTCTGGAAATGTGTCCGGTCCAGCCTCACAAGGGGTTGCCCGCGCCGGACCATATCGCCTTCGCGCACCAGCAGGTCGCCCAGGATGCCGCCTTCCAGGCTCTGGATTTTCTGCATGCGACTTACCGGCACCACGCGCCCTTCGCCGCGTGTCACCTCGTCGATCCGCGCCAGCGCGGCCCAGGCGATGGCGACGACGATGGAGGCGAGAACTGCCCAGAGCAGTGGCCTATAAAGGGGGTGCGAATTCATGCGGAAAGGGTCATCCAGCTCGCGCCGCAGTCCCTGCTCGGAAATGCCCTCAACCCCCATTTACCGCTCCACTTGCCCGTACCGGGACCGTGACTTGGTTGCCGGAAACCACGCCATCGACGGGTCCGTCCATCACCACCGCTCCATCGCGCATCACGACGATGCGTTGGACGAGGCTCAACATCGTGCGCTTGTGGGTCGTCACCACCAGGGTGCGCTCCCCCAGCCAGGCCTTCAGCCGAGCGACCACGTGTTCCTCCGCCGCCTGATCGAACGATGCCGTAGGCTCGTCCAGTAGGACGATCGGCGGGTCCTGCAGGATGACGCGGGCCAGCCCGACTGCCTGCCTCTGCCCGCCTGAAAGGCTGCGGCTGCCCAGCAGCGGCATGTCGAGCCCCAGCGGATTGGCGCGCACGAAACGGCCAAGTCCCACATCGTCGAGCGCGGCGAGCATGTCCTCATCGTCGATCGCCCGGCCTTCGAGGTTCAGGTTCTCGCGCAAGGTGCCGTGCATCAGCGCAACGTCCTGCGGAAGGAAGCCGATCGCCGCGCGCCGATCGGACGGGTCGATCTGCGTCATGTTGATGCCGTCCAGGACGATCGAACCCGAAGTGGGATCGCCGAGCCCCGACAGCAGGCGCAGCAAAGTGGACTTGCCGGCGCCGTTGCCACCCAGGATCGCGACTTTCTCGCCCGCCCGGATGGCGAGCGCCCCGACGTTCACCACCGCCGGGCCATCGTCCCCGTAGCGCAGGACAAGGTCCTGCACCTCGAACCGCCCACGCAGGCGCTCGGCACGCACGAAGATGCGGCCCTCGGCCCGCTCGACCGGCGCGGCCATCAACTGGTCCAGCCCTTCCAGCGCAACCTTGGTGTGCTGCCAGCGCGCGAGGATGCCTGCTGCCTGCGTCATCGGCGCAATCGCGCGCGCGGCCAGCAGCGAGCAGGCGACGAGGGCACCTACCGTCATGGCTCCTTCGCTGATCCGATAGACCCCGAAGGCGACGACGCCGACGTAGCACAGCTGCTGGACCATCCCCGCGGCATAGGTCAGCGCGCTGCTCAGCGAATGGGTGCGCTTGGCGGTCTCGGCCAGTTGCGCCGTCAGCGCCTCCCACAGGATCATGGCGCGCCCTTCACCGCGTCCGGCCTTGATCGCCTCCAAATTCTCGACCGCCTCGATGAGGATGCTGTTCTTGATCGCGCCTTCGTGCAGGTTGCGGCGCGAAAGTTCGGCCAGCTTGCGCTGCATGACGAGGCTGGGCACGATCATGAGCACGATCCCGGCCACGGGCACGATCACGACCCAGCCCCCGACGAGCGCGATGACCGCGAGGAAGATCAGGGTGAAAGGCAAGTCGCTGGCGATGGCGGCACTGGACGAAGTGAAGAATTCCCGAACCCCTTCGAACTCGCGGATCTGGCTGGTGAAGGCACCCAGCGATGCGGGCCGCGCCGAAAGCCGGGTCTGCAGCACGCGCGCGAAGAGCTGGGTGGACAACGTGAGGTCCAGGCTCTTGCCCATGGTGTCGAGAAGGTGCCCGCGCATGTGACGTAGCCCGGCTTCGAAGACGATGGCCAGCGCGACTCCGCTTGCCAGCAGCCACAGCGTATCGAACGCCGCGTTGGGAACGACACGGTCGTAGACCTGCATCGCGAAGATGGCCGAGGCGATGGCGAGCAGGTTCGCCATCATCGCTCCCAGCGCGACTTCGAAATAGGCACTGCGGTAGCGCTTCAGCGCGCCGAAGAACCAGTGTTGCCCGGTGGTCGCCGCGAGCGCGCCGGCACGTTCTTCCGCACGGAAGCGGGCCTTGGCGAAGATCGTCGTGCCCGAATGCAGCGCGGCGAGTTCGGCCAGCGACATCTTCTGGACCCCGCCGTCCGCGCGGGGCAGGCGCAGGGTGGCAATCTCGCCGTCGATCGCCGACAGGACCACGCAATCGCCGCCGTGCAGGAGCAGCAAGGCGGGCAGGAGATAGGCGGGCAAGGCCAGGTCCGAGCGGCGGACTTGCGCCGAAATCTCCAGCCGGCGCATCGCACGCGGCACCATTTCCGGCGGCAATCGCCCCTCGACGAGCGGCAATCCGTCGCCCAGTTCGCTGGCGCTTGTGCGGCGCCCCAGGATACCGGCCAGTAGGACCAGCCCCTCGCGCAAGGCGTCCCGGTCCCGGGATACAAGGGGAAGCGCGCTTTCCGCTGCTGCCGTCATGGCTATGCGCCCTCCAGTTCGAACAGGTCGGTCAGACGGCCCAGTTGCGCCGCGATCTGGTACTGGACGCGGATGAGCTGCAGATGCACTTCATTCAGCGATCTGCGCGCGTCATAGTGTTCTCGCTGGATGGTAATGAGGTCGATGATGTCACGCCGCCCCACCTCGAACTGCTCCCGGTAAAGGCCGCCGAGTTCCCCCGCACTGCTGACCTGTCGTTCCAGCGCCTGTTCCTGGTCTGCCAGCGCCGTGCCGTTGGTCGTCATGTTTCGCAGCCGCCTCTCTATATCGCGCCGGGCAGCGCCTTCCTTCCACTGCGCCGCATCCACGCGCTGACCGGCGCCTTCCACACGGTGCAGGCTCGACAGCCCTTGCATCGGATTCATGCGCAGGCGGATCGCCACGACGGAGTCACTTTCCATATGGCCGCCGATCTCCCGGCTGAGCGCGGTGGCCTCCAGGTTGACGCGCGGCAGGATCGACGATCGGGTTTCGTCGTATTCCGCGCGGGCGTGATTGGTGTCCTCCACGGTCTTGCGATAGAGTGGTGCGGCGTCGATGAGTGCGTCCGTGTCTTCCGCCGCGATCGCCTGGATCATCGACTTTGGCGCCGGTTCGACGAGGTCCTCCGGCGCCGTTCCGACGAGCGTCTGGAACTGGCTGGCGGCATCGGCGATCAGGCCTTCGTCGCTCGCCAGCCGTTGCCGTGCTCGCGCCAGTTCGAGTTGCGACCGGTCCGGCTCGCTGCGATCGGCATAGCCGCCCTGTGCGCGCAGCCCTGTCATCTGTGCGAAATCCTCCAGCGTGGCGATCTGCGCCAGATCGACTTCGCGCTGTCGGCGGGCCAGCAGCAGGTCGAGGTAGGTCTCGACGATGTCCAGCGTCGCCGTATCACGGGCAACGAGCCATTCCTCCTGTCGCTGCCGCTGCGTGGCCCGGGCGCCGCGCACCTGGCTTTTGACCTGCCCCCAGTCGTGCAGCATCTGCGCGGCCGTCACGTCATAGGCCCATTCGTCGGGTGAGACGTCCTGCGGCCCTCCGGAGATCGAGACCGATGGCAGGTATCCCGCCTTGGCGACATCCACATCGGTCTTGGCCGCGCGGATTTCTGCGGCGGCCGCCGCGATTTCCGGATGGCGTTCCAAACCTGTCGCGACAGCCTCCTCCAGCGTCATTGCGGTGACGTGGAAGGGCCATGCCGCCAGTGTCAGCAGTGTCATGGCCCGCCACCATCGTTTCCGCGCCCCCCGCGCTTCGCTCACACGACGACCTGAACGGTATTTTCCTCGATCAGCAGGGTATTGCTGCCGAATGCGTAAATATCGTAGGTCACGCCGTCGATCTGCTGGGTGGCGCCTGTATGCAGGGCGCCCACGACGTTCAGGGTATCGTTGTTTTCGCCGGTTATTTGCAGGGTATTGCCGGCATCGGTGATGGCGTTGACTTCCGCGGCGGTGAGGGTGAGCGTGCTGCCGCTGTCCCCCGTGCCGAGATCGACCCGCTCGATGTTCGTGAGTGTGCCCACGCCCGGCCCGTTGTAGTCGATGTCGATCTCGTTCGCGAGGAGCAGCGTGTCGAAGCCCGCGCCGCCGTCGATCGTCACGAAGTCGTGCGCCGTGATCTGGACAGTGTCGTTCCCGTCGCCGGCCGCGACATGATCGCCCCGTTCGACGCTGAGGATCAGGTCGTTGCCGTTTCCGCCGTTGATATGCTCGGCGCTGTTGCTTGCGCCGGACATGACATCGTCGCCTGCGGTGCCGCTCACCACGATTTCGCCGATGTTCAGCGACAGTCCGGCAGGCGTGAGGTCGAGGCCGTAAGCGGCGCTTTCGTGCCCCTGACCATCGACCGCGACCAGTTCCAGCGAGATTTGCGAGCCGAGATTGAGGATGTCGGTGATGTTCAGGCCGAGCTGCGACAGGATCGTCGGGCTGAGCAGGTTGAGCGAGAAATGGCCGGCGCCATCGGCCGCTATCGGCAGCAATGCCACGTTGAGCACGGGGGTGATCACGTGAATGGCGACTGCCGCACCCGACTCCGTCGTTCCGCTGATGCCGAAGCGCGGATTGAGCGGATTGAGGCTTACGTCGACCGCGAAATTGCCGATGGTCACGGGCTGCTCGATGTTCGACAGGATCGGGAGCGAGGCGATGGTGCTGGCATTGCCCGCCGGATCCTCACCGATCACGGCAACCTGCGCGGCCAGCAACTGGTCCCAGGTCAGATCGATGTCGAGGTCGGTCAGCAGGTTGAGCGAAGCCAGCCCGCTGTTATCTGCGGTCAGCGTGGCGTTGGCGGTGACGCCGCCGATATCGACATCCACGTTCAGCGCCGTTCCGGGATCTGCCGAAACCGTCAGCAAGCTGTTTGTCAAAGACAATATTGGTGTCACCGGAGCGGTGGTGTCGACGGTGAAGGGCACCGGCAGGGAAGGTGCGCCGACCCCGACCGTGGCGAAGATCAACGACGCGCCGTCGGGGAGCGGCCCCAGGCCACCGGTGGGCACGACGTTCAACGTCACCTGCCCCAGGAGGATGTCGGTCGGGCTGATAACGTGCACTGCTTGCACTTCGTAGCCGTTCTGACCTTCGAACTGGACGGTGACCACCTGGCCGACCTGCATCGTCGGCCGGATGGTGACGTCCACCTGTATGCCGTTGGCCGCTTCGGAGGCATTGATCCAGCCATCGCCCGCCTCGGGCACGGATATCGTGGGGGGGGCGATGTCCGGGGCCGTGACAAGGCTGGGCACGCTGCGGTTGCCGACTGCGTCGACCGCCGTGACGCTGATGCTTTCGCCCAGGATCAGGGGAGGAACGAAAGGCACCAGGAAGCCGCCGACCAAGTCGGTGTTGACGACAATGGGATGGGCGACATCACCATTGATCACGAGCGAGATTTGACTGTTCGGTTCCGAAAAGCCGCTGAGAACACTGCCGTCTGAGGACAGGAATACGGTCGGACTTGGGGGTGCCACCGAGTCGGTTACGGTGATGGCGGGCGAGCTGGCATTCCCTGCGGCATCCTGCGCGGTGGCGAGGACGGCTGTGCCATTGGGCAACGGAAGCAGCGGGGTGAAGCTCCAGTGGCCACTGAAATCGGTGACCGCCTGACCGATCGGAAGGCCAAGCCCATTGGTGAGAAACACGGTCGAATTGGGTTCGGCCGTGCCGCTCAGGGTGGCACCGTTGCTGGCGTTGATGACCGGTGCGGCGGGGAAGATGGCATCGATCACGGTGAAGACCGGCACGCTCGCATTGCCTGCGGCATCCACAGCGACGGCATTCACCAGCCATCCGTTGAGCAGCGGCACCTGTGGCGTGAAACTCCAGTTGCCGAAGCCGTCCGCAGTGGTCTGGCCGATAGGGTTGCCCAGGAAATCAGTCAGCACGATGGTCACGCCTGCGTCCGCCGTGCCGCTGAACATTACGCCGGAGGAGATTTCGATAGTGGGATTGGAGGGCGGAACACCGTCCACGTAGGTATCCACCGGACCGCTGACATTTCCTGCGGCATCGACTGAAATTGCGATCACCTCGGTTCCGTCGGGAAGCGGGATCAACGGGGTGAAGCTCCAGTTGCCTTGGGCGTCGGCAACCGTCTCGCCGATCGGGATGCCCAACTGGGGGATGGTGGCGCGCGCGAAGGCGCTGCCGTTGCCGTCCATCAGGTAGACCGTGGAGTTCGGCTCCGCCGTGCCCGTAATTTCGGAACCATTCGTCGGGTTGATCGTCGGGCCGACCGGCGGAGTGGAATCCACGGTCGTGCTGGAGGGGCTACTGGTGTTGCCCGCCGCATCCTGCGCGACGCCGTCGATCGTGGATCCGTTGGCAAGCGACGCTGCAGGGGTGAACGACCAGTTGCCGGCGGAATCGGCCGTGGTTTCGCCGATCGGATTGCCGTTGCCGTCCGATAGTATCACGCGCGCGCCGCCCTCGGCCGTGCCGGCGATCTGGCTACCGTTACTCGGCTCGATGACGGGCGGGGGAGGAGCCACGGCATCGACGGTCGTCGAAGACTGCTGGCTGGCGTTGCCCGCCGCGTCACTGGCCACGGCATTGACGATGGTGCCGTGGGGCAGCGGAGTTCCGGGCGTGAAGCTCCAGGTCCCGCTGCCGGAGGCGGTGGTCTGTCCGATGGGGTTGCCGCTGCCGTCGGTCAGGGTGACGGTGGCGCCGGCCTCCGCCGTGCCGGCCAGGTTCGTGCCGTTGGAGGGGTCGATCACCGGCGCGGCGGGCGCGACGGCGTCCACCGTCGCGGTGGCCTGCCCGCTGGTGTTGCCGGAAGCATCGACGGCTACGGCCTGGACGACGGTGCCGTTCGGGAGGGGCGTGGAAGGTGCGAAGCTCCAGTTTCCGCCCACGTCCGCCGTAACCTGCGCGATCGGATTTCCGCTGCCGTCCGTCAGCACCACGATTGCGCCCGGCTCTGCCGAACCGCTGACCAGGAAGCCGTTGGAAGGATCGATCACCGGAGTGGGCGGCGGCACGGCATCGACGATGACGGTGGCCTGAAGGCTGCCGTTGCCCGCCGCATCCTGTGCCACGGCATTGACCACGGTGCCGTTCGCCAGCGGCGTGGCGGGGGTGAAGCTCCAGGTGCCGAACACGTTGGCGGTGACCTGGCCGATCGGATTTCCGCTGCCGTCCGTCAGTATTACCGTCGATCCCGGTTCGGCATTGCCGGAAAGCGTGGCCCCATTGCTGGGTGCGATCGTCGGGGTCGCCGGGGCGACGGCGTCCACCGTGGCGCTGCCGGGTTGACTGACGTTACCGGCGGCATCTGCGGCCACGGCGTTGACGACGGTGCCATCGGGGAGGGGCGAGGCTGGCGTGAAGGCCCAACTGCCGCTTCCGTCCGCGGTCACCAGTCCGAGCGGGTTGCCGCTGCCATCGGTCAGGACGATCGTGGCGCCAGCCTCGGCCGTGCCCGTCAGCGTGGCGCCGTTCGAGGGATCGATTACGGGCGCGGCGGGCGCGACGGCGTCCACCGTCGCGGTTGCGGGGGCACTGGAATTGCCCGCGCCGTCCGTCACCGTGGCATGGATGACCGTGCCGTCGGGCAGCGGAAGGGGAGGCGTGACGCTCCATCCTCCGGTGCCGTCCACGGTGACTTCGGCAATCGGATTGCCCGAGCCATCGGTGAGGGTGACGATGGCGCCGGGTTCGGCGGTGCCGGTGACCGTGCCGCCGTTTGTGGGGTTGATCGTGGCGGCGGCGGGGGGGAGCGCATCCACGGTCGCGGTGGTCGGCGGACTGGCATTGCCGGCAGCATCGACAGCGAACGCGGTCACCACGGTGCCGTCCGCCAGCGGCGTGGTGGGCGAGAAGCTCCACGCGCCCGTCACGTCGGCGGTGACCTGTGCGATAGTGTCGCCGTCAGCGTCGGTCAGGATGACCGTCGATCCCGGTTCGGCGGTGCCGGAGATGAGGGTCGCGTTGGGGGGCGTGATCGTGGGTGCCGCGGGCGCTACGGCATCCACTGCGACCGAGGCCGCCACGCTCGCATTGCCGGCGGCATCGACCGCGACGGCGTTCACCACCGTGCCGTCCGCCAGCGGCGTGGAAGGAGAGACGTTCCAGTTGCCATCGGCATCGACGACGGCCTGTCCGATCGGATTGCCGGAGGCGTCGGTGAGGAGGATCGTCGCGCCTGCTTCCGCCGTGCCGGAGATGCTTTCGCCATTCGACGGGGCGAGGACGGGCGCGGCGGGCGCCACGGCGTCGACGGTGATCGTCGCGGCCGGGCCGGCCTCTCCCAGCGCGTTGACGGCCACGGCCGAAACGACCGTTCCGTCCGGCAGAGGCGTGGTCGGCGTGAATGACCAGGTCCCGTCGCTACCGATGGTCGCCTGGCCGATGGCGTCACCCTCCGCGTCCGTCAGCACGACGGCGACGCCGGTTGCGGCGGTGCCGGAAAGGACACCGCCGTTGGTCGGATCGAGGACCGGTGCAGTGGTCGGCGCGGGCGACAGGTCCGGCGCGGTGACGACGACGGGGTCGCTGGTGTTGCCGGCCGGGTCGGTGATGGTGACCTCGATCTCCTGCCCGTTGTCGATCGGGGTGAAGAAGAGGATGCTGAACGTGCCGTCGTCCTCGATCTCGGTGGTGTAGTCGATTTCGCCATCGCCATCGATGTCCACGTTGACGGTGCTGCCGGGTTCACCCGTGCCGGAAATGCCGGTGCCGTCCGCCGCGATCGTCACGTTTTCGGCGGGAGCGGGTTCCGTGGTGTCGGGCGCGGTCACCGATGCGGCGGGGCTGGTGTTGCCAGCTGCGTCCCGGACCGTGACGCTGACCGTTTCGCCATCGACGAGGGGCGGGACGAGCGTCACCGTGAAGGTGCCGTTGGAGCCGACCGTCGCGGTATAGTCGTTGGTGCCGTTGCCATCGACATCGATCCGGACCGTGGCGCCGGCCTCGGCATTGCCGGTGAGGCGATCTCCGGCGGCGTTGATCGCGAGGCCGGTGGCGGCGGTGGGCGCCGTCGTGTCCGGCGGCGTGGGCGGAGCGGTTTCCTTGTGATCGCCACCGCCGCTGGAGGCCGCCGCGATCCCGCCGCCCGCGAGCGCGGCGAGCGGGATGAGCGTGCCGGCGCTCAACCCGGCCCCGCCCGCTCCCGCCGCAGTGGCTGCGGTGGCGCCGGCGCTTGCGCCCGCCCCGGCGGCGGGGGCCGAGAACCCGGCGGTTGCATCGATCGGCACGTATGTTGCCGAGGACAGCGCGCCGGTGGTGGCCTGGCCGACTTCGGCGGTAACCAGCCCGTCCTCGTTCACCAGCAGCAGGTGCGAGACCTTCGTGGGATCGACATAGAAATTCGCGATGCGCACCACTTCGCCGGACTTGAGGTGGACGAGCAGGTCGGCGCCATCGCGTCCGTATCCGGCAACGGCTTCCGGCGCGACGTTGAGGGCGACGTTGCTGCCCGCGGGGACGGCGACCGTACCGTCCACCACCTGGACGGGTGCGGAATTGATTCCGGCGGATGTAGATGAAACTTTCGCTTGAACAGCCATATCCCGAACTCCCACGAGCGAACGCCATGGCCCGGCCGCATTGACGCCGGGCATCGCAACTACGCAATCTGGCCTGCGAAAGACCGACCAGTGGGAGTGACGCCCAATGCGTTCGCGCCCTCAGGAGCCGGGTTTCGCAGGAACCCTGGAGCGATCGGATTACGCGCGTGGAGGGATTAGCCAATTCGGACTTCATCCGAATTCGAGCGGATTGAACGGGAACTAAATACATCTCCTGCTTAAGGAAATTTTTCTGGGCAGCCCGTGCTCGATATCGGATTAAGTTGAGCCCTGCGGCATCCTGCTTCCCGTCAGGCGACGGGGCGCAGGCGAAAAAAAGCGGGACCGTCGGCACGGCCCCGCTTTCCTTGCATCACGGTTGATGGACGGGCGTCAGAACTTCACGCGGCCCTCCACCCCGACCACGCGCGGCTGCGCGATGGCCCGGGCGTAGTAGCGGGAGATGATCCCGTCGTTGACGAAGCCGTAGCGCGTCAGGTCGTTGCTGACGCCGGTCACCGCGTACTTGTCGAAGATGTTGTTGGCGAAGACGCCGATCTCGAAGGCCTCGGTCATGTACGTAATGTTGGCGCGGTGCATGACGTAGGAAGGCAGGCGCTCGCCGCCGCCGCGCAGGCCCGGGCGGGTGTAGATGCCGCCCGTGTAGGTCGCGGTCCAGCCGGCGACGACCTTGTTGTCGCCCACGAGGAAGTCGTAGGAGACGCCCAGCGCGCCGGAATTCTTGGCCGAGCCGGGAAGGCGGTCGCCGTCGAACACGCCGACGAGGTCGCCGCCCTGCACGGAGAGCAGGTCGGGCACGTCCTCGGTCAGCTTGGCGTCGAGGTAGGAGTAGTTCCCGCGGATGTTGAGGCCGGGGATCGGGCGCGCCGTGAACGAGAAGTCGAAGCCCTTCGACACCGCCGCGCCGCCATTGGTGGTGATGCCGATCGCGCCGTTGGCGGTCTGGCCGTCGAGCTGGATGCCGTTCCACTTGATGTAGAAGCCGGACAGGTTGAGCGACAGCCGGTTGTCCAGCACTTGCGCGCGGAAGCCGACTTCGGCGTTCTTCACCTTGTCGGGACCGTAGAACAGCTCCTCTGGCAGGGCGCAGAGGTTCTGGCCCGGCGGCAGCGGCAGCACGCAGGGCGCGACGCGGTTGACGCCGCCGATCCGGTAGCCCTTGGAGTAGGTCGCATAGGCCATCATGTCCGGCGTGAAGTTGTACGAGGTGTTGAACTTCCACACCGTGCCGTCATCGCTGGTCGAGCCCGAGCGCGAACGGAAGTTGATCTGCGGATAGGGCTGGAACAGCGGCAGCGCGGTGCCGCCGGTCACGTCCGCCGTGTACTTGAAGTAGCGCAGGCCGCCGGTGACCTGCCACTCGTCGGTGATGTGGAAGGTGCCTTCGCCGTAGATCGCCTTCTCGTCGGTCTTGGTGTTGACGAAGGAAGCGTATTCCACTTCGTCCGGCCGGTCGATGCCGGCCCAGGCGGGATAGCCGGGGACGATTTCCTGGCGGTCGGACGAGGTCTTCTCCCGATTCCAGAAGCCGCCGAGCACCCAGCTGAACGGCCCGCCATGGCTGGAGACGAGGCGGACTTCCTGGGTATAGGCCGACTGCTTCGCCACCGAGGGCGAATAGCTGGAGAACGCCGGGAACAGCTCGTAGCCGTAGTCGAGATCGAGCAGGAGGTCGGTGTTGTCGTTCGACTGCTGCTGCTTGCGCTTGGTGTAGGACGAGACGAGCACGACCTGCGCGATGTCCGCGACGTTGCCGTTCATTTCGAGCGAGACGAGGTGCGACTGGCGCTTCGAGGGCTCCTCGTAGCGCCACGGTGCCTCGTACTTGCCCTCGCCGACCACGCCGCCGCCGGTCGCCTGGCGGCCGCCGGTCCTGGTCTGCTGGTAGGCGTAGGTCACGTAGGCCTGGAAATCGGGCGTGACGAAGCCGAGCTGGTTGCGGGTGGTGAAGGTCTTCTCGAAGTTGAGGTCCTTCCTGCCCGCGAAGTTGGCTTCCTGCTGCGCCTCGGTGCCCATCGGGTTGTCCACGCCGCCGGGCTGGGGCAGCGAGACGCCGGGCTCCTTGAGGAGATAGGGATAGTCGATGAAGCCGGGGTCGTAGTAGTACCCGGTCACGGTGCGGAAGGCGATCGTGTCGCGCGCCAGCGGGATGTTGAGCACGCCGTAGCCCGAGTAGCCGAGGCCGCTGGAATGGGCGACGTCGTAGGCGCGGCCGTAGACTTCGCCGGTGAACTGGGTCGGATCGGGACGGTTGGGCATGTAGCGCATCGCGCCGGCCAGCGTGCCGAGGCCATAGAGCGTGCCCTGGGGGCCGAGCAGCACCTCGATGCGGTTGAGGTCGATCAGCTTGAAGTCGGTGTAGAGCGGCACGTCGCCGAGGTAGACGCCGATGGCGTTGTCGGTGTTGTTGCCCAGCGCGCTCGAGTCACTGGCGGAGAGGCCGCGCATGACCACGGTGCCGGCGCCGCGCGGGCCGGTGTCGGTGATGGTGATGCCGGGCGTGAACGCGCCGAGGTCGCGCATGTCGTCGATGCGGGCGCTGGCGAGTTCGGCGGCGCCGATCGCCGCGATGTTGATCGGCGTCTCCAGCAGCGTCGTGTTGCGGCGGGTGGCCGAGACGATGATGACATCGTCGTTGTTGCCGGCATCCTCGGCGGCCGCATCCGGCGCGCCCTGGGCATGGGCCGGAGCGATGGCCAGCGTGCCCGTCATCATCGTTGCGCAGAGCAGCCCGATCTTCAGTTTGGCGCTGTTCGACATGTAGTACCCCCTATGAGTGGCGTTGTTCCTCCCGGTTCAGGCAGCCCCCTCCCGGAGCCTCGTGATGGACGCGCGTCCGCCCTTCCGGACCCGCGTCGAAGCGGCCCGGGGACCGACGGACGCGCCCCGTCTGGTGTTCTTCTTTTTTGATGTTCCCGAAGACTAGGGAGCCCGCCCCGGCGCGGTAATGGGTCATTTGACGTAGGGCCGCGCAGCCCCGCGCAAGGCCGTCCGGCGGGCCTGCCTACGTCAAATGCCCCATTGGGAGAGGCCCGGATTCCTGACTAGCTCCGGCGTGTCGCACAGACATTCCTGTTCTTGAAAACCACACCGCCATCCTCGTGCCGGGAAGCACGGGTCGGGGCGGTCCCGGAGACATTGGGGCCATGACGTCAATCAGCGCCGTCACAGGTTGGAGCCTGGCAGCCGCGGCAGCGGTCGCCGGAGCGATCACCGCCGACATTCCCGCCATCGACCGCAACGCGGCGACGCCGGCAACGGAGATCCCGGCCGAGGACGACATGGGCAAGCCCATGCCGCTCGAACTGCCCGACGACGTGGCCGCCAGGATGGCAGTGCTCGCGCCCGAGAAGCTGGCCTTCGTCAAGAGCGGGCAGACCGGCCGCTACGTCGAGAAGGACAAGCTGTTCGAACGTGCGCTGTCGATGCCTGCCAATGAACTGGTCGCCTATATCGACGCCATCTACGCCCTGCACGGCGAAGTCGAATACAAGGCCGGGCGCGACAAGCTGGCAATCCCGCTGGACACCCATTCGCCCTGGTTCAACGCCTGGAAGCTGCGCCGCCCGACCACGCTCGATCCCAAGCGCGAGGCAGGTCCGCTCGACCTGGGGCGCTACATCGGCGGCTATGGAGGCGGTTTCGCCACCTTCGCGGGCGCGCCGGTTGCCTTCACGCCCGAGGACCTCAAGGCCGGCAAGGTCGATGTCGCCATTGTCGGCGCGCCGCTCGACATGGGTTCGGGCTGGCGCAACGCGATCGACGGTCCCCGCGCCCTGCGCATGACCGGCGGCGCCGGAGGCAACGACATGTATTCGATGATCAACCCCAACAAGGAGCTGAACATCGTCGACTACGGCGACATCGCCATCGACCAGAACTCGACCGAGCGCAGCGTCGATCACGTCCGCGAGATGGTGCGCGAGATCGCCGCCACCGGGGCGATCCCGATCGTCATCGGCGGCGACCACAGCCTCGAATACCCGAACGTCGCCGCCGCCGCGGATATCCACGGCAAGGGCAACGTCGGCGTCGTCCACTTCGATTCCCACTACGACATCGGCCGGGGCCGCGTTCACCTGCTCGACCATGGCCAGCCGGTCTACCGGGTGCTGAGCGAAGGCCACGTCAGGGCCAAGGACTACATCCAGGTCGGCCTGCGCGCGCGCGGTCCCGATCTCGAGACCTTCGGCTGGATGCGCAACAAGGGGATGCGTTACCACACCATGGTCGAGGTTGAGCGCGACGGCTGGGACAAGGTGATGAAGGCGGCGCTGGCGGAGGCGCGCCAGAGCACCAGGAAGCTGTGGATCAGCTTCGACGTCGACGTGCTCGACCCGGCGTTCATGCCCGGCACCGGAACCCCGGTCCCCGGCGGCCTGACCATGCGCGAGGCGCAGCCGATCATGCGCCGTCTCTGCGCCGAGAACGACATCGCCGGCATCGATATCGTCGAAGTCGCCCCCTATCTCGACACCAGCTACAAGACGGCGCTGAACAGCAACTACCTGCTGAACGCCTGCCTTTCGGGCATCGCCATGCGCAAGAAGGGCCTCAAGCCCGGCTATTTCGCCCCCGTGTCCGTGCAGGACGCGCGTGGCCGTTCGTAAGGAAACCCAGCCCATGGCACGCACCATCCTTATCGCCAGCCTCGCCGGCGCCTGCCTCGCGGCCTTCGTTCCCGTGACGGGCGCCATGGCGCAGGCCGCTCCGGCGCCGGCTGCTCCCGCCGCCGATCCGTTCGCCGGCCTGCCCGCGCCGCAAATGGCCTTCGCCTCCGACGCGGCGGCGCTCGCGCGCTTCGGCCTGACGCGCGAGAAGCTCGCCACCGCGCTCGCGCCGCGATCGGCGGAGGACCGGACGGCCTACGTCAAGGCGCTGATGGACATGGTGCAGGCGGCGAAGTTCCAGCCCGGCGTCGATGCCGCCGAAGTCGCGCTCAATCCCTGGGCACGGGGGTGGAACGCCACCACCGTCGTGCGGCCCGCGTTCCTCGACAAGGTGCAGCGCACGCCGGGGCCGTTCAGCCTCAAGCGCTACCAGTTCCAGAAGCCGGGCGTGCCGACTTTCGCCGACGCCCCCGTGGCGCTGCGCAAGGAGGACCTGGTCGCCGGCAAGGTGGAGATCGCCTTCGTCGGCGTCCCGCTCGACTCCTCGTCCGGCTGGCGCGACGCCAAGCACGCGCCGATGGCGCTGCGCGGCATGGACGGCCTCGTCGGCGCCGACGCGGACGGGGGTGTCGATCCCGGCCTCGTGCTCAACATCGCCGACTACGGCGACCTCTCGATCGACTACATGGCGCCCGAGCGTGGGCTGGACCATGTGCGCGCGATGCTGGCGGAAGTGGCCGCGGCGGGGGTGAAGCCCTTCATCGTCGGCGGCGACCACACGCTGATGTACCCGGACGTCGCTGCGATGGTGGACGTCTACGGGCCGGGCAACGTCTCGGTGGTCCAGTTCGACGCGCATCCCGATGCGGCGCTCGACGGCGATCATTTCCTGTCCGACACCCAGACGCTTTCGCGCCTGATGCAGGACAACGTCATCAAGGGCAGCGACGTGATCCACGTCGGGATGCGCGGCCACGATGCCGATGCCGCGACGCAAGGGCGCCTCAAGGCGGCGGGCGTCCGCATCAAGCCCACGTCCGACGTCGCCACGCGCGGCTGGAAGGCGGTGACGGAGGAGATCGTCGGCGGCCTCGGACCGTCCAGGAACGTCTTCGTGTCGTTCGACATGAGCGTGCTCGATCCGGGCGAGGTCGCGGCGGCGGGCCGCCCGGTGCCCGGCGGCATCTCGATGCGCGAGGCGCTGCCGATGGTCCGCGAGATATGCTCCAGGACCAACGTCGTCGGCTTCGACCTGCTCGACACCGCGCCGATCCTCGATCCCACTTACGCCAGCCGCCTGAGCGCGAACTACGTCCTCCACGCCTGCCTGTCCGGCATCGCGCTGCGCAAGCAGGCGGCGAAGGGATGATCGAACCGATGCCGGGGAGGGCCGCTCCTCCCCGGTGATACCGGGCCCGCGGGTCGCAACGCGGTTCCTTCGCAAGGACGCCCAAGGCGCCTTGCATGATCCCGGCGCTGTCCCCGCGCCGCGCCGGGATCATGCCACCAAGAAGCCGGCGACGCGCTCGAACATCCAGAAGCTGCCGATCGCGCCGACCGCGTAGAGCGCCGCCGTGCGTGCCGGCGTCGCCAGCGATACGATCCGCAGCGCGGCCAGGCTCGCCATGATGGCACTGACGAACAGCAGCTGCCCGATCTCGACGCCGAGGTTGAAGAACCCGAGGCTCGCCAGCTTCTCGCCCTCGCGCACGCCGAGTTCGCCCAGCGCCGTCGCGAAGCCGAGGCCGTGGAGCAGGCCGAACAGCGACACGACGCTCACCTGCCGCCGGAACGTGGCGGACGCCGTCCCCGGGGACTGCAACAGCAGGGCCTCGCGCGCCATGAAGACGATCGAGAGGGCGATCGCGGCTTCCACCGGCGGCACCGGGGCGCGGATGACATCGAAGAAAGCCAGCCCCAGCGAGATCGAGTGCCCCAGCGTGAAGCAGCTCACCAGCGTCACCAGCCGTCGCCCGCGCGCCAGCAGCGCCAGGCAGAGCACGAAGGCGAGATGGTCCCAGCCCATCAGGATATGCAGCAGCCCCTGCCGCAGAAACTCGGGCGCCAGTGTGCCGAGCGGGCGCGGCCCGGCGGCGGCCTCGCCCACGGGAACGGTGACGCCGCCGCCGTCCGGGCTCAGTGCGCGATCGACCTGCACGCCCAGCACGTTGCTGACGAAGCGCCCGCCGTCGACTTTCCAGGGCGTGCGGATGGTGTCGCCCGGCCGGAAATCGTGATCGCAGGCGAACGTGAAGCCGAACTGCGCGCGGCCGCCCGCGGTGTGGCGCGTCATGCCGGTCTGGCGGCAGCCCTCGGGCCAGACGAGCTTCGTGGCGGTGCCGACCGTTTCGGGCACGGCGGCGGTGAACTCGTATTCTCCCGCATCCTCGCCGCGCGTCAGTGCATAGTCGGCGGCGAGGAAGATGTCGGCGGAGGCCGGTAGCGGGACCAGCGTCGCCAGCGCCAGCAACAGGGCGCCCAGCCTATTGATCGACCACATCGTATTTCTCCTTGAGAACTGCCACGGCCCTGTCGATCGCGGTGCTGGTCTGCGCGTTCATGAAGTCCTGCCGGACCTGGTCGCGCACTTGCGCATAAGCCCGTCGCCGGGCCGGCTCGCGCCCGGTGACGCGCAGGAAGTGCCATCCGCGCGCGCTCTCGACGGGGCCGATCCAGCGACCGGTGGGCGCTGTCGCCAGCGCCTTCACGAACGGCTGGCCGAAGATGCCGCGCACCATGCTGTCGCCGTACTGCGGGAAGTGGCCGCCCAGCCAGAACTCGTCCGAGGGGATAGATCCGCCTCCGTTCAGCGCGGCGAGCAGGCTGGCGGAGTCCGCCGGTTTTTCGGAGCGGAACACCTGGTCGAAGGTCGTGCGCGGCTCGCCCCGGTAGCGGGCGGCGTTCTCGGAATAGAAGTCCACGAGGTCCGGTTCGGCAGGTTCGGCGGGCGCGCCGGCGACAAGGTAGCGCTCCTTGTCGATCAGCACTTCGCGGGCCTCGGGCGAGGTCATGTGCAGGTTGCGCTCGATCGCGTCGCGCAGCAGCAGTTCGCGGGTGATGAAGTCCTTCTTCATCCGGGCGCGGTCCTGCGCGGTCGCGTCGCGTCCGGTGAGGGTGCGCATGTCCTCGACCAGCGCGGCCTCGACCTCGGGCGTGTAGCGGATCGGCTCGCGGCGCGATGCCTCGATCGCGAAGTAGCCGCCGAACAGCGCCGCCCCCGCCGCGAGAAACGGAACGAGGGGATCGCGCAGCAGCCTGCGCGCATGGACCGCCAGACCGTCGAGCGACGGCAGCCCCGCCGCCGCGCCTTTCGACAGTACCCCGTTCGTCGCCTGCATTCCCCACCTGCCTCGCCCGCGCCGGGCATCATCGCCGCGCGGGGCGATCCTAGGTCTGCCCGGCGCCGGGCGGCCTACGTCAAATGACGCATTCGGGCGGCGGTGCGCTTTCCATAGTTTCGCCAGCATCCGGTTTTTTCTTCACCGCCCGGC
Source organism: Novosphingobium sp. (assembly GCA_035511275.1). Taxonomy (GTDB): domain Bacteria; phylum Pseudomonadota; class Alphaproteobacteria; order Sphingomonadales; family Sphingomonadaceae; genus Novosphingobium. The sequence continues at coordinate 32,326 of DATKFS010000358.1, forward strand.
GAGAAGCGGGCTTTATCCTGGAGATTTTCATGATCCGATCCCGGCTGGGCACGCTGGTGGTTTCGACTTTCGCCCTCGCGCTGGCGTCATGCTCGGGCTCCGGGACGGGCGGCGAGAGCGCCGTCGGCGACGGCATCGCGGTGGGCGTGCTCCATTCGCTGACCGGCACCATGGCGATCAGCGAGATCACCGTGAAGAACGCCGAGATGCTGGCGATCGAGGAGATCAACGCAGGCGGCGGCGTGCTCGGCAAACAGGTTTCCGCCGTGGTCGAGGATGGCGCGTCCGATCCCTCCACGTTCGCGCAGAAGGCTTCCAAGCTGATCGAGAGCGACAAGGTAGTCACCGTCTTCGGCGGCTGGACCTCGGCAAGCCGCAAGGCGATGCTGCCGGTGTTCGAGCGGACGAAGAACCTGCTGTGGTATCCGGTGCAGTTCGAAGGCAACGAATGCTCGGCAAGCATCATGTATTCCGGCGCGCAGCCCAACCAGCAGGCGCTTCCGGCGCTGAAGTGGGCGGCGGAGCAGGGCTTCAAGACCTACTTCCTGGTCGGCTCGGACTACGTCTACCCGCGCACCGCCAACCTGATCCTCAAGAAGCACATCGAGAAGGGCGGCATGAAGGTGCTGGGCGAAAGCTACGTGCCGCTCGGCGGCACCGACTTCTCGGGCGTGATCGGCAAGATCCAGCAGGCGAAGCCGGCGATCGTCATCAACACCCTGAACGGCGATTCCAACGTCGCCTTTTTCAAGCAGATGCAGGCCGCCGGGCTCAGCCCGAAGACGCTGCCGGTGATGTCCTTCTCGATCGGCGAGCAGGAAGCCAAGGCCATGGGCACTTCGCTGGTCGAGGGCAGCTATGCCGCATGGAACTACTTCCAGAGCCTGCCGGGCGAGGGCAACGCCAGGTTCATCGCCGCCTACAAGAAGAAGTTCGGCGCCGACGCCGCGATCACCGACCCGATGGTCCACGCCTATCTCGATGTCTATGCCTGGAAGGCGGCGGCGGAGAAGGCGCAGAGCACCGATCCCGAAGCGGTGCGCAAGGCGGCGGTGACGCTGGGCGCGTTCGACACGCCGATGGGCAAGGTCAGCTTCGCGAACAACCAGTCGCTGGTGCAGAAGGCCTATATCGGCAAGCTGAAGGCCGACGGCCAGTTCGAGATCGTCTCGGACTCGGGCGCCGACATCCAGCCCGAGCCCTACGACGCGCTCGCTTTCCCCGGCAAGTCCTGCAAGCACTGACGAAAGGCTCCGGCCGGGCGTGAACCCGGCCGGTGACGGCTCCGCCCATGGATTTCGCGCTGTTCCTCAACCAGCTGTTCAACGGCTTCTCGCTCGCCTCGCTCTACCTTCTGGCCTCGCTGGGGCTGGCGTTGTCCTTCGGGATCATGCGGGTCATCAACATGGCCCACGGCGAGATGCTGATGCTCGGCGGCTATCTCGCCTGGGCGACGCTGACGGTGGTGCCGGGCGGGGCGGGCATCCTGCTCGCGCTGCCGGTGGCATTTCTCGGCGCGGCGGCGATGGGCGGAATCATCCAGTCCACGGTGATCCGCCGCCTCTCCGCGCGACCGCTCGACACGCTGCTGGCGACCTGGGGCGTGAGCCTGGTCCTGCAGCAGGGCGCCCGCGACCTGTTCGGCGCCATCGGCGTCGAGGTCCGCGCGCCGGAGTGGCTCAACGGCAGCTTCGTGCTCCTGGGCGTGACGCTGCCGTCCGCGCGGCTGTTCATCATCGCCGTCGCCGTGCTGGTGCTGGGCGCGCTGGCGCTGCTGCTGCTCAAGTCCAAGATCGGCCTGCTGACCCGTGCGGTGAACCAGGACCGGATGATGGCCTCGGCCACCGGCATCGACGTGCGGCGCGTGGACTTCGCGGTGTTCTGCCTCGGCTCGGGCATCGCGGGGCTGGCGGGCGTGATGCTCGCGCTGCTCGGCCCCGTCACGCCGAGCGTGGGGCAGAGCTACATCATCCCGGCGTTCCTCGTCGTCGTCATGGGCGGGCTCGGCTCGATCGTCGGCACGACCGCCGCCGCGCTGATCCTCGGCGTGTTCTCGGCGCTGGCGCAGATCTACGTGGACGTCAGCGTCTCGCAGATGCTGCTGCTGGTCTTCGTCATCCTGTTCATCCAGATCCGCCCGCAAGGCGTGGTCGCAGTAAAGTCGCGCCAGCTCGATGCCTGATATCGCCATCCCCGAGCCGCTGAAGCGGGCGCTCCCCTGGGCGCTGCTCGTCCTCGGCATCGCCGCGCCGTTCTATCTCCCGGCCTATGACCTGAACCTGCTCGCCCGCTTCATGGCGATGGCGATCCTGGCCTGCGGGCTGGTGCTGATCTGGGGCCACGGCGGCATCCTGAGCCTGGGGCAGGGCGTGTTCTTCGGGCTCGGCGGCTATGCCATCGCCATGCACATGAAGCTTGCCGACCTGCCCGCGGGCGAGTTGCCCGACTT
>DATKFS010000359.1:0-2583 GCA_035511275.1 Novosphingobium sp.
CAGCGCGTCGAGTGGCACGACCTGGCTGACGAGGCCAGAACGCTCTGCCTCGGCGGCGTCCATCAGGCGACCGGTGAGGCACATGTCCATGGCCTTCGACTTGCCGACCGCGCGGGTCAGGCGCTGCGAGCCGCCCATGCCCGGCGCGACACCGAGCTTGATCTCGGGCTGGCCGAACTTCGCGTTTTCGGAAGCGATGATGAAGTCGGCCATCATGGCAAGTTCACAGCCGCCGCCCAGCGCGAAGCCATTGACCGCCGCGATCCACGGCTTGCGGGTGGTCTTGACGATCTGGCTGGTCCAGCCCGCGAAGAAGTCTTCCGAATAGAACTCGGCGCTGGGCTTGTCCGACATCTCCTTGATGTCGGCGCCGGCGGCAAAGGCCTTCTCGCCCGACCCGGTGATGACCGCGCAGCCTTGCGACTTGTCGGCCTCGAAAGCGGCAAAAACCTCGATCAGTTCGGCCAGCACCTTGGAATTGAGCGCGTTGAGCGCCTGCGGGCGATTGAGCGTGATGAGGGTGACGCCACCCTTCTGTTCGACCAGGATCGTTTCGTAGCTCATAGCGGCTTCCATTCCTCTTCGGGGGAGAGCGGGGCGAAAATCGCCTCCAGCATGTCTTCGGTCACGCCTTCGGGGCTGGCGGGGTCCCACTTGGGCGCATGGTCCTTGTCGACGATGACCGCGCGCACGCCCTCGGCGAAATCGGGGAGCACCAGCACGCGCCCGCCAATGCGGTATTCCATCGCCATGTTCTGCGCGAAAGTCTCCAGCGCCAGCGATTCCTCCAGTTGCCGCAGAGAAACCTTGCAGGCCTGCGGGCTCTTGGTGCGCAGCGTGGCGAGTTCCTTCGCCGCCCATTCGCTGTCGTCGCTCTCCAGCGAGGCGAGGACCTGCTCCAGCGTATCGAAGGCGAAGTGCTTGCGGATCGCCCCGGCATGGTCGGCGATCCTGGCCGCAGGGGGCTTCACGGCAAGCGCGGCCAGGACGCCGCCGATCTCGTGCCCTGCCGCGATGCGCGACTTGGCCTCAGGCAGGACCTCGGACGGCAGATAATGCGTCGCCAGGCCCGCCCACAGGCATTCCGCCCCGTCGAGCCGCGCGCCGGTGAGCGCGAGGAATTGACCGACCCGTCCATCGAGGCGCGAGAGATACCAGCCGCCGCCGACGTCGGGGAAAAGTCCGATGCCCGTTTCCGGCATGGCGAAGCGCGTGTTCTCCGTCGCCACGCGATACTTCGCGGGCTGCGATATGCCGACGCCGCCGCCCATGGTGATGCCGTCCATGAACGCGACCACCGGCTTGTCGTAAGTGAACAACTGGTGATTGAGGCGGTATTCCTCGAAGAAGAACCGGCGCCCGGCCTCGCCGCCATCGGTCAGCGCGGACTGGCGCAGCAGGTTGATGTCGCCGCCCGAGCAGAAGCCCCGGCCTTCGGCATGTTCGATGGTGACGGCCTTGACGGCCGGATCGGTCGCCCACTGCGCCAGTTGCGCGCTCATTGCCTCGCACATCCCGAGCGTCAGGGCGTGGATGGCCTTGGGCCGGTTGAGCGAGACGACGCCCGCGACGCCCTCGCGCCGGAACAGCACTTCGTCGGTCATGGGATCCCCCTTCCCTTCGTTACTTCAGCAGGTCGCGGCCGATGATCATGCGCATGACCTCGTTGGTCCCTTCGAGAATACGGTGGACGCGCAGGTCGCGCCAGAAGCGCTCGATCGGATAGTCCTTGAGGTAGCCGTAGCCGCCGAAGATCTGCAGCGCCCGATCGACGACCGAAGAACCGGTATCGCTCGCCAGCAGCTTGGCCATCGCGGCGAAGCGGGTCTTGTCTGGCGTCTTGGCGGTAACCTTGGCCGCGGCCATGTAGAGCAGAGCGCGGGCGGCCTCAAGTTCGGTGGCCATTTCGGCGAGACGGAACTGGGTGTTCTGGAAATCGGCGATCGGCGTATCGAACTGCTTGCGGTCCTTGGAGTACTGGATCGCCTCGTCGAGGCAGCGCTGCGCGCCACCCAGTGAGCAGGCGCCGATGTTGATGCGGCCGCCGTCGAGCCCGGCCATCGCGAACTTGAAGCCGTCACCCTCGGCGCCGACGCGGTTCTCGACCGGGACCCGGCAGTCCTCGAAGATCACCTGCGCGGTGGGGGAGGCGTTCCAGCCCAGCTTCTTCTCGGGCGCTCCGAAGCTCAGGCCCGGTGTCCCCTTGTCGACCACGAAGCACGAGATTCCGCGCGACTTGTGCTCCCCGGTGCGGGCCATGACGACATAGACGTCGTTGTAACCGCCGCCGGAGATGAACTGCTTGGTGCCGTTGAGGACGTAATGGTCACCGTCAAGGCGAGCGCTCGTCTTCAGCGCCGCCGCGTCCGAGCCCGAACCGGGTTCGGTGAGGCAGTAGGAGACGATCTTCTCCATCGTCACGAGGTCGGGAAGGTAGCGGTCCTTGAGCTGCTGGTCACCGAACGTGTCGATCATCCACGCGCCCATGTTGTGGATCGAGATGTAGGCGCTGGTGGCGGGGCAGCCGTAGGACATCGCTTCCATGATGAGCGCCGCCTCGAGCCGACCGAGGCCGATGCCGCC
>DATKFS010000360.1:0-3685 GCA_035511275.1 Novosphingobium sp.
CCGACGCCTATGCCCTCCAGCGGTCCAGCCCGCTGGCGACGCAGGCGCTGGCATACGCGGACGCCGCGATGGGTGGCCGGGACGCCGAGGCGCGGGCCCTGCTCGACAAGGCGCGGGCGCTCACCGGCGAAACCCCGCTGATCGCCGAGGCACGGGCGAAGCTGCAAGCGCGCAGGTAGGGGCGAGACCCTGCCGTTTTCCTACATCGAAGACCTGCGCTACCTTCGCGCAGGTTCTTTCCCATCGTCGTCCCCGCGCCCGCATTTCCCCCAAAAGGAAACCGCCGCGCGCATGTCCTTCATCAACTAGCCCGGCCCGGCGGACACCGGCCCGGATTAAATTTCCGGCATCTTACTTGGGCTGGTAGGTCTGCTCGATGCCCGGGAAGCTGCGGTCCCGCACCTCGGCCGCATACCGCGCCGCCGCGTCCGAAATGACCGAGGCGACATCGGCGTAGCGCTTCACGAAGCGCGGCACCCGCTCGAACATGCCCAGCATGTCCTCGGTCACCAGCACCTGCCCGTCGCACTGCGCGGAGCCGCCGATGCCGATGCTGGGGCAGGCGATGGCCCGGGTCGCGGCGATGGCGATCGGCTCGACCACGCCCTCGATGACGATCGAGAACGCGCCGGCCTCGTCCAGCGCCACGGCGTCGGACACGATCTTCTGCGCCTCGGCCTCGCTGCGGCCCCGCGCGTTGTACCCGCCGAGCACGTTCACCGCCTGCGGCGTCAGGCCGATATGGCCCATCACCGGGATCCCGCGCTCGTTGAGGAAGCGCACCGTCTCGGCCATCGCCACGCCGCCCTCGAGCTTGACGCCCGCGCAGCCGGTTTCCTTGAGCAGCCGCGCCGCATTCTCGAAGGCCTGCTGCGGCGACTGCTCGTAAGTGCCGAAGGGCATGTCGACGATCACCGCCGCGTGATAGCTGCCGCGCACCACGGCGGCGCCATGGGCGATCATCATCTCGAGCGTGACCGGCACGCTGGAGGGCAATCCGTAGATCACCTGTCCAAGGCTGTCGCCCACCAGCAGCAGGTCGCAGTGGGCGTCGAGCAGCTGGGCCTGGCGGGCGGTGTAGGCGGTGAGCATCACGATGGGCTCGGCCGTGACGCCGTCCTGCTTGCGGCGGCGGATGGCCGGGACCGTCAGGCGCTTCATCGGCGCGGGGGTGGGATTCGCGCGGCTGGTCGCGGTGTCGAGCTGGAAGGTGGTGGACATGGGCAGGGCTTCTAGCGCCGCTCTTGGCCCCCGACAATTCCCTGAGCTGGCCCGCGACTATCTTATCACAGAGCGGCAATTTTATTACGAAATTGGGGAATCTCCGGCACAGGCCTCTTGCCAAGAGCCTCCGTGTCGTTAGCGTCCCGCCATTCGCAAATTCGGGGGTCCACGAATGTTCGGACGCGTAAAGCCGCTGGACGCCATCCTGGCGACGGCTGAAAAGAAATCGCTTCACCGGTCGCTGGGAGCATTCCAACTCACCATGCTCGGCATCGGCGCCGTCATCGGCACCGGTATCTTCGTTCTCACCGCCGAGGCCGCCCAGAAGGCGGGCCCCGGCATGATGCTCTCCTTCGTCATCGCCGGCTTCGTCTGCGCCGTAGCCGCGCTGTGCTACGCCGAGATGGCGGCGATGGTGCCCGTATCGGGTTCCGCCTATACCTATAGCTACGCGGTCATGGGCGAAGTCGTCGCCTGGATGGTCGGCTGGGCGCTGATCCTCGAGTACGCCATCGCGGCGGGCGCGGTTTCGGTAGGCTGGTCGGGCTACTTCATCGGTTGGCTCAACACCAGTTTCAGCCTCGACATACCGCTGGAGCTGGTGCGCGGGCCGTTCGACGGCGGCATCATCAACCTGCCCGCGATGCTGATCGCGGCGCTGGTCACAGCCCTCCTGATCAAGGGCACCAAGGAAAGCGCGACGGTCAACGCCGTGCTGGTGGGGATCAAGATTCTCGCCCTCGCCATGTTCGTCGCGCTCACCATTCCGGTGATCAAGACCGGCCAGTTCACGCCCTTCGCGCCGCTCGGCTTCGTCGGCATCTCGGGCGCGGCGGCTTCGATCTTCTTCGCCTACGTCGGGTTCGACGCCGTCTCGACGGCTGCGGAAGAGACCAAGAACCCGCAGCGCAACATGCCGATCGGCCTGATCGGCAGCCTCGCGATCTGCACCGTCTTCTACATGCTCGTCGCTGCCGGCGTCATCGGCACGGTGGGCGCGCAGCCGGTCCAGGGACCTGCCGGCGAAGTGCTGTCGCCGGGTACGCCCGCGCTCGCGCAGGCCTGTAGTTCCATCCAGGACGCCGCGGTGGTCTGCTCGAAGGAGGCGCTGGCCTGGACGCTGAAGCAGGTGGGCCATCCGTTCGTGGGCTGGCTGGTGGGCGCTGCGGCGATCATCGCACTGCCTTCGGTCATCCTCATGATGATGTTCGGCCAGACCCGCATCTTCTTCGTGATGAGCCGCGACGGACTGCTGCCCGAGTTCTTCTCCAAGGTTCATCCGCGCTTCCACACGCCGCACGTCATCACCATGCTGACCGGCGTGTTCGTGGCGCTGTTCGCGGCGTTCTTCCCGGTCGGGCTGCTGGCGGACGTTTCCAACTCGGGCACGCTGTTCGCCTTCGCCGCGGTGTCGATCGCGGTGATGGTGCTGCGCCGGACCGATCCGGGCCGCAATCGCCCGTTCCGCACGCCGGCGGTGATGGTCACCGCGCCGGTGGCGATCGCGGGATGCATCTACCTGTTCTTCAGCCTCTCGTTCCACACGATCGCGCTGTTCGTGGGCTGGGCCATCCTCGGCCTCGTCGTCTACTATGCCTACAGTCGCAGCCGCAGCCATGTCGGACGCGGCGTGGTCGAGGTGCACGAGGGCGATCCCGATGTGCCGCCGCAGCCGGTCCCGCCCGTCGTCTGACGGCGCGACCGCAAGGCAAAACGAAAGGGGAGCGCCGTGGCGCTCCCCTTTTTTTTGTAACCAGGATGTGCCCGGGTTTTGCCCGGCTTATCCACAGGCCTGTCAGAGCGACCCGATGGCGAGGGTGTCGGCCGTCATAGCGTCGATCATGCCCTGCCGCCCCTCGATCCTGCCGCCGCCGAGGAAGGTGACGATATCGTCGCTCAGGCGCTGGGTCTGGGTGGCGAAGACGCCGTGCGGTTCGCCCTCGTATTCCACGAGATCGGCCGAGGGCACCTGCGCCGCCACGACCCGTCCCGTCGCCTCGATGGGTACGGTGGCATCGGCGGTGCCGTGGATGACGAGCGTGGGAACGCGGAAGTGCGCAAGGTCGGGGCGGAAGTCGGTATAGGCGAAGGCGGCCGCCGCCTGCAGCGTGGCGTACTGGCCGGCCTGCATCGCCGTCTGCCAGGCCCAGTGCAGTTCCTCGTCGCTCACCGGGTGGCTGAGCAGGCCGACGCCGTAGAAGTCCTTGAAGAAGCCGGTGAAGAACTTGCGGAAGTCGCTCTTCATGCCCTCCGTCATGTCCTGGAAGACCTTGTCCGGCACGCCCTTGGGGTTGTCCTCGGTGCGCAACATGTAGGGCACCACGGAGGAGACCAGCACCGCCTGAGACACGCCGCGTCCGCCGTGGCGCGACATGTAGCGGGCGATCTCGCCGCCGCCCATCGAGAAGCCGACCAGTGCCACGTCCTCGGTCGCACCGGTCGCTTCCATGACGTCCGCGAG
>DATKFS010000361.1:0-15994 GCA_035511275.1 Novosphingobium sp.
GCCGACGAGGTCGCTCGCCCAGAGCGGATGGTCGATCGCCACGCCCTGTGGCACGCCGTTGCCCGCGAACCCGCGCTGGTCGTAGGCGATCACCCGATACGTGCCGGAGAGCAGGCGCATCAGCGGCAGGAAATGCGCCGCGCGCGAGCCGCCGCCGTGCAGCAGCACCAGCGGCGCGCCGCTCCCGGCCTCGACGACCGGGAAGGACAGCCCGTCGTGCGGGACGCTGTGGGCAAGGACATCGTTCATGCGGGCCGACGATACATCACGGGATACGCCGCCGGATTTCAAGCCTGAGCTGTGATCGCCTGATGGTCAGCCCCGCGCGCGCCCGGCGTCCCTGCCCGCCCGCGCCGCTGTTCGCTGGCCGGTCAATCCGCGCGCCATGCTTCCCCGTCGCGGCGCGATCCGGCTTTGTCGGGCGCATCACGTTGCAGGAACCGAAGGCCGACCGATGCGCCTCACCATGGACACTCTCGCCGCGCAGGTCGCGCCCGGGCACACCGCCGTCCTGATCGTCGACATGCAGAAGGACTTCTGCACCCCCGGCTTCGGCGCCGAGCAGGCCGGACGCGACATGGGGCCCGCCAACCGCGCGATCCCCGAGATCCGTCGCCTCCTCGACGGCGCGCGCCATGCGGGAGCCACCGTCGCCCACGTCGGGTTCTGGACCCTGCCCGACAACGGCAGCGATTCCGACACCTGGCTGTGGAAGCGCAAGGGCGCGACCGTGTCCTCCCCCACGCTCTGCATCGCGGGCACCGAGGGCGCGCAGTTCATCGACGAGCTGGCCCCCCTCCCCGGCGAGCTGGAAATCCGCAAGCACCGCTACAGCGCCTTCACCGCCACCAACCTCGACCTGCTACTGCGCGCCCGCGACGTGCGCACCATCATCGTCACCGGCGTCTCCACCAACGTCTGCGTCGAGACCACTTTCCGCGCCGGGTTCGAGCTGGGCTACGCGGTCGTCGTCCCGCCCGAGACCTGCGCCTCGTGGGACCGGGACCTCCACGACGCCGCGCTCGCCAACGTGCGCCACCGCTTCGGCGTGACGCCGCCGCTTCAAGACATCCTGACAATCTGGGAACGATAACAATGACCGATACCCCGTCGCTGCCGCCATCGCTGACCGAAGCGGTCGTGAAGTTCATCTGCGGCATGACGCCGGACGCCCTCTCCGGCGAGCACCTGACCCTTGCGCGCCGCTGCGTGCTCGATGGCCTCGCGGTGTCGCTGGGCGGCAGCCAGCAGCCGGGGATGGCGCCGCTCGGCCGCTATATCCTCTCGCTGGGCGGCACCCCGGATGCGCGGCCGATGGGCGCGGCCGAGCACCGCCTGCCCGCGCACCTCGCCGCGCTGTGGACGGGCACCGCCGGCCACGCGATGGACTGGGACGACACCCAGCTCGCCGAAGGTCCGGGCCGCCCCTACGGCCTGCTCATGCACCCGACGATGCCGCCGCTCGCCGCCGCCATGGCGCTGACCGACATGGTCGCGCGCGAGACCGGCAGGCCGGTGACGGGCGCGCAGTTCCTCACTGCCTTCGCCACCGGCTTCGAGGTCGGCTGCAAGATCGCCGAGGCCATCAACCCCGACCACTACATGCGCGGCTTCCACACCAGCGGCACCATCGGCGCCTTCGCCGCGACCGCCGCCGCCTGCCGGATGCTCGACCTCGACGAGGATGCCACCGCGCGCGCGATCGGCATCGCCGCGTCCTGTTCGGCGGGCATCCGCGCCAACTTCGGGACGATGACCAAGCCCTTCCACGTCGGCCGCGCGGCGGAGAACGGCGTCACCGCCGCGCTGCTCGCAAGGCAGGGGTTCTCGGCCAATACCGAGGCGCTCGACGGCAAGTGGGGCTACCTCACGATCGCCGGGCCGGGCGGCGATCCCGCGCTGGTGGCCGACAAGTTCGGCGCGCCCTTCACGATGGTCTCGCCCGGCGTCAGCATCAAACCCTACCCCTCGGGCGTGCTCACGCACCCGAGCATGGACGCAATGCTGCTGCTCATGAAGGAGGAAGGTATCGCGGCGGACGATATCGAGGCGGTGGACCTCTACGCCGGGTTCAACGTGCTCGGCCCGATCCGCTACCGCATCGCCAAGACCGAGCTGGAGGGCAAGTTCTCCTTCGCCTTCCTGCTCGCCGCGATCGCGCTGCGCGGCCGCTGCGGCAAGGAAGAGTTCACCGACGAGTTCGTCTCCTCCCCCGCCTGCCAGGCGATGCAGGAGCGCGTCGAGACGCACTTCAGCGAGGAGATCGAGGCAATGGGCTGGGACCGCATCCGCTCGCGCGTGGAAATCGTCACGAAGGACGGGCGCAAGTTCGCGCGCTGGGCCAACGAGGACTATCGCGGCGGCCCGCACAACCCGCTCTCCGACCGCGAACTGGAAGGCAAGTTCGCCGACAACGCCGCAGGGCTCCTCACGCCCGCGCAGCAGCAGGCGGTGTTCGACCTCGTCTGGTCGCTGGAGACCGCGCCCGATGCCGGGGCGCTGGTCGAGTTGACCAGCTGGGGCGCGCTGGAAGGCGTGAGCGCATGAACCTCGGGCTTCAGGGTCGCACCGGCCTCGTCTTCGGGGCGAGCCGGGGCATCGGCGCCGCATCGGCCCGGGCGCTTCACGGCGAGGGGGTGGAGCTGGCGCTGACCGCGCGCAGCCATGAGGCGCTGGATCCCAGCCTTGCCGCGATGCCCGGATCGCTGCCGCTTGCCGCCGACCTCACCCGCCCCGGCGATGCCGAGGCGGCGGTGGAGGCGGCGCTGGCCCGCCACGGCCGGATCGACCTCGCCGTCATCAGCGCGGGCGCGGCGCAGGGCGGCGCGTTCACCGAGCTTGCCGACGACGTCTGGTCAAGCGCGCTCGAACTCAAGTTCATGGGCATGGTCCGCGCGCTGCGGGCGCTCGTGCCGCCGATGAAGGCTGCGGGATCGGGCCGCATCCTCGTGATCGTCGGCAACAACGGCGTGCAGGCGAACAAGGTCATGCTGCCCGGCTCCGCCGCCAATGCCGCCTGCCTCGCGGTGATCCGGGGGCTGGCGGAGGACGTCGCGGCCCATGGCATCCGCATCAACGCGCTCAACCCCGGGCCCACCCGCACCGACCGCTGGAACCTGCAGATCGAGCGCCTGTCGCAGAGCCAGGGCCGTCCCGGCGCGGAAGTCGAGGCCGACCTCCTCTCCGCGCAGCCGCTCGGCCGGATCGCCACGGCGGACGAGATGGGCCGGCTCGCGGCGATGATGCTCTCCGATGCCGCCGACATGCTGGTCGGCACCTCGCTCACCGCCGACGGCGGCGCCACCCGGAGGATCTGACGTGTCGACCAACCCGCGCGTACCCTATCGGCTCTCCAGCGCGAGGGCCCCGATCGCAGCGCCCGAGGGCGGTCGCCTGATCGTCCACATCGTCGTCAACATCGAGAATTGGCGCTTCGACCACGCGATGCCGAGGAAGCTCCTGCCCGCGCCCCACGGGGCCGAGGCTGTGCCCGACATTCCCAACTTCTCCTGGGCCGAATACGGAATGCGCTGCGGAATGCCGCGCCTGTTCGAGACGCTCGGCCGCCGGGGCCTGCCGGTGACCTGCGCGTTCAACGCCAGCGTCATCGACAACTATCCCGAACTGGCGCAAGCCGTGCTCGACGCCGGGTGGGAGTTCATGGGCCACGGCATGCACCAGCGCGCCCTCACCGCCGAGGACAGCGAGGCGGACCTTCTCGGCGCCGCGATCGACAAGATCGCCGCGTTCTCGGGCAGGCCCGTCGCGGGCTGGCTGGGGCCGGGCCTCAGGCAGACGGCGGACACGCTCGACCACCTCGCCGCCAAAGGCATCCGCTACTGCTGCGACTGGGTGCTCGACGACCTGCCGGTGTGGATGAAGACCGCCGGGGGCGCGATGGTGGGCGTGCCCTACTCGCTGGAGATCAACGACAGCGTGATCTACGCGGTCGAGAAGCATTCCTCCTCCGAGATGCACGACCGCCTCGTGCAGACGCTGGAATGCTATGCGCCCGAACTGGAGCGAGCCCCACGCATCGTGACGCTTGGCCTGCACCCGCACCTCATCGCGGTGCCCCACCGCTTCGCGTGGTTCGAGCGGATGCTCGATCTGCTGCAGGCCCGCGATGACGTGGCGTTCATGACCGGCAGCCAGATCGCCGACTGGTTCGAGAGCGCCAGCGATCCGGCGGAGCGGGACGCGGCGGCGAGCTATGTGCCGCTAGGTTGAGGCAGCTTCAAATCCTCCCCATCGCATCGCGACAGGGAGGATTTGTCATCGTTTCACCCCCGCACCGGATCGACCCTCACCGGCCTCGGCAAGCCGAGCCGGTCGCGCAGGGTCTCACCTTCGTACTCGGTCCTGAACAGCCCGCGTCGCTGCAACTCCGGCACCACCAGTTCCGCGAAGTCCCTCAGCGATCCCGGCAACATCGGCGAGGATATGGCGAACCCGTCCGCCGCCTCGGCATGGAACGCTTCCTCGATGAGATCGGACACGTCCTTGACCGAGCCCACCACGCGCCAGTGCCCGAACCCCGCCGCGTAGCGCAAGTACAGCTCGCGCAGGCTCAGCCCCTCCTCGCGCGCTTCGGCGAGGAGGTTGGCCTGGAACGTGGTCATGCCGTCGCTCGGCGGGATCTCGGGCACCGGGCCGTTGATGTCGAAACCCGAGAGGTCGACCTTGCCGCCCAGCACGGCGGTCAGGATCTGGATGCCGACCACCGGGTCGACGAGGTTCTGTAGTGCATCGAACTTCGCCTGTGCCTCCTCGCGCGTTGCGCCCACGAAAGGCACGAGGCCCGGCAGCACGCGCACGGTATCGGGATCGCGCCCGGCGGCGGCGACCGCCTGCTTGACCTTCACGTAGAACTCACGCGCGGTGGGGATCGAGCGCTGCTGCGTGAACACGCAGTCCGCCGAGCGCGCGGCGAGCGCGATCCCTGCGGGCGAGGACCCCGCCTGGAAGATCACCGGATGCCCCTGCGGCGGGCGCAGCGCGTTGAGCGGGCCCTTGACCGAGAAATGCGTCCCCTTGTGGTTTACCGGTGACAGCGCCTCGGGCCGGAAGTAGCGCCCGCTGGCCTTGTCGGCCACCAGCGCGCCGTCGTCCCAGCTGTCCCACAGCTTGCGCACCACGTCGACGAACTCGTCGCCGCGCGCATAGCGGGCGTCATGGTCGGCCTGCATGTCGCGGTTGAAGTTCAGCGCCTCGGCCGGATTGGCCGAGGTCACGAGGTTCCACCCCGCACGCCCGCCGCTGATATGGTCGAGCGAGGCGAACTGGCGCGCGACATGGAACGGCTCGCAGTAGGTGGTCGACATCGTCGCGACGAGGCCGATATGCCTCGTCACCATCGCCATCGCCGAAAGCGCGGTGATCGGCTCGAGCATCGCGATCGAGTTCGAGGTCCGGCTCAGTTCCTCGTTGCTCGCCTGCTTGAGCGCGTAGTTGTCGGCCAGGAAGCACAAATCGAACTTCGCGGCCTCGGCGATCTGCGCCTCCTCCACGTAGCGGGCGATGTTGAAGGCGCCGTCGGCGGGGCAGTCGGGGTGGCGCCATCCGGCGATGTGGCTGCCGGTCGCGGAAAGGATCGCGGCAAGGCGAAGGCTGCGGGCGGGCATCTTGGGCTCCTGCAAAAAAGAACACTGTGCTGATCTGATGCGCGTTCTCACCGCAAGCGGTCGCGGTGCGCAGGGGCCTTGCACGCTCGTGCTCGCTTGCCGAATAAGGCGGGGCAAGGGAATTCCGGCAGGCCATGGTTTGCGGTCTGACGGGGACGACAACGCCCCCAAGGGAGTCGGCCATGACCACTTACACCACACGCGGCCCCGTCCGCCTCGTCGAAACGGACTGGAGCGCGCTGGACCTCGCCCGGCAGGACGAGCACCTTGCGGTGGAGGGCTACGTGATCGTCCCCGGCCTCATCACGCAGGCCGAGATCGACACGGTGCGCGCCGAGCTGGCCGACCTGCCGATGAACGTCGCGCCCTATTCCGAGCACCAGAAGTTCGCCAAGGCGCCGCCCCAGTGGCACAGCCCGGCCTTCGCCGAAATGATCGGCAACCCGCGCCTCGTGCCGCTGCTGGAGAAGGCGCTGGGCAAGGACGTGGTGTTCATGCTCGGCCACTACATCACCAGCGGGCCCGGGGTTCCGGGCCTCGCGCTTCACTCCGACTACCAGCCCTATGGCTCGGAGGCGAAAGGGTGGGAGGAAAGCAGCCCCGCGACGCTGCGCGTGCTGCTCTACCTCGACGACCTGACGATCGACCGCGCGCCGTTCACGATCGTGCCCCGCTCGCACCTGTCGGTGCACGAGGTCGCCAATCCTTACGTCCGCTACAACCATCACGAGGACATGCGCACGATCACGCTGAAGGCGGGCGATGCCATCGTCTTCAACGTCAAGGCCTTCCACGGCACCCACCCGCACCTCGGCAACGAGGGGCGCGGGATGCTGGAGTTCGCCTACCGCCCGCTCTGGGCGCGCTGCGCGGGCGAGGTGAAGGAGTGGGACGAGGCCGATCTCGCCAAGGCGCCCGAAAGCGCGCGCCCGTTTCTCCTCCCCCGCAACGGCGGCCGCGCCGAGGACATGCTCGGCACCACGCTCGACGCGCGCGAGGGCGACTATGCGGGCCTGATGCCCGGCGCGGCCTGATCCAAGACATTCGAAAAACAGAAAGATGACCAGCATGACCACTCCCCGCACCGGCGGCCAAGCCATGATCGAGGTGTTCCGCCAGCAGGGCCTGCGCACCGTGTTCTGCCTTGCCGGCGCCGCGCACGCCCCCCTGCTGCGCGATCTGGAACAGACCGACTTCCACATCGTGCCGAGCCGCCACGAGAACTCGACCGTCGCCGCCGCCGATGGCTTCGCGCGGGTGACCGGGCTCCCCGGCGTCGCCATGATCGCGGGGCATCAGGGCCTGCCCAATGCGCTGGGCGGCATCCGCACCGCGCAGCTCGCCTGCTCGCCGGTAGTGCTGCTCGCCTCGGTCAATGAGGGCAGCAGCGAGTCCATGTCGGAGGAGACCAACGACGGGCTCGACATGGTGAAGCCCTTCGTGAAGTGGGCACGCACCGTGACCGACGCGAACCGGCTGGAGGAATACCTCAACGCCGCGTTCCATCAGGCGACCTCGGGCCGCCCCGGCGTCGCCGTGCTCGGCATCCCCACGCACATCGAGGGCGAAGTGCTCAAGGACGGCGGCGCGGTGCGCAGCCGCAAGCTCAAGCCCATCCCCCCGCAGCCCGCGGCCGACGGCATCGAGGCGCTGGCGGACGCGATCGGCAAGGCGAAGCGTCCGCTCGTGCTGGCGGGGACCGGCGCGGCGCTCTCTGGCGCGGGCGCGGCGCTGCGCGCGCTGTCGCAGGAGTTCGGCCTGCCGGTCTTCGGTCATGCGCTCGGCCGGGGGCTGGTGGCGGAGGACATGGACCACGGCTATCCCTGGGCGCTGACGCAGGTCGCCGCCAAGCATGCCGACCTGGTGATCGCGGTGGGCATCCGCCTGCAGCAGCGCATCGGCTTCGGCATGGCGCCGCGCTTTTCCGAGAGCGCCGTCTTCGCCCAGATCGACATCGACGGCGGCGAGATCGGCCGCACCCGCACAGTGGAAATCCCCGTCCAGGGCGATGCGCGGCTCGGCGTCGAGATGCTGGTCGAGGCGCTGCGCGGACGCGGGCAGGCCGCGTTCGACCGCGCATGGGTCGTCGAGGCGCTGGAAGTCCGCCTTGCCCGTGTGGACGAACTCGGCCGTGACGGCGACGCGCCCATCCACCCCCTCGCCATCGGCAGGACGCTCATGGAGCAGCTGCCGCCCGAGGCGATCTTCGTGGCGGACGGCGCTGACGTCTACAACTGGATGTCCTCGGTCATGCGGATGCGTTCGGAGCGCTGCTACCTCGACCACTACCCGCTTGGCTCGATGGGCATCGGCACCCCGCTCGCCATCGGCGCGGCGGCGGGCGCGCGGCAGGTCGCCGAGGACGACGGCACGCCGCTGCGCCCCGTCGTGCTGGTGACCGGCGACGGCTCGTTCGGCTTCTACCCCGCAGAGTTCAACTCGGCGGTGATCGACGGCCTGCCGCTGACCTGCATCATCTCCAACGACGGCAACTGGGGCACCGAGCGCAACGCGCTGCTGACGCGCCTCGGCACCACGGTGAACTGCGTGCTGGGCCAGTGCGACTACCACCTCGTCGCGCAGGGCTTCGGTGCGCACGGCGTCAAGGTGGAGGCCGTGGCCGACCTCGCGCCCGCCATCGCCGCCGCCCTTGCCAGCGACAGGGCCACCGTCATCAACGTCCTGACCGACACCGATGCGGGCGAAGTCCGCAAGAAGGACCCGCGCCTGCAGATGGTCACGTTCGAGGACCTGCGTTCCAGCCTCGACGCGCACCACGTGATGGACCTGCGCTGAGGCTGCACAAACGAACGGCCCGGACTGCGAAAGTCCGGGCCGTCAGGCACCGCACCCGGGTTGGGTGTTCAAGGTGCGAGATGGTCCGCGAAGAACCGCGCGATCACGGCGTAGGCGTCGCGCGATTCCGGCAGGTCCGGGTCGGTGAAGAAGGCGTGCCACAGTCCGTCCCAGACATGCAGGTCGGCATCGACACCGGCCTTCACGAGATCGCGGTGGGCGGTGATGGTGTTGCTCATCGCGAAGTCGCGGGTGCTGGTGATGAGCAGCGTCGGCGGGAAGCGCTTCAGCAGTTCGGGCGAGCGGGCCGGGATGACGAGCGGGTCCGCGTCCGACTGGCCGTCGAGATAGCCGTTGCCCGACTGGGTCATCGGCCGCACGACGGCGGGCAGCGGATAGCCGTTCAGCAGCGAGCCGGTGTACTGGCTGTCGCCGCCGGTGCCTTCGATGGAGCCGCAGAAGGTGCCGATCGCGCCCGGCATAGGCAGGCCCGCACGGTCGATCCAGACCACCGCCTCGCCCGTCAGCACCGCGCCTGCGGAACAGCCGTAGATGCCGAGCCCCTTCGCGGGATAGGTCCTGAGGAGTTCGCGGTAGACCGCCGTCACGTCCTCGCTGCCGGCGGGAAATTTGTGCTCGGGCGCCATGCGGTAGTTGACCGTGACGACGGTGAAACCGCCCAGCGCGGCGATCGGCACTGATTCGACGAGCGCCCCGCTCGGCCATCCGAACAGGAACGAGCCGCCGTGGACGTTGATGAGCACCCGGCGGCGATTGGTGGCGGCGACGCCCGCCTTCGGGGTGACCACCTGGACCTCTACGCCGCCCATGGTCTCGCGGCGGACGTCCACGGGATAGGACGCCGCCATCTTCACCAGCGCCGCCCTGTCGCCCGCCTCGTGATAGGCGCGCACGGCGGCGATCGGCTCCTTGGCGGGATTGAGGCCCTTCTCCGCCAGTCGCCGCGCGAAGGCGGCGCGCGCCTCGGGCGAGGCGTGGCTGGAGAAGGGGATCGTCCCCGCCGCCGACGGCACGCTGCCTTCCTCGGCCGCAGGCTCCGCGAACGAAGGCGCGGCGGCCAGCCCCAGGGCCAGCGCCGCGCCGATGCCGAAACGGCGGATCGTCATGTCGGGTTCTCCTTGTCGGGCCGTGCCGGGTGGCATCGGCACGGCCCGTCGCCGCGATCAGAAGTTGTAGTTGAACCGCACGCCCGCGCGGCGCGGGTCGGGCATGTAGGCGACCATGTTCAGCGGCCCGAAGCTGCCCGCCGCCACGTCGAGCAGCGACACGGCCGACTGGATGCGGCGGTTGTCGAACACGTTGTCGACGTAGAGCGTCAGGTTGTACTGGTCGGAGGTGATGCCGACCTTGACGTCCACCAGCGTGATCGGCCTCAGCTTCCACGCATTGTACGGGTCCGACCAGCGCGGGCCGCGATAGGTGCCGCTGACTTCCACGAACCCGTCCAGCTCGCCGGTAAGTGCGGCTGTGTAGTTCGCCGTCGCGGTGCCGCTGTGCTTCGATGCACCCTCGATGCCGTTGCCGGAGAGGTCCGTCTCGCAGACGCGGGTGGAGCCGACGGTGATGATCGTGCAGGTTCCGGTCCGCGCCGGGTCGAAGGTGGACGTCGAGTTGTAGACGAAGTCCTTGTACTTGGCGTCGAGGTACGTGTAGCCGCCCGAGAGCGAGAGGCCCGGGATCGGCTGCACGCCGAACTCCACCTCAAGGCCGTCGATCGTCGCCTTGCCCGCGTTGGTGGTGACGCTGAGCGCGCCCTGCGAGCTGATCGACAGGTCCACCGGCACCAGCGTCGATGCCTGCTTGTCGGTATAGTCCATGTGGAACCCGGCGAGGTTCACGTAGCCCTTGCCGTTCATGAAGGTCAGCTTGGCGCCGATCTCGTAGTTCGACACGCGCTCGGGCTTGTAGGTGCCGAGGTCGCGGTCGACCGTGCCCACCTGCGTCAGCCCGCCCGGCTTCACGCCGCGCGCCGCCGAGGCGTAGAACATCATGTCGGTGTTGGGCTTCCAGCTCAGGATGCCGCGCGGGGCGAAGTAGGTGGTGGAGGCGGAGGCCTTGCCCGAGGCACCGACGTAGACGATCGGGCGCGGGCCCTGCGTCAGGTCGCCGGTGCCGGCGATCGCCACGGTCTGGCCGAACAGGTAGTCGTAGCTCTCCTTGGCGTAGCGCCCCTCGACGCTGGCGGTGAGCGTGGGCAGGATGTCGTATTCGAACATGCCGTAGCCCGAGACGTGCTCGGAGGTGCGCCCGACCTTGCCAGCGATCGGCGAGCGGCCGCCCAGTTGCGAGACGTTCAGCCACGGCGAGGCATTGGCGCCCAGCGTGTAGCTCAGGATGCGGCGGTCGAGCTGTTCCACCTTCTCCCACCAGTAGAGCCCGCCGACGGCCCAGCGGAACGGCCCGCCGTCCATATTGGAAAGGCGGAACTCCTGGTTGAGCTGCGTGGTCTTGGTGCTGATGTCGAACTGCCAGAAGCCGTTGTAGCCGTTCGACGAATACTCGGCGAGGCCGCCCGGCGCGGGCAGCGTGGCCTGGCTCAGAACCTGGCCGTAGTAGTCGACGTCGGAAACGGTCGTGCCCTTGGAACGGGCATAGCCGGTCCACGACGAGAGGTCCGCGAAGCCGAGGTCGTATTCGCCGTGGATCGTGGCGAAGATGTTCTTGGTGTGGGCGCCCGGGTAGTCGGACTTGCCGGTCGGGTCCTTGGGATCGGCGCTGAGCGCGATCGGCACGTCCTCGTTGTAGATGTAACCCTTGGCGTAGCCGTAGACGAACGCGGGAATGGTCCCGGTGCCGATGCGCTGGCCGACCACGTCGGCGGGCGAGGCAATCTGCGTCGAGACGCCGTTGGCGAGGCCGTAGTACTTGGCGGCGCGCTGGTCCTCCTGGTCGTCGGCATAAGTGACGCGGGCGATGATCTTGCCGGCGTCGTTGGGCTCCCACTTGGCCGAGACCGAGCCGCCGAAGGCCTCGTAGCCGCCCAGCCTGTTGCCCGTCACGGTGTTGCGATAGTAGCCGCCGTCGCGGGTGTAGACGCCGTTCACGCGCAGCGAGAGCGTCTCGTCCACCGGCAGGTCCAGCGCGCCCTTCACTTCGGCGCGGCCGTAGAGGCCCAGTTCGCCGCCGATCGATCCGCCGAACTCGTCGCCCGGTTCCTTGGGCACGTAGTTGATCGCGCCGCCGAAGGCCGAGCGGCCGTAGAGCGCGGACTGCGGG
Source organism: Novosphingobium sp. (assembly GCA_035511275.1). Lineage (GTDB taxonomy): Bacteria > Pseudomonadota > Alphaproteobacteria > Sphingomonadales > Sphingomonadaceae > Novosphingobium. Next base: position 11,658 of record DATKFS010000361.1, read on the forward strand.
CCCTTCACCACCTCGATGCGCTCGAAGTCGAACAGGCGCAGGTCCATCAGGTTGCCGCCGCCGGCGGTGGCGATGGATTCGGTGGTATAGTCGATGCCGTCGATCAGGATGGCGACCGAGGGGCGGCCCGAGTTACCGGGAAGGCCGCGGATGGAGACGCGGTTGTCCTGCGGCGAGAAGCCCTTGTCGAACTGCAGGCTGGGCGTCTGCTTGATGACGCCCGCGATGTTGTTGATGCCGTCGCGCTCGATCTTCTCGGTCGAGAAGGCGCTGATCGCCATCGGCACGTCCTGCAGCGATTCCTGCCGCTTGCGCGCGGTGACCATGATGACGCCGCCGGTTTCGACCGCCGTGTCGTTGCCCGAGGCATCGTCCGCGGCCTGCGCCATGGCCTGCTGCGGCGAGACGAGCATCGCGGCGATGGCGACGCCGGAGTGAAGTGTAATGGAAATCCCTGACTTGCGCATGGCGCTACCCCTCTTGAACCGCTGAACCCTGAACCGATCCCTCCCGTGGCCGGTGTGCCCGCCTGCTCTTCGGCAGCGCGGCCCCGGCCTGTCCTTGTCCGGAAACTGTCACTTGCCCGCGAAACGGCCACTTGCGATCGAATCGTGATCGCTGGCCGATCAAATGGCCCGCCGGTCGCTTCCGACGGGCTCCCGGCCAATTATCGCGGCACTCCCAATCCTGCGCAGAGCGGAGACAACGATGGATCGCCCCGAACCCTCGACGGCATTGAAGGACATGCGCCTTGCCCACGCCAGCCCCGCTTCGCGCTTCGCGATCGTCGAAGGTTGCGACCTGCACTGGATCGAGGATGGCTACGCCACCGACCTGCCCGCCGTCTTGTTGCTCAGCGCGCAATGGCTGGGCGCGTCGCACTTCGAGGACTTCGCGCAGGCGCTTGCCGGGCGGACGCGGGTCCTGCGGCTCGACCTGCCCGGGCATGGACTGAGCGGCCCTTTCGCCGACGGGGACCATTCGGCGCAGGCCCATGCGCGACTGGTGCGCGCCTTCGCGGCACACGCCGGGGCGGGGCGGCACGTCGTGGTCGGCCAGTCGCACAGCGGCATCGCCGCCGCCCTCCTGGCCGCCGATCCGCCCGAGGGCCTCGCCGGGCTCGTGCTGGCGACCAGCAGCGGGATGCCCCGCGACCGTTCGCTGTCCACCGGCGTGGGTGCAGCGGCGACGCAGCGCGCCGGGTCCCTCCAGTGGTACGCCGAGCGGCTGCGCGGCCTGTTCCGGCGCCCGCGCGACGCAGCCGCATTCGGCGCCATCGTCGCCGCCGCGCGCGGCTACGGCGAACTCCCCGGCCGCGCCGAGGAAAGCGCCCGCCGCCTCGCGCAGTTCGAACCCGAACTGCTGGCCCGCACGCTCCCGCAGGTTGCCGTGCCGACGCTGGTGACGTGGTCGGAACATTCGACTTATCTCCCCGTCGCCATGGCCGGGGCGATCGCGGCGCTGCTTCCCGACTGCCGGGGCACGGCGGTCATCCCCGATACCGGCCATCTGCTGCTTGCCGACGCCCCGCAGGACGCGGCAGACCGCATCCTCGCATTCCTGGAGACCCTCGCGTGAACCGCTTCCCGCCGATCCCCGACTCCGACCTGACCCCCGACCAGCAACGGATGAGCGCCCGCGCGACGCATACAGGCCCCTACCCCGCGTTCCTGCGCGCGCCGCTGCTGTGGGAGGCGCTGCAGCATGTGCGCATCCATCTCGCCAAGGAATCGACGCTGGAAGACCCCTTGCGCGAAGTGGTGATCCTTGCCGTCGCCCGGCATTGGCGCTGCACGTCGGCCTTCGCCAGCCATCGCGGACTGGCGCTGAAAGCAGGGCTCGAAGAGGGGCTGGTGGCCGCGCTCGCCGCCGCAGAGGCCGAGCCTGCGGGGCTGTCCCCGCGCGAGCGATCGGCCCTTGCGCTGGTGCGCGCTCTGCTGGAACGGGGCGGCATTGGCGATTCGCTTCACGCCGCCGCCCTCGACGCACTGGGCGAGCGTGCGATGGTCGAAGTCGTCGGTCTCGTGGGCTTCTTCACCACCATCTGCCTGACCATCAACCTTGCCGGCGTCGGCGCCGAGGCCCCGTTCGCGGGCGCCGAGGGGACCTATTCGCCAAGCGGGCATAATCCAGACGACTGAGGCGAGCCTCGCGCGGCACGGCCATTACGCAAGGCCATCCGCTACGGGGGAAAGCATGGTAGATTGTCTTGGCTGGCGCGGCATCGTCGGCATCGTGATGCCGTCAACGAACACCTCGGTCCAGCCCGAGTGCGAGGCCCTGAGGCCGCGCGGCGTAACCAACCAGATCGCGCGTATCTCGATCCCGGAACGCAAGATCACGTCCGAGGACGCCTTCGCCGAGCATGTCGAGGCGATGCGCTCGGGCATCGGCCCGGCGGTCGACCAGGTCATGACCTGCGCGCCCAACCACCTCATCATGGGCGTCGCGCTGGAAGCCTTCTGGGGCGGCGTCGCCAAGGCCGAGGAACTGCGCCTGTCGCTGGAGGAGCGCGCCGGAGTGGGCGTTTCGATGGGCTCGGAAAGCCTGCTCGCCGCGCTCGAATGCTTCAAGGCGAAGCGCATCGCGGTGCTCACGCCGCACCAGCCACGCGGCGACAAGGTGGTGTCCGACTACCTTGAGGAAGCCGGCCACACCGTCGTGCGCCTCAAGGGCTTGAAGTGCCCCACCCCGCGCATGATCGCCCATACCACCGAGGCCGAAGTGCGCGAGGCCTATCGCGAACTCGACGGCGACGATGTCGACGCGATCGTCCAGGTCGGCACCAACCTTGCCGGCATGGCCGTCTCCGCCGAAGCCGAGCGCTGGCTCGGCAAGCCCGTCCTCTCGATGAACGCGCTGACCTACTGGAACGCGCTGCGCCGCATGGGCGTCGACGACAAGATCCACGGCTACGGCCGCCTGCTCGAAGAATTCTGACATGACCACGAATGCTGGCGCAAGTCGCCGCCCCGTCATCATCGCCGGCGCAGGCCCCTCGGGCATGTGCGCCGCCCTGTTCCTCGTCGAGCGCCACGGCATTCCGGTGCTCGTGATCGAACGCTCGACCGGCGAAGCCACCGATCCGCGCGCCGCCACCTTCCACCCGCCGACGCTGGAGATGCTGGCGCCGTCCGGCGTCACCGACAAGCTGATGGAGGAAGGCATCGTCGCCGCGCGCTGGCAGCGCCGCGACCGCACCGAGGGCAAGGTCGCCGAATTCGACCTCGGCATCCTCAAGGACGACACCACCTTCCCGTTCCGCCTCCAGTGCGAACAGCACAAGCTGGTCAACATCGTCCGCCGCCAGCTTGCCGCAAACCCGCTGTTCGAACTGCGGCAGGGCGAGGAGATCACCGCGATCGCACAGGACGAAAGCGGCGTCTCGGTCACCACCGACAAGGGGACCTACGACGCCGACTGGCTGGTCGGCGCCGACGGCGGCCGCTCGGTCGTGCGCAAGTCGCGCGACTTCGCCTTCGAAGGCTTCACCTATGCCGAGCGCTTCCTCGTCATCACCACCAACTTCGACTTCGAGGCGGAGGGCTACGCCTTCTCCAACTACGTCTCGGACCCCAAGGAATGGTGCGCGGTGTTCAAGGTACCCGCCGATGGCCCGCCCGGCCTGTGGCGCACCGTCTTCCCGACGGACCCTGCCGACGACGAGGCCGAACTGACCTCCTTCGCCAACTGCCGCGCACGGATGGAGCGCTTCATCGGCGAGGGGCGAGACTTCGACGTCGTGCACACCAACCTCTACACGGTGAACCAGCGCGTCGCCTCGTCCTTCCGTGACGGGCGGATCCTGCTGGCGGGCGACGCGGCGCACCTCAACAACCCGCTCGGCGGCATGGGCATGAACTTCGGCATCCACGACGCCGAGAACCTCGCCCGCTCGCTCGCCGCGTGGAAGGAGACCGGCGACGATGCCGCGCTCGACCTCTACGACCGCCAGCGCCGCTTCGCCGCCAAGGCGGTGCTGCAGTCGATCACCATCGAGAACAAGGAATCGCTGGAGCAGAGCGACCGCGAGGCCGCAGCCGCAGAGCGAGAAAAGTTCCGCCGCATCGCCGCCGACCCGGTTGCCACGCGCGCCTATCTGCTGAAAACCGCGATGATCGAAGGTTTCAACAAGGCGAACTCGATACCATGAGCACTCTGGACGCGCCCTCGCCGATCCGTGACGCCTGCCTCGCCATGACCGGGCCGGAGCGTATCCGGCAGCTGGAGACCGAAGGCTTCGTCATCATCGGCGATGCGCTGTCGGGCGCGGACATCGCCGCGCTCAAGGCCGAGTACGAGACGCTGCCGATGCGGCCCTCGTTCTTCACCGACAA
>DATKFS010000362.1:0-5735 GCA_035511275.1 Novosphingobium sp.
AACGAGAGGTTCCGTTGTGGCGAAGGTCCCCCTCCACCACCGCCTGCGGCGGCGGTCCCCCTCCCCGAGACAAGCTCGGGGAGGAACACGAATGACCACTATGGGGCGTCTGCAGACCGGCCGGAAATCTCCTTTGTTGGCGATGCGCCACTCCGAAGGCGACAGACAGCTATCTGTCGATCTGAGCCGGTGAGCCGCCATTCCGCTACCGGCCCAAGCCTGCCATATGCGCCAACCGGTCGCACACTGCACCGCGCTTCGAAACCGTCGCCGCACGGCCGTCGCCACTGATCGAACTCCGGGAAATTCCGGCCTTTCCCTTGTCATGCTTTGTCTTCATACCTGCATTCCACCACCACGGAGTAGTGCACATGGGACTTTTTGACGGCATCCTCGGTCAGGTCAGCGAACACGCGGACGTGGTCAATCTCGCGGGCAAGCTGGGCATCGATCCGGCCGTGGCGGAAAAGGCGATCGTGGCGCTCGGCATCGCGCACCAGCAGGAAGGCGACACCGCGCAGCTGGCGGCGGAGCGGACCGGGCTCGACGTCGGCACGATCCAGCAGATCATCGCGCAGATCGGCGGCGAAGGCTCGCTGACCCAGTTCGCTGCCGCCGTCGCGGCCGATCCGGGCAAGGCGGCCAGCTTCTTCGACAAGGACGGCGACGGCAGCGTCCTTGACGACCTCAAGGGCATGGCGAAGGGCCTTTTCGGCAAGTCCTGACCGGCATTTCGAACAGGACGCCGTCCCGGCCGGGCCGGGGCGGCGTCCCGTTTCGAAGGCTAGCGCTTCCTGCCTGCGATATACGCCTCGACATTGCGGGCCAGCACGTCGAGCGGGACGTTGCCGCCGTCGACCACCGCCTGGTCGAAATCGCGCAGGTCGTAGGCCGCACCCAGCGCGGCCTGGGCGCGCGTCCGCTGGGCGACGATCTGCGAATGGCCCATCTTGTAGCCGCAGGCCTGCCCCGGCCATGAGCAGTAGCGGTCCACCTCGTTCACCACTTCCTCGCGCTTGTTGCCGTTCTTCTCCATGAAGAAGCGCACCGCTGCCTCGCGGCTCCAGCCCTTGGCGTGGAGCCCGGTGTCCACCACCATGCGGCAGGCGCGGAAGGCCAGCGACTGCAGGTAGCCGAGCCGGCCCACCGGGTCCTCGTCGTAGGCGCCCAGTTCGTCCGCGAGCTGCTCGCCATAGAGCGCCCAGCCTTCGGAATAGGCGTTGAACGCGAGGATCGAGCGGATCAGCGGCAGGCGGTTGGCATATTCGCCCTGCCAGACGTGGCCCGGGATCGCCTCGTGGTGGACGAGCGTGGGCAGGTCGTACTTGCGGTGCAGGTCGGTGGTGCGAAGGTTCAGCCACATCTTGCCGGGTATGGTGCCGTCCTTTGAACCGGCGCCGCCGTAGGCGGTGGGCGCGCCGGGTTCCTCCGAGAGGGGCAGTCGGCGGACCTCGACGTTGCCGGGCACGACCTGCCGGAAGGCGCGGGGCATCTGCGCGCGAATCCAGTCTATCCGCTGCCGGATGAAGGCGAGGATCTCGGCGCGGCCGGGGTCGCCCTCGGGGAACATGAAGCGCTTGTCCTCGCCCAGCGCGGCCATGCGCGCGCCCACGGTGCCGGTGGCATAGCCGAGACCCTTGAGGATCGGGTCCATGCGGCCGTGGAGTTCGGCGAGTTCGGTAAGGCCGCGCTGGTGGATCTCCTCGGCGGGAACCTGCGTGGTCGTGCTGGCGCGCAGGGCCCAGGCGTAGAATTCGGCGCCGCCCGGCCGCTCGCGCATCCCGGGGTCGCTCTTCGCAAGCGTGCGCTGCCGCTGCAGTTCGGCCAACTGGCGCTCGAGGGCGGGCACGACTTCGCCGGCGACGATCCGCCTGGCGTCGGCCGCCCAGCTTCCGGACAGGTCCTTGGTCCGCCCGGCGATCGAGGAGACGAGGTCGCCGCCGTCGGCCCGCGCGTCGGCGATCGTGCTGGTCATCTGGGCGATGGCGCGGTCGAGCAGGAAGTCAGGCGGCACGAGGCCCATGTCGGTGGCGGCCTTGATCCGGCCGAGCTCGCCGTCGAGCTGCCCGTCGAACTGGCCGAGGCGAGCGACGTAGGCATCCGCGTCCTCGGCGGTCTTCACCGGATGGTCGGCGTCGAGGAAGCGCGGCAGGTCCAGATAGGCGCCGACGTTCTGGATCACCACGTAGGGCGTGTTGCGCCAGCCGCCGACGGCGACGTCGCCATAGGGCAGGGCGAAACCGTCGAGTGCGGTGGAGAATGCGCTTTTCACCACCGCCAGGCTGGTGCGCGTGGAGTGGTCGAGCCCGGCGTCGTCGAGGGCTTCGACGGAGGCCAGTCCCTTGCGCAAGGTCGCGGCATAGGCATGGCGCCCGGCCTGCGAGCGGTCTTCGAGCCGCGAACGCAGTGCGGCGTGCTCGCCCACGTCCACGCCGAGCCCTGTCGCGCCTTCGGGCACCTGTTCGAGCAGGCTCCAGGCGATGCTGTCGAGCAGGGCCGCGGCGTCGGGCGCGGGCTTTGCGACCTTGGCATAGGCGGGCAGCGCGAGGGTCGCGGTGCCCGCCGCGAGAAGCTGGAGGGCATTGCGCCGGGAAAGCGGGGCGCGACGGTCCATGGGAGTGCTGGTCATGGCGCGGACGATGGCGGCGCTCGCCGATACTGTCAAACCGGCGCAGGCTGCGCTAGGACGCCTTCATGAACATCGCGCTTTCCCTGCTCTTGCTGACCGCCATCGCTCTCGTGCTGGGAGCCGTCGCGCTGTTGCGGCGCGGCGGCTACCGCAAGCAGGCCGTGCTCATGCTGGTGCTGGCTGCGGTTATGGTGATGAACCTCGTCATCTGGACGCTGCCCACGCCCGGCGGCAAGTCGCTGTCGGGCGCGGCGCAAAAGGAACAGGCGCCGGAGTGATCCTCCGACGCCTGCCTCAATTCCAACCTCTGGCGGATTACTTGATCGGGCAATCCGGCGCGAGGCGCATGTCGAGGTAGTTGTCGACCGACTTCATGAGGTCCGGCACTTCGTTCTCGAAGAAGTGGTTGGCGCGGGGGATCTCGTCGTGGTGGATGGTGATGTGCTTCTGCGTGCGCAGCTTGTCGACCAGCTTCTGCACGGCGTTGGGCGTCACCACCGTATCGCCGGTGCCCTGGATGATGATGCCCGAGGCCGGGCAGGGCGCCAGGAAGCTGAAGTCGTACATGTTGGCCGGCGGGGCGACCGAGATGAAGCCGCGGATCTCCGGGCGGCGCATCAGGAGCTGCATGCCGATCAGCGCGCCGAACGATACGCCCGCGATCCAGGTGGTCGATGCCTCGGGATGGATCGACTGCACCCAGTCGAGCGCGGCGGCGGCGTCGGACAGTTCGCCGATGCCGTTGTCGAAGCTGCCCTGGCTGCGGCCGACGCCGCGGAAGTTGAAGCGCAGCGTCGCGAAGCCGCGGGCGACGAAGGTCTTGTAGAGGTGCTGGGTGATGCGGTCGTTCATCGTGCCGCCCGCCTGCGGGTGCGGATGGAGAATCATCGCCACCGGTGCGCGCGGGCGCGGCGCCGGCTGGAAACGACCTTCGAGACGACCTTCGGGACCGGGAAAGATGACTGCGGGCATGTGTTGTGGCGGCCTGACTTGTTGAAACTCCCGCGCGCGCGGCTGTGCCGGCCATCGCGGGAGTGCAAAATGGAACGACCGCTATATAGAAACTATTGCTCCGAACACAACTTTGCAGGACGTCGCCATTTCTCAAGTCTATCTCGACCATGCCGCGACCACGCCGATGCTGCCCGCCGCGCGCGACGCATGGCTCGAGGGTGCGGCGATCTGGGCCAATCCCTCCAGTCCCCACGCTCCCGGTCGCGCCGCGCGCGCCGCGCTGGAGGATGCGCGGGCGCGGGTGAAGGCGGCGCTCGGCTGGGAAGGCGAGGTGCTGTTCACTTCGGGCGCGAGCGAGGCGCTGGCGCTGGGTCTCGGCCGCGCGAAAGTGGAGCGGCGGCTTGTCTCGGCGGTGGAGCACGACGCGGTGTTCCGCGCCGCGCCGGATGCCGAGGTGCTGCCGATCGGCGAGCGGTGCGAGGTGGACCGCGGCGCGCTCGCCGCGGCGCTCGCATCGGGTCCGCGCCCGATGGTCGCCATCCAGCACGTCAATTCGGAAACCGGCGTCATCCAGCCGGTGAGCGAATATGCGGCGATGGTACGCGAGGCAGGCGGCGTCCTGCTCAGCGACTGCGCGCAGTCGGCGGGCAAGTTCCGCCTGCCGGACGCGGACATGATCGTCCTCTCGGCGCACAAGCTGGGCGGGCCGATCGGCATCGGCGCGCTTCTGGTGCGCGATTTCGCGCTGCTCGAACCATCGGGCGGGCAGGAGCGCGGCTATCGCGCCGGCACCGAGAACCTGCCTGCCGCCTTGGGCTTCGCCGCCGCGCTCGAAGCACGCCGGATCGCGCCGGCGACGGTGGGCGAGGGCATGGGCATCACCGCGATCGAGGGGTGGACCGACTGGGTCACCCGGGCCGGCATCGCCTTTTGCGAGATCGAATACGAGATCAACCGGCTGGGCGGCTCTTTCCAGGGCGTCGAGGCGAACGCGTGGGACCCCTCGATCCTGTCGATCACGATGCCGGGCGTCAGCTCGGCGGGACAATTGATCCAGTTCGATTCGGCAGGCTTCGCGGTATCCGCCGGCAGCGCCTGTTCCTCCGGAACGCTCAAGCAAAGCCGCACCCTGCTGGCGTTCGGCGTGCCGGAGGCGGAAGCGAAGAACACGATCCGCATGAGCGCCGGCTGGAACACGAGCTTCGACGACGTCGTGGCGTTCGCCGCGCGGTGGAGCGAGATCGCCGCTCGCGCGGGACAAAGCTCGTGATTTACCTCGATTATCAGGCCACCACCCCGCTGGCGCCCGAAGCCCGCGAGGCGATGCTGCCGTGGCTCGGTGGCGCGGACACGAACGGCTTCGCCAATCCCCATAGTCCGCACCGACCGGGCCGCGCCGCTGCCGCCGCCGTCGAGGTGGCGCGCGAGCAGGTGGCCGCGCTGCTGCCGCCGGGCGGGCGAGTGATCTTCACCTCGGGCGCGACCGAGGCGATCAACCTCGCGATTGTCGGCAGCGGCGCGCGCAGGCTGGCGGTTTCGGCGATCGAACATGCCGCCGTCCTCGATACGGCACGCGCGATCGACTCCGCGCTCACCGTGCTGCCCGTGGACGGGGAGGGCCTCGTCGATCCCGACGTGCCGCTTGGCGAGGGCACGAAGCTCGTCGCCGTCATGCAGGTCAACAACGAGATCGGCACCGTCCAGCCCGTCGAAGTCCTCGCCGACCGCGCCCATGCCGGCGGAGCGCTGTTCCTCTGCGACGCGGTGCAGGGCGCGGGAAAGATCGCCACTCCCGCCAGTGCCGACCTGATCGCCGTCAGCGCGCACAAGCTCTACGGCCCCAAGGGCATCGGCGCCCTCTGGGTGCGCGACGGCCTCGACCTCGCGCCGCTGATCCGGGGTGGGGGGCAGGAGCAGGGGCTGCGCTCGGGCACGCTGAGCCCGCTGCTCTGCGCCGGTTTCGGCGCGGCGGCGGCAGTGGCGAGGCGGAGGCTGGAAGACGATGCCGCGCATGTCTCGGTGCTGTGGGAGCGGGCGCGGGCGATCCTCTCGCGCTGGGAATTGAACGGTTCGGCCACGCAGCGCTGGCACGGGAACCTCAACCTGCGGCTGCCGGGGCTCGATGTCGCGCGGCTGATGTCGGAGGTCCGGG
>DATKFS010000363.1:0-10265 GCA_035511275.1 Novosphingobium sp.
ACACCTTTTCCCTCTGGACCGTGTAAACCGTGTAATCCCCTGTCACCTTATGACCCTGACGCTTGCCACCACCACCCCGGGTGAACCGGAAATCTTCGCCTCCCTGCAGGGCGAGGGCCCGTCGATGGGACGGCCGAGCACGTTCGTGCGCCTGTCGCGCTGCAACCTCGCCTGCGAATGGTGCGACACCGCCTACACCTGGCGCTTCACCGGCGACAACCGCTTCCACCGCGACGACCTCGCCTTCGAGCGGCGCGATAACCAGGTGGCGATGGAGGAAACCGAACTGGCGCGGGCCATCGCCGCGCTGGAGCCCGACCGCCTCGTCATCACCGGCGGCGAGCCCCTGTTGCAGGGCGCCGCCCTCGCCCGCATGGTCACGGCGCTGAACGAAATCCGCCCGGGGATGCACGTGGAGATGGAAACCAACTCCACCGTCGCCCCGCACCCCGCGCTCGACGCGCTCGTCCACCAGTACAACGTCAGCCCCAAGCTGGCGCACAGCGGCAATCCCGCGCAGCTTGCGCTGCTGCCCGATCGCCTTGCCGCATGGGCGGCCGATCCCCGCGCCTTCTTCAAGTTCGTGGTGGCAGAGGAAGCCGATCTCGCACAGGTCATGGAACTGCAGGAAACCTACGCCATTCCCGGCGACCGGCTGTTCCTGATGCCCGAGGGACGCTCCAGCGATGTCGTGCGCCGCCGCTCGGGCTGGCTGGCGGAATTCTGCTCGCGCCATGGACTGCGCTTCACCGACCGCTTGCACATCCACCTCTGGGGCGACACGAGGGGTACATGAACGAAGCCAGCCCGATCCCTCTCGGCGAGGAAACCCCCGCCGCCGACACTCCGCAGGAGCAGGCCGCCGCCCGCCCCGCGATGCGCGGCGACCTGACCAAGGGGCCGATCCTCAAGACGCTGCTGATGTTCTCGATCCCGATGCTGCTGTCGAACGTGCTGCAGTCGCTGAACGGGTCGGTCAACGCGATCTGGGTCGGCCGCCTGCTTGGCGAAAGCGCGCTGGCGGCGACGGCGAACGCGAACATCGTGATGTTCCTCGTCTTCGCCGCCGTGTTCGGCTTCGGCATGGCCACCACCGTGCGCGTCGGCCAGCACTTCGGCGCGCGCGATCTCGAGGCGGCGCGGCGGACCTTCGGCACCGGCGTCGGCTTCTGCCTGCTCATCTCGGTGCTCACCGGGGCGATCGGCTGGCTGGGCGGCGGCGCCCTGCTCGATTCGCTGGACACGCCCGCCGCCAGCCGCGCGGAGGCGCTCGCCTACCTGCAGGTGATCTTCGTGACGCTGCCGCTCGGCACCATCAACATGATGGTCTCGATGGGGATGCGCGGCGCGGGCGATTCCAAGACGCCGCTCTACGCGATGATCCTGGCGGTGACGCTGGACATCGCCTTCAATCCGATCCTCATCATGGGCCTCGGCCCGATTCCCGCCCTCGGCGTCGCGGGCTCCGCCATGGCGACGGCCTGCGCGAACACGGCGGGCATGGTGTTCCAGCTCTGGGTCATCTACCGCAAGGACCTGCCGCTGCGGCTGCGCGGGCCGGAACTGGGCTACCTCGTCCCGCGCGGCGAGGACCTGCGCTACGTCGTGACCAAGGGCCTGCCGATGGGCGCGCAGATGCTGATCGTCTCGTCGGCCGGGCTCATCATGATCACCCTCGTCAACCGCGAGGGATTGAACGCGGCCGCCGCCTACGGCGCCTCCCTGCAGCTCTGGAACTACCTGCAGATGCCGGCCTTCGCGATCGGCTCGGCCGTCAGCGCCATGGTCGCGCAGTCGCTCGGCGCGGGGGACCATGGCCGGGTGGACAAGGTGACGATGACCGGGCTTGGCGCCAACCTCGTGCTGTCGACCGTGCTGGCGGCGCTGATCGTCGCCTTCGACCGTCCGCTGCTCGCGCTGTTCCTTGGCGGCAACAGCCCCGCGATGCCGATCGCGGAGCATATCCAACTGATCTGCACCGCCTCGTTCGTGATCGTCTCGGTGACCATGATCCTGACCGGCACCATGCGTGCCTATGGCGCCGTGGTGGCGCCGCTGGTGATCCTGTTCCTAGGCCTCTACCCGGGACGCCTCGGCTTCTACGCCCTGGCGGTGGGATGGCTGGGCAGCGATGCCGTGTGGTGGGCCTACCCGGTCGGCTCGGCGCTGACGGTGCTCATCACGCTGGTCTACTACCGCATGGGCAACTGGCGCGCGGCGTACAAGGGCTAGGCTCCTTACCGGCCCTGGGCGCGCCAGCGCTGGACGGTGCGCAGGACCATCTCCTCCTCGCCGCCGGTCTCGTTCCACAGGCTGGTGAACGAGGGGTCGGCGGAAGCGGGACGCTTATGCTCCTCGAGGTCGTCGAACGAGACGCGCATGGGGATCGCCACGCCCTCGCCGCAGATGATGCACTCGCGGTTGCGCAGGGCCGGGATCGAATCGAGGAACCCGCGCGCACCCTCCGGCATGGCGGCACGCACGAAGGCCTGGTCGCGGTCATTGTTGAGGCGCATCGAGATGATCGTGCCACACTGCGACAGCACGCCCTCGGCAAGGTCGGAGGGACGCTGGGTGATGAGGCCGAGCGAGATGCCGTACTTGCGGCCCTCCTTGGCGATGCGCGAGAGGATGCGGCCGACCGACGATCCGTCGGCGTTCTTCTCGTTGGGGACGTAGCGGTGCGCCTCCTCGCAGACGAGCAGGATCGGCCGGGTCTGCTCCTCGCGGGCCCAGACCGCGAAGTCGAACACCAGGCGGCTCAGCACGGCGACCACGGTGGAGGTGATCTCGGTCGGCACGCCCGAGACGTCGATGATCGAGATCGGCCGTCCGCGCGACGGCAGGCGGAACAGCTTGGCGATGAAGTCGGCCATGATGTCGCCCACCAGCATTCCCGAGAACATGAACTGGTAGCGCGGATCGGCCTTCAACTCGTCCAGCTTGCCGCGAATGCGCAGGTACGGCGCGCTGGTGTGGCCCTTGTCGAGCTTGCCCATCGCGTTGTTGAGGATGTTGCCGAGGTCGGACAGCAGGTACGGGATCGGCGAATCGACCGTGATCTTGCCCATCTGCTCCGCCAGCCGGTTCTTCGAACGCGCCTCCAGCAGCGCCTTGCCGAGGATTTCGGCATCGAGTTGCCGCTCGTCCCCGCGCGAGGTCAGCAGGATCTCGCAATGCTCCTCGAAGTTCATCAGCCAGTAGGGCATCTGCAGGTTCGACACGTCGAGGATCACGCCGGTATCCCGGAACGCCGCGGAATACTCGCCATGGGGATCGACCATGATGATGTGGCCCTCCGGCGCGTGCTGGCAGATCCGGTGGAGGATCAGCGCCGCGCTGGTGGACTTGCCAGTGCCGGTCGAGCCCAGCAGCGCGAAATGCTTGCCCAGCAATGCATCGACGTAGAGCCCCGCGCGAATGTCCTTGGTGGGATAGACGTTGCCGACCTGGATCGCCGAGCGTCCGTCGCTGGCATAGATCTGCCGCAGGTCGTCGCTCGTCGCCGGATAGACCAGCGCGCCGGGGATCGGATAGAAGGTGACGCCGCGCCGGAATGCCTGGATGCGCCCGGTCAGCCGCTCCTCCTGCCCTTCGCCTAGGAAGTCGACGTCGGACAGGACGCCGCCCTGCATCTTGGCGTCCTGCTTCTGGTTGCGCACGCTGGCCAGCAGCCAGCCGTTGCCGACGCGAATCTTGACCTGGCTGCTCACCTGCCCGGAAAGCGCGACCGAGGGATCGGCATCCATGGCGATTTCGTTCAGCCGCTCGAGGTCGAAAGCGATGCGGCTGCCCGAGCCGCTGATCTCCAGCACAACGCCGATCGGCTCCTGCCCCTGGACCGGCGAGGCGAACTTCGCCGGAGACGCGCCGGCCAGCGGTGCGTTAACCTGATCGAGACCATCGACGTGCATCTGTTTTCGTGACCGCTATGATTTTCTGGCAACCGATTGCGGGAAATAGCGGGGTCTCGGTTAATTTCCGCCTAAGAGCGTTACCAGAGCACGCACGGGCTCAGACCAGCGCGAACAGCCGTCCGGCCAGCCAGCCCATGCCGATCGACACGAACACCGCCAACAGGCCATAAGCGAACCCGTAGTTCTCAGCGAAATTGGCGATCGCGCGCTCCACGCCCAGCTTGCGCACCTCCACCTGGCTGCTGGCGGAGGCGACCACCCTGCCCTTGGAGACGGCATAAGTCTCCGCAGTGTAGATGCCGGTAGGCACGCGCGAAGGCAGGCCGATGCGCGCCTGGTAGAGCACCTGCTCGCTCACCTTCACGCCGCCCTCCTCCTCGCGGTAAAGCCCGTTGCGGCGGTTGAGATCGACCAGCCCGGCGGAAAAGCGCTGCTGTTCCTCCGGGTCGATCGCGCCGATAGGGGAGAGTTGCAGCCACTTGAGGCCAGTTCGTAGATCGCCGCCGTCTTGTCATCGACGATGTCGGCGATCGGCCGGGTGGAAGCGATGGCGTAGTAGCTGGGGGCACTGCGCAGTTCGGTGCTGGCGACATTGATCCACATCCCCGCCACCTTCTGCTTCTCGCGCAGCACGATCGACTGGGTTGGCCCCTTGAGCACCACGACGATGTCGTAGTCCTGCGCGGCGCGCGAGCCCTCGGGCGTGAGGATGGCGCCGAACAACAACAGTTCCGTGCCGGTGAAGCCCTGTTGCAGGTCCACCTCGTGCTGCGACACCTCGGGCACGAGGATCGGATCGCGCGCAGCGGTGAGCATCACGAGCGCGAGGATCGCGACGAGCACCTTCACAGTGGCGCCGCCGTGTAGATCTCGTCCGGCCGATAGCCCAGCCCCAGCGCCATCCGCCCGGCGACGAGCAGGACGATCACCGCGAGGATGAGGCGCAGCTTCACCGGGCTCGCCTTCTGCGCGAACTGCGCGCCGACCTGCGCGCCCGTCACCGAGCCCAGCAGCAGCAGCGATGCCAGGACGATGTCGACCGCATGGGTCGTCAGCGCGTGCATCATCGTCGTCGCCATGGTCACGAACAGGATCTGGAACAGCGAAGTGCCGACCACCACGTTGGCGCTCATGCCCAGGATGTAGAGCATCGCCGGGACCAGGATGAAGCCGCCGCCGATACCCATCAGCATCGTCAGGATGCCGGTGGCGATACCCAGCAGCAGCGGCGCCAGCGGCGAGATGTACAGGCCGGAGCGGTAGAACCGCCAGCGCATCGGCAGGCTTGCCACCATCGGGTGATGGCGGCGCTTGCGGGCCGCCAGCGGCACGCCGCTCCGCTCGGCGCGGATCGACTGGATGCTCTCCTTCGCCATCAGCCCGCCGATCGAGCCCAGCAGCAGCACGTATAGGATGTTGATGACGGTATCGATCTGGCCCAGCCGCTCCAGCAGGTTGAACAGCAGCGCGCCGAGGCCGGTCCCCATGATGCCGCCCGCGACCATCACCGCGCCCATCTGGTAGTCCACGCCGCCGCGGCGGGTATGCGCGAAGACGCCCGAAACGCTGGCGCCCGTCACCTGGCTGGCGGCCGAGGCGGCGGCGACGGTCGGCGGAATGCCGTAGAAGATCATCAGCGGCGTGGTCAGGAAGCCCCCGCCCACGCCGAACATGCCCGAAAGCAGGCCGGTGAGCAGACCCAGGCCGACGATGATGAGACCGTTGACCGACAGGTTCGCGATGGGGAGGTACACGTCCATTGCTGTCTTCTCGCTACCGCAGCAAGGCCTTGCAGAAAAGCCGCTAATTCCGAAACTCTCGGTCAGAAGCCCGCGGAGAGGGTGACGGCGGGGCCGGAACCCGGGACGGCGTCTCCGGCGAGGCGGAAGCGCCAGTCGACCGCCACCCTGCCGGTCGTGCCGCGACCCAGCGGCAGCGCGATCGAGGCGGAGGGGCCGGCATCGATCCGCGAAGCGCCCTTCTGCGCCCCTCCCCACAGACCCGCGCCCAGCCGTGTCTCGACCCGGCCGACCGTGAGCAGGCCCCGATCCGCGCGGACCTGGCCGTCCGCGAAAGGCGTCGCAAAGCTCCCTGCGACGTACCCGGCCTGGCCATAGCCCTCACCTTGGAAGCCCATGGGCAATGCGAAAGGCGGCAACTCGGTGACGGCCATGATCGCGGGCTGGAACCGCCGGGCACCGGCCTGCTCGGTCAGCCGCGCCTCGACCGCGGCGATGATCGGGACCTTGGGCAAAGGCCGGGCGGAGAACCCCACCGCCGCGCCCGTCTCCCGCAACCGGCCCATGCTGGAGGTCGTGCGCATGTAGAGCGTGGGACGATAGGGGCTGGCGAGCGCGAGGCGATAGCGCAGCACCGCGCCAGCCTGGCTCGCGCCATATGTCGCGGGAAGAGCGCCGGCGGAGGCTATTCCGCCAGCCGAATCCCGCCGGAGCAGCGCCCAGGCATCTGCAGACCATCGTTTCGCACGCGGGGGGGGCGGTGGCTCGGCTCCGGCAGCCTGCATCCGCGCTGCCGCCATCGCCGGCGGCTCGGGCGCATAGCAGCGCGGCGCGGGATCGGACAGGGCAAAGTCATCGCGCAAATGGCGTGGCATGAGCGGGTAAGGCTGCGGGGTGGCCGCGTAGGCCGGCGGGCCCCAGGCCGCACGGGGCATCGGTCCCTGGACGAGGGTGGGATAGCGAAAATAGGCCGCCGGCTCGCCTCCGTCCTGCAGCGCCGGGGCGTATCCATAGGCCGCGTCGGGATAGGACAGCGGCCCGCCGCGCGGATCGAAGGCGAGGCCCTCGCTCCCACCCTCGCCGCTGTCGCTCGTGGCCGGTGCCGACAACGCCGTGGCCGCGGGAATCTCCCAGTTCGTCACGCGCCCGCCCGCCCATCCGGCGAGCACCGCGACCAGCGCGACCAGCGGATGCCCGCGCGAGACCTTGGCCGTGCTCATCGCGCCAGCATCCCCACGGACGCCGCGAGCGCGGGATGGCCTTCATGGCTGGTCTTGTCCCACCGCACCGCAATGCCCCTCAGTGACCTTATGTAGCCCGACAGCGCCCGGCGCCCCGCCATGATGGCGATGTAATTGGCGACCGGAATGCGCACGACGGCGCTCAATCCCTCGACCACGCCATACTCCCGCGCGGTGAAGCCGAACCGGTGCAGGCACCGCCAGAGGAAGTACACGAAGCAAAGGTTGAGCATGAGGCGGAGCACGGGCGAAACCGGCGCGGCGCCGTGGATCCCGCCGAACCCGGCCAGCGCCAGCAACCCCTCGACGACCACGAGAAGGTAGCCGCAGGCAAGGACGATGGCGGTCAGCGGCCCGCGCCGGTCGCGCAGGGCCATCCACAGGTCCGCCGAGCCTTCGCCCCAGCCCAGCCGGTCCCAGCCCTGGAAAGCGATGCCGTGGATCCAGCGCGACTTCTGCCGCACCGACGTCTCGATGGTCGCCGGGAAATAGGCCCGCGTCGCCACGAGATCGCCGCTCTCGTCCCGCACCCGCAGGAAGCGTGAACGCCCGCCCTCGCGCCGGACCAGCAGGCCCAGTTCGTAGTCCTCGGTCAGGCAGTCCGCCGCGAAGGGCGCCGCGCCGTGGCCGCGCCGCCGGGCGATGCGCGCGATCATCTCGCGCGAGAAGCCGCAGCCGACCCCGGCCGCCGGGATCGCCGCCCCCAGCGCGTCGCGCACGACCAGCGCCTTGCCGTGCGATTCGGTGAACTCGTCGGAATAGTGGCCTGCGACCCATGGCGAATCGGGCTGCGGTTCCGGACGAACCGGCAGTTGTACGAATTCCGCATCCACCAGACCGCCGTCGATCACCGCGAGTTCGGCGGGGTGCACCATGTCCTCCGAATCGTGGAGGATGACCGCGCGGTAGCAGCACGCGTAACGCCGCTCGTCCGCGCAGAGCGCCGCATAGACGCGGTTGAGGCAGTCGGCCTTGGTGGTCGGGCCCGGCGTCTCGCTGATCACGATCCTGACGCGCGCGTCCTCGGCGGCCGCGCGGGCGGCGGCCCTGATCGTCGCCGCGTCGTTGCAGTAGCAGCCGAGGTAGAGCGTGAAGTCTTCCTGCCGCCATGCCGCGAGGGCATGGGCGATGGTATGGCCGATGACCGGCGCCTCGTCCCATGCGGCGATGAGCACTGCCGCGCGGCCTCGCAGCGGCGCGCGCGCGGTCGCCCATGTGACCCGGCCATCACGCCCTCGCCCTGTCAGTCGCAGTCCGATCCAGCACAAGTCGACCGCGAGATCGTCCACGGCGCCCAGGATGAACCAGAACGCGGTGAACAGCAGCAGTTCGTGCTCGGCCGCCTGCAGGCAGGCGACTGCATAGTGAAGCGCGAGCGTTGGCTGCACGATCCTCCCCCGGGCAACCGAGTGCCCGCGATGGAACGGCCCCCGCCGCTCCACCGCAGTCCCGGACTATGGAGAGGTGAGGTGCTTATGCCAGACGATTTCCGTGAGGTTTCACAAAGTTAACCCCCGGCCCTTCACGGCGGGGTCGAGGGCCTTACCAGCTGCCGACGTTGGGCATGCTGGCCCAGGGCTCCGCGGGCGCGAGCCGGCCGTCCTGCAGCAGTTCCACCGAAATCCCGTCGGGCGTGCGCACGAAGGCCATGTGCCCGTCGCGCGGGGGGCGGTTGATGGTGACGCCACCATCCTGGAGGCGCTGGCAGGTCTCGTAGATGTCGGCGACCTGGAACGCGAGGTGGCCGAAATTACGGCCGCCGGTATATTCCTCGAAAGCGCCGTCCTCGCCCGGCCAGTTGTAGGTCAGTTCGACCTCGGCCTCTTCCTGGCCCGGCGCCGCGAGGTAGATCAGCGTGAAACGCCCCTGCTCGCTGGAGAATCGGCGGGTTTCCTTGAGGCCTAGGAGTTCGAAGAAGCGGATCGTCTCGTCCGGGTCGGTCACGCGGATCATCGTGTGCAGGTAGCGGGTCATGGGAGGGCTTTCTCGGTTCGTCTATGATTATGAACGGTTCATCGCGCATACAGTCGGCATCCCGCATGAGGACGCGACCATCAGGGAGAGATGCGATGAGCGAAGATAGTTCGGCCACAGGTGCAGGCAAGGGTGCACGGCACATCGGCCCCGTAACCGTGCGCTGGCTGGCAAGTTCGGCGATCCTCGCCGTAGGTCTCGTCATCGGCGGCTTCGCGCTGGGCGACGGGATCAAGCGGGCGCAGCGCGCCGACCGCGCCGTCACCGTCAAGGGCCTTGCGGAGCGCGACGTCACCGCCGACCTCGCCACCTGGACCATCAGCTATTCCGCCACCGCGCCCGATCTCGCCACCGCGCAATCCGGCGTCGATCGCGACACCGCGCAGATCCGCGCCTTCTTCCGCGAACTCGGCTTTCCAACCGAAGCGCTCCAGCCGACCGGCGTCAACGTCAACCAGACCAAGGACAACGGCGTCGTCAGCTTCACCGTACGCCAGCGCGTGACCTTACGTACCACCGACATAAAGCGCGCCGAGAATGCCGTACGCCGCCAGTTCGAACTGGTGAAGCGGGGGGTGATCCTGGAGGAAGGTTCGGGCATGGCCTATACCTTCACCAGGCTCAACGGCATCAAGCCGGAGATGGTCGCCGCCGCGACCAACGACGCGCGCGCCGCAGCCGAACAGTTCGCCAAGGACAGCGGTGCCAAGGTCGGCGCCATCAAGAACGCGGCGCAGGGCTACTTCTCGATCGAGGCGCGCGACGGCGATTCGGGTGGGGGCTGGGGACAGTCGGACACGCCTTACAAGAAGGTCCGTGTCGTCACGACGATCGACTTCTACCTGAAATAGAGAAACCCGCCCGGATCGCTCCGGGCGGGCCCTCCTGCGAAGGTTCGCGTACTTGGGACCGGGTCAGAACGACGCGGTGAGCGTCGCCACGACCGCGTCGTCGGTATAGCTGTCGATGCTGGGGCCCGAGACGCCGACGTAGGACACGCTCAGCGAAAGCGGGCCGTAGATCGTGCCCGAAGCGCCAATCGAGTAATCGACCCCGGTGCGGTCGGACGTGCAGTAATAGCACGGAGCCAGCGCACCGTCGGTGTAGCCGACGTGGCCCGAAATGGTGATGGGCGTATTCGGGATCGCCACGTCGACGTTGCTGTAGATGTACAGATTGTCGCTGTTCTTGTTGCCCGCGAAGTTCGGCAGCGCATCCTGCTTCCAGGCATACGTGGCGCCAACCTTGATCTTCGCCGGGCCGGCCATCGCCGAGACGGAGGCGTAGGGCTCGAAGAACTCGGAATCGCCGCCGGTGCCGTTGGGATAGGCGTAGTACAGCAGGCCGACGTCGGCATTGACGCCCGAGGACACTTCGCCGGTCCAGCCGCCGAA
>DATKFS010000364.1:0-13792 GCA_035511275.1 Novosphingobium sp.
ATCGCGTAGAGCGCGGCGAAGGCCATCGCGCAGGGGATTGCGCCCGCCACCACCAGCCAGCGATAGCCGCGCCCCGATCCCCTGAGCCGGATGACGAGGCGCGCGGCCAGCAGGTCGAAGACCAGGTCTCCCGCCAGCGCCACCAGCATCAGCGTCCCCGCAGCCGTGGCGGAAAGTCCGATCAGGTCCGTCAGCAGGAAGAGGATGGTGAGGTCGGCGCCGGCAAACACCAGCGCCTTGCCGAAGTTGCCGGACGAATAGGCGAACAGCCGGGATTCGCGGACGAGCACCTCCAGCGCCCCGCCAGTCCGACCATCATTTCCCGAAAGCAATCGCATGTCTCACGCCGGCAAGTGTGAGCACCCAGACCCAAGGCTCCGCGCCTAGGGCCTGAATGTTTCACAATTGCGACGCCGCGCCGTGGCCGCGCGATGCCTAGACGATCCTCGTCGCGATGCTGGCGAACATGGCGATGCCGGCCACCGACATGATCGCCGCCATCACGAGCACCGGGCGGCCGACGCGGAAGGCGTCGGTCCGGCTGAGGTCGCGCAGCGTCGTCCAGTAGCCGATCGTGCCCAGCACGATGGCCGCCGTGCCCATGGCGGCGAGCAGCAGGCCCACGCGCTGGGGGCTGTCCGAATGGCCCCGTGCGGCCGAGGCCGGGATGCTGTCGAGGAACTTGTAGATCGTGAAGCCGAAGCTCAGCATCGAGAGCGAGGTGCGGATCCAGGCCATCAGCGTCCGGTCTGCGGCCATGATCGTGCGCTGCTCGCCCAGGTCCTTGGGCATGTGCGGGGGCCGGTCCGTCATGTCGGATCTCCACGGGGGTCCGGACCTGCCGAAGACTTCGGGCGAGCGGTCCATTCCCCCCGCTTGTGGCCGGGCTTCACGGCGCGCGGCATCGGCAATGTCCCCCGATAACCCGGGGCCGATTGCCTAGGCGACGGTCCGCCGACCGGCCGGCGGCGGCGGTGGGGAAATCAGCGGGGCGAACTGGGCAATAACCCCGATGGGATCGCGCCCATAGGCCGATAGTCTCGCACGGCAATGGCGCCAGTGGCGCGTGGCAGGGAGTATGCCATGACTTCGAGGATAACAGGCATCTGCGTCGTCGTCCTGGCGGCCATGGCGAACGCGCCCGCCGCCGCCCAGCCATCGACGGCGAGCACCGAGGCGAGCACCGATGAAGCGGTGGTCGAGCCCGAGGCGCTGGCGGCGATGGACCGGACCAGCGCCGCGCTCCAGGCCTTGCCGGGCTTCACGCTCAAGAGCGACGTGACGACCGAGAAAGTGCTGGAAACCGGGCAGAAGCTGCAGTTCGGCGGCACCGTAGACATCGCGCTGCACCGGCCGGACGCCTTCAAGATCGTCGCCAGCTCGGACATCCAGCAGCGCGAGTTCTACTTTGCGAGCGGCACCTTCACCGTCTACGCGCCGACCCGCAAGTACTACGCGAGCGCCAAGGCGCCGGCGACGATCGGGCTGGCGCTGGACAAGCTGAAGACCGAGTTCGGCATCGAACTGCCGCTGGCCGACCTGTTCACCTGGGGCACCGACCAGACGGGCCGCGCGCGAATCCGGTCGGGCTACGTCGTCGGTCCCGAGAAGATCGGCAGCAGGACCTGCGACCACATCGCGTTCCGGCAGGAGCTGGTCGACTGGCAGATCTGGATCGAGCAGGGCGCCCGCGCGCTGCCCTGCAAGATCGTCATCACCGCCACCGACGACCCATCGATGCCGCAGTACAGCGCGGTCCTCAACTGGGACACCGCCACGGTGCCCAGGCCCGCCGACATCGCGTTCGTGGCGCCCGCCGACGCACACCGCATCACCATGGTCGACCAGTCCGGCCAGGCTGCCAAGGGAGACAAGCAGTGAGCCTTCTTCGTTCGCGCGGCATGGCCACGCTCGCATCGCTGGCCATCGTCGCCGATCCGCTCGGCGGCGGTCTGGTGGGGGTTTCCGCCCTCGTGCTCGGCGCGGCGGCGCTCACCCCGGTCGAGGTGCAGGCCGCCCCCCGCAAGGGGGGAGGCGCGCGCCCGGCTCCGGCGGCAGGCCGCCCCTCGGGGGGCGCGCGTCCATCGGGCGGGGGCCGGCAGGCTGCCGGAGGCGCGGGCGGCAGGCCTCCCGTCCGTTCGGGCGCGCCGACCAGCGTCAACCACAACCGGAACGTCAATCGCTCCAACGCGAACATCAACAACGTCAACGTGAACCGGAACGTCAACGTCAACGTCGATAACCACGGGGGCGGCTACTACGATCATTACGACGACTGGGACGATCACTGGCACCCGGTGGCGACGGCCGCGACCGTGGCGGTGACGGCGGCCGTGGTCGGCTCGATCGTGCGCAGCATCCCGCCCAGTTGCTCGACCGTGATCGTCAACGGCACCAGCTACTCGCAATGCGGGAATACCTGGTACCAGCCGCAGTACTCGGGCTCCTCGGTGCAGTACGTGGTGGTGAACGCCCCGCGCTGACCCGGGCGGGAGCGGACAAAAGGAGAGGGCGGCGGTTCCACAACCGCCGCCCTCTCCTTTTTCGTCAGAACGAGGCCTGGAGAACCAGCGCCGGCCCCTTCAGCTTGTAGCGGATGCGCCCGTTCCAGCGCTCCTTCTCGATGCCGAGGCGATAGTCGACGTAGCGATAGGCGACGCCGAGCGCGACGTTCTTCATGATCGCGTAGTTCGCCCCGACCTGCGCATTGACGAGCCGGCCGTCGTAGTCGTCGATCTTGAGCGAGAGATAGTCCGCGCGGGCATTCAGCTCGAGCCCCGGAGCCACTTTCCAGGTCCCGAACAGGCCGACCGTTGGCAGCGGGGCCAGCACGTTCCGGCGGCGCACTTCGGTCTGCCCGGACTGCTCGCCCACCGAACCCTCGCCCGCGATCGACAGTTCGAAGCGCGTCACATGCGCGCCGAGCGCCGCGCCAAGCTCCAGCGAGGGGTTGCGGACGATCGCATAGCCCACCGTGAGGCGGTAGATGTCGCTGTCGAAGCCGCTCTCGACCCGGGCGGCGGTGGGGTAGGTCACGCCGTCGAAGACGATGTCGCGGGCCAGCTCGATCGATCCGTTGCGCTTGAGCTGGTAGTAGTCGGCCCCGACGATCACCTTTCCGAAGCGCGCCCCGGCGGTGACGGAGGGCAGGATCTCGTCGTTGTCGAGAGCCAGGTCCTGCTCGAAGTCGATGTCCGTGCTCACTTCCTGGTTCGGACCTTCGGCGGCGACCCGCACGTTGGTGTCCACCTTCGGGTAGAAGGCCATGATGCTGAGCCAGTACTTGTTGTCGAGCGTCTGCGCATGGGCGGGAGACTGGAGCACCAGTGCGGCACAAGTGGCGCCCGCCAGTGCCATCGCCCGCGGCAATCGGCGGCGGACAGGGACAGGTGCCGCGATCTCTCCGGACGTCTTGTGCATCATGGTCTGCTCCTGGCGAAGCCGCATCCCTTTTTCGGAGGCGGACGGCGGGCTGCATTTCCGCAGCTTTTCGAATGAGGAATATGACCGCGACGCCAGACGGCGTATCGGGATTACCCAGCAGGACGGCTAGGGCCAAACCCCTACTCCTGGGATTTGCGCCTGCGGTCGGCCGAAGCCCGCGCGCGGTTAAGCGATGTTAAACAGATTCGGCCTACCCTCGCGGCATGACCCGTCGCATTCTCCCCCGGCGTTCGCAGCGACGCTCCGTCGCCCTGTCCGTCCAGTGCCGCACGCAGAGCGGCCTGCGCGACGACGGCGAGATTTCGGATATCTCCTCCGAAGGCTGCTGCCTGCGGATGCGCGGCCTCTACTTCCGCGT
This sequence comes from Novosphingobium sp., assembly GCA_035511275.1. Taxonomy (GTDB): domain Bacteria; phylum Pseudomonadota; class Alphaproteobacteria; order Sphingomonadales; family Sphingomonadaceae; genus Novosphingobium. The sequence goes on from DATKFS010000364.1 coordinate 3,803, forward strand.
GGGCGCGCGGCTGATCATCCGCCCGCAGGGGATGGAAGGCATGCCGGGCGTCGTGCGATGGATTCGCAGCGACCTTGCCGGGGTCGAATTTGACCGGCCGATCTACGGCCCGGTGCTGGAGCATCTCGCCCGGGCCCACGCGGTCCCCCAGCCCGCCTGAGGGCGGTCAACGTCGCCCCTGCGAATTCTCGTTCACGATAGCCGAAAGTTCTGGCCAAGCGGATCGAGCCCTTCACACTCCCGAACCATACGACCGGCGCTATCCAGCCGGCGCGCTTCAAGCATCGGGAGAGAGAGCTTGGCACTATCCACCGGCCCCGCAAGCGAGGTCCCAAATCATCCGCAGGCCGTCCGCATGGGCGTGATCGCGGGCGTTTCGCACAACATGGTCATCGGCACGGTCATGGGCTCCTTCGGGCTCATGCTGGCCTCGGTCGAGCAGCGCCTCGGCGTCAGCGGCGAACAGGCCGCGGCGGGCATCCCGCTGGTGCTGGTCGGCTCCTCGGTGCTGGCGCCTTTCGTCGGCGTGCTGATCGCCAAGGTTTCGTTGCGCCTGCTGCTGCTGATCGGCGCGCTGCTGACGGTGGCAGGCTACCTGACGCTGGCCTGGACGCACAGCTACGCGCTTTACCTCGTCGCCTACGGGCTGTGCTTCGGCCCGGCGATGAGCCTTGCCGGGTCGATCGGCCCGGCCACGCTGGTGACGCGCTGGTTCAACCGGAACCGGGGGCTTGCGCTCGGCATCGTCCACTTGCCCGTGGTCATCGCGGTGGTGCCCTGGACGCTGGAGCGCGCGCTGTCGGTCGCCTCGGCATCGACGATCTACCTCGTCATCGGCCTGCTCTGCGCCGTGCTGATGCTGCCGCTGATCCTGCTGACCATCGACCATCCGCCGGGCAACGCCGAAACCCTCGCCCCAGAACCGAGCGAGAAGCGCACCGCCGACGGCTCGCTGAGCGTGGGGCAACTGCTCGCGCGCCCGCGTTTCTGGGCGATCTCGCTGGCGGCGGTGGCCAGCATGACCAGTTCGGTGCTGCTGGGCTCGCTGCTGGTGCCCATGGGCATGTCCTGGGGCTTCACCCGGCCCGAGGCGGCGCTGCTGCAGTCGATCATGTCGCTGGTGGGCATCGCCGGCTCGATCCTGTTCGGCTGGGTCGCGGACAAGATCGGGGGTGGCCGCTCGCTGGCGCTGATCGGCTTCGATTGCGCGGTGCTGTGGCTCATCCTGCTGCAGCATCCGCCGTTCTGGCTGGCGGCGGTCGTCATCGGCCTCATCGGGATGCACGGCGCCGGCGCGATCCCGACGCTGGGACGCGGCCTCTCCGACGCGTTCGGGCAGGCCAGCTACAGCCGTGGCTTCGGGCTCAATACGCTGATCGGCCTGCCGTTCATCGCCTTCGCCGTGGTCGGTTCGGCGCGCGTGTTCTCCGTGACCCGCAGCTACGACGGGGCGATCGTGGCGATCTGCTGCTTCTTCGTCGTCGCCATCGTGCTCGGCCTTTACGGCGCGAGCGGGGCCAAGGTGCAGGCGCCCGTTCCCGCAGCGGCCTAGCCGCGCCGGGCGGTCGCCTTCGGCTGGCCCAACACCGGGTAGCCGTGGCCCGCGGCGATGACGAGCCATTCGCCGTCGTCGCGGTCTTCGAGGGCAGGGTGGATGCGGGCGACGGGATGCGCGGCGATATCGGCCAGCGCGTCGTCGTGGCAGGCATACTGGGCGAGGCGCTCCAGGTTGCGGCGGGTCGGGAAGATCACCGAGATGTCGCCGGCGTCCGCCATGTCCAGCGCCTGCGCGGCGCTGGTCCAGAACAGCCTGGTATTCTCGGTGGCATCGACGGCGATGTCGACCGCGCCGGTTCCCAGGTCCGTCACGAAGAAGCGCGTGTCGAAGGCCTTGTCCCACAGCGGGCACCAGTGCGCGAAGAACGTCAGCGCGCCGGGTTCCAGTTCCCATCCGAAGCGGTCGAGCACGGTATCCAGCCGTCCCGTCTCCAGCAGCAGCGCCCGTGCCGCCGCCGCTTCCGCCGCGCCTACGGGCTGGCGAGTGGCGATCATCAGGCCGGTTTCTTCCAGCGTCTCGCGGATGGCGGCGATGCGGGCCGCGGCGATCTCCTCGGCTTCGTCGGGCAGGAGGCGGCGGGCGAGGTCGCGGTCGGCGGGGTCCACGCGACCGCCCGGGAACACGGCGGCGCCGCCCGCGAAGCGCATCTCCTTGGCGCGCTGGACCATGAGCACGTCAGGCGGGCCACCGTCGGCGGCGCGGCGGAAGATCACCACGGTGGCGGCGGGGACGACGGAAGGTCCGTCCGTGGGCATCGGCTGGTCGGAAGGGGCAGTGAAGGGCATCCCTGCGATGTTGCGCGGCGAGCCCGGGCGGGCAAGCGGAAACTGCGCCGCCCCGGCGGGAAGGGGGTGTCGGCAGGGTTTACAGATCGCGGGGTGCCTCCCTAGGGCAAGCACGTAGGAATCGCCGTTTTCCGGGCGTTATGCGAAAGTGGCACGGGGTGTGCTTATGGGGTTGGGCAGTCTCGACCGAGGCGGGGTCGATCAGTCTCCCGGCCCCGCCTCCCCGAGAAGCAGTCCCCACACAAGCGTACCGCAGACACGACAAGGCCCGGGCGTTTCCACCCGGGCCCCGGCATCGCGGCATTGGCGCGAAGGGTCAGCCCTGCGCGGCGATCCCGGCATCGTTGACGAGCTGGTGCAGTTCGCCCGCCTCGTACATTTCCATCATGATGTCGCTGCCGCCCACGAACTCGCCCTTGATGTAGAGCTGCGGGATCGTCGGCCATTCCGAGAAGGCCTTAATGCCCTGGCGGATTTCCATGTCCTGCAGCACGTCCACGGTCTCGTAGGGGACGCCGAGGTGCTCGAGGATGGCGATCGCACGGCTGGAGAAGCCGCACTGCGGGAACAGCGGCGTGCCCTTCATGAACAGGACCACGTCGTTGCTGTTTACGATGTCGCCGATGCGGGCGTTGACGTCGGACATTTTAAGGAACCTCTAACTGTATGCGACGTCAGTTGGGGACGGCGGTGGTGAGTTGCAAGGCGTGGAGCACGCCGCCCATGCGGCCGCCCAGCGCTTCGTAGACCAGCTTGTGCTGGGCGACACGGGGCTTGCCGGCGAAAGTAGCCGAAACGACGTGCGCGGAATAGTGGTCGCCGTCGCCCGCGAGGTCGGTGATCGTCACCTCGGCGTCGGGCAGGGCCTCGCGGATGAGGGTCTCGATCTCTGTGGCGGTCATGCCCATCGTCTTGTTCCTTTAACCCAGGAAGGCGCGGCGCGCCTCGACCTGCTTGGCTTCCAGCGCGGCGCGGATTTCCGCCTCGCTGGTATCGACTCCGGCGGCGGTGAGGTCGCCGAGCAGCTTGCGGATCACGTCCTCGTCGCCGGCTTCCTCGAAGTCGGCCTGGACGACGGCCTTGGCGTAAGCGTCGGTTTCAGCAGGCGAGAGCTTCATGCGATCGGCCGCCCACTCGCCGACGAGGCGGTTGCGGCGCGCCTGGATGCGGAAGGTGGTTTCGGCGTCGTGCGCGAACCGGGCTTCCTCGGCGCGCTCGCGATCCTCAAAACTCGTCATCGGACAACCTCGAATGATGGCGCCTCGCAATTGCGAAGACGCGATGCTTGGGTAAGCCGATACGTGGAGGAGGGGCGGGGTTCAATCCCGATTCGACGATGAGACCCATCCTCCCCGTCGCGCAGCGATCGGGAGGTGGCAGTCGCGTAGCGGCTGAAGGAGGGGTTTGTTGCCCCTCCACCACCGATTGCGTCAGCGGTCCCCCTCCCCATCGCTTCGCAACAGGGAGGATCAGGTCAGGCGCTCGCCGGCGTCCTCGCGAGGAACGGCAACCCGCCGCGCGCCTTGGCCTCGTGCCTGGCGATGGCATCGCCCTGCGCCATGGTCAGACCCACTTCGTCGAGGCCGTTGAGCAGGCAGTGCTTGCGGAAGGCGTCGATCTCGAAGGTGAAGCGGTCCTGGAAGGGCGTCGTCACGGTCTGGGTGTCGAGGTCGATGTCGATGGGGTCGGTCTGGGCCACTTCCATCAGGCGGTCGATCGCTTCCTGCGGCAGCGCCACGGTGAGGATGCCGTTCTTGAAGGCGTTGCCCGAGAAGATGTCCGAGAAGCTCGGTGCGATCACGCAGGTCACGCCCATGTCGAGCAGCGCCCATGCGGCGTGCTCGCGGCTCGATCCGCAGCCGAAGTTGTCGCCCGCGATCAGGATCGGGGCGCCGGCGTTGACCGGGTCGGTGAAGACGTTGCCGGGCTCCTGCTTGACCGCCTCGAACGCACCGCGCCCGAGACCGTCACGGGTGACGGTCTTGAGCCAGTGCGCCGGGATGATGACGTCGGTGTCGACGTTCTTGCGGCCGAAGGGGATCGCCTTGCCGGCGACGTGGTTGATCGCCTGCATGTCAGTCCGTCTCGGTAGGATAGTGCGGCGCGGTGCCGGTGGCGCCGGGCTTGCCGTCGGCCTTCTTGCGGTCGCTGCGGCGCTTCACGAAGAGCAGCGCGGCGGCGATGGCGGCCGAACCGATGGCGGCACCGGCGGCGAGGGCGGCCTTGCCGGCCAGCGAGTTGTCGTTGTTGTCGGACATGGGGGTGATCCTATCTCAGTGGGCTTCGACGAGGTCGCGCACGTCGGTCAGCTTGCCGGTGACGGCGGCGGCGGCGGCCATCGCCGGGCTCATCAGGTGGGTGCGCGCACCCGGGCCCTGGCGGCCGGTGAAATTGCGGTTGCTGGTGGAGGCGCAGCGCTCTCCGGCCGGGACCTTGTCGGGGTTCATGGCAAGGCAGGCCGAGCAGCCCGGCTCGCGCCATTCGAGGCCGGCGTCGATGATGATCCGGTCGAGCCCTTCGGCCTCCGCCTGTTCCTTGACGAGACCCGAGCCCGGGACGACGATCGCCCACTTGACGTTGTCCGCCTTGTGGCGGCCCTTCAGGACCTCGGCAGCGGCGCGGATGTCCTCGATGCGGCTGTTGGTGCAGCTGCCGATGAAGACGTTCTGCACTTCCACGTCGGTGAGCTTGGTGCCCGGCGTCAGGCCCATGTATTCCAGGCTGACCTTGACCGCGTCGCGCTTCGAAGCGTCGGCGAAGTCTTCCGGCGCGGGGACGAGGCCGCCGATCGCCGAGGTATCCTCGGGGCTGGTGCCCCAGGTGACGGTGGGCTGGATGTCCTCGGCGCGGATGAACACGGACTTGTCGAACGTCGCGCCCTCGTCGGTGGCGAGGCTCTTCCACCAGGCGAGCGCCTTGTCCCAGTCCTCGCCGACGGGCGTGTAGGGGCGGCCTTCCAGGTAGTCGAACGTGGTCTGGTCGGGTGCGACGAGGCCGGCGCGGGCGCCCGCTTCGATCGACATGTTGCAGACCGTCAGGCGACCTTCGATCGACATTTCCTCGAACACGTTGCCGCGATATTCGATCACGTAGCCGGTGCCGCCCGCCGTGCCGACGACGCCGATCACGTGGAGGACGACGTCCTTGGGGCTGACCCCGGCGCCGAGCTTGCCCTCGACCCGGACCTCGAAGGTCTTCGACTGCTTGAGCAGCAGCGTCTGCGTGGCGAGCACGTGCTCGACCTCGCTGGTGCCGATGCCGAAGGCCAGCGCGCCGATGCCGCCGTGGCAGGCGGTGTGGCTGTCGCCGCAGACGATCGTCGCGCCGGGCAGCGAGAAGCCCTGCTCGGGCCCGACGACGTGGACGATGCCCTGTTCGCGGTCGGTATCGGCGATGTAGCGGATGCCGAAGGCAGGCGCGTTCTTCTCGAGCATGTCGAGTTGCTGCGCGCTCTCGCGGTCGGCGATGGGCACGCGGTTGCCGCCGGCGTCGAGGCGCGCGGTGGTCGGCAGGTTGTGGTCGGGCACCGCGAGCGTAAGGTCGGGACGGCGCACGGGACGACCGGCGGCGCGAAGGCTTTCGAAAGCCTGCGGGCTCGTCACTTCGTGGACGAGGTGCCGGTCGATATAGATGAGGCAGGTGCCGTCGTCGCGCGTGTCGACGACGTGGGCGTCCCAGATCTTCTGGTAGAGGGTGCGCGGGTGCTTTGTCATGATGAGGCGCGATTAGGCCCGGGACCCACGCAATTCAAGGGGCAAGGCTCCCGATCGGGAAAGTTTGGCGACATTTTCATTCGCTTTGGATGCGATTTCCGACGGATAGTTGCCGGCGGACCACGACGCGAAGTGCGCCCGAATCTTGCGATTCGGGCGCGCTGCATTTGACCGGGCGGGCGGCTCAGCCGCGGCGGCCGTCGTAGTCGTGGCGTTCCATCCGCAGCGAGGCGTAGACCTTGTTGACCCGGTTCGCGAGGGTGCGGGTCTCGCCTGCGCTCAGCCCGCCGCGTGCGTAGCTGGAGTAGAGGCGCTGGATGTCGGCGGCGTCGCGGCGCAGCCCGGTCGCCTCGCGCTGGGAGATCGTGCGGCGGGCGGCGGCGCGATCGATGTTGGCGCGCAGGCCCTGGATGTCGGTGCGGATGTTGTAGTTGCGGTTGGGCGTGTAGCGGGCGGCCTCGTGGCGGGGCGCCGCTTCGGCGATGGTCGGCGCGATGGCGGACAGGCCCAGCACGGCGACGAGGGCGGGGGCGACCAGCTTGGTGAACTTGCGCATGGGTGACACTCCTTTGCTTGAACCTTGCGAATTTGGCGGAAGGAGAGGGAGGCCCTCGTTTCCGATGCATTCAGTTTTAGGGGGCCAGACATGAACGCCAGAGATATGACGCGTCGCACAAAGGTGTGCGATTGTAAGAGAGTGTCGCAAGCCTCGACGGGGCTGCTATAAGGCCGCGCATGTCGATGCCCGCCGTGATCCTCCTCGTCCTCGCCACCGTCGCCGCGATGGAGTTCGTCGCGTGGTCGAGCCACAAGTACGTGATGCATGGCTTCGGCTGGGCCTGGCACCGCGACCATCACGAGCCTCACGACAACGTGCTGGAGAAGAACGACCTCTTCGCGCTGTTCGGTGCGGCCATGAGCATCGGCATGTTCGCGCTGGGCTCGCCCATGGTCATGGGCGCGGCGGCGTGGGAGCCGGGCACGTGGATCGGGCTCGGCGTGCTGATCTACGGCGTGATCTATACGCTGGTGCACGACGGGCTGGTGCACCAGCGCTACTTCCGGTGGGTGCCCAAGCGCGGCTACGCGAAGCGACTGGTGCAAGCGCACAAGCTCCACCACGCGACGATCGGGAAGGAAGGCGGCGTCAGCTTCGGGTTCGTGATCGCGCGCGATCCGGCCACGCTGAAGCGCGAACTGCGCGAGCAGCGGGCCAAGGGCATCGCCGTGCTGCGCGAGGCGGTGGAAGAGCGATAGGCGTTCCGGCATCTGGCGGATTAGCAGCCCGTTAGCCTCGACTCGCCCGATTGCGGGCGGTCCGGCCCGAAAGCGCCACCTTTCGTCCTGAGCGGACTGCCCCGCCTATTCCCCCATCGCGGCGGCGGGATAAGCCTTGCTGCGTGTCAGGGGAACGCGGGCAATTCCCCGGCGTTTCCATTCCCCCGACACGCATCTAGGGAGGTATCCTATATGAAGAGAGGTCTCATCGTTCTCGCGGCCGTGGGCGGCATCGCGCTGGCCGGCTGCTCGAAGAAGGACGAACCGATCGCGGCCGCTCCGCCGCCCCCGCCGGGTTCGGTGGCCGGCTCGACCGCAGCGGACCGCGACGGCGACGGCGTCATCGACGGCTACTACACCGCCGACGGCATCTACCACCCGAACTACACGCCGCCTCCGCCCCCGCCGCCGCCCGCCCCGACCCGCACCGGTGAACGCGGCTGACCATACGCTGACCCAAGGTTCTCGATGAATTTTCGCCGGTTTCTCCGCGACCGTTCCCCGGTCGTGCTTCTTGGCCTGACCGTATGCATGACGAGCCTGGCCGCCAGCCCGGCCTTCATGCAGCCTGCGTTCGCCGCGCCCGCCAAGGCCAAGGCGAGGGCGGGTGCTGTGAAAAAGGCTCCGTCTGCCGCCCCGGTCGATCCGGCGACGGCGATGGCGGTCAGGGAAGAAGCCGGCGGAAAGATCGGGAAATTCTACCAGGCGCGGGGCTACCGTCCGCTCTGGACGACCACCCGCGGCAATATCGGCACGGCCGCCCGGGAGTTGCTGGGCTACCTCGACGAGGCCGAACTCGATGGCCTCAAGCCCTCGCGCTACGGACCCGACGACTTGCGCGCAGCGGTGGCCCGCGCAGACCGTGGCGGGCCACAGGCGCTCGCCGAGGCCGATGTTGCGTTGACCAGGGCGTTCGTCCGCTACGTCGGCGACATGCGCAGGGCCGAGGACGTGGGCATGACTTACGTCGGCAAGGGGCTGAAGCCCGGCAAGCTCTCCGACGACGCGATCCTGCGCGTGGCCGCGCTCAAGAATTTCGGCGACTACGTAGGCGCGATGGGCTGGATGAGCCCGCATTACGTGCGGATGCGCGACATGCTGCGCCGCGCCGAGGCGACCCATGCGGATCGCGGGACGCTGGAGGTGCTGCGCCTCAATGTCGAGCGCGCGCGCGTGCTGCCCTCGCCCGCGGTGCGCCACATCGTCGTCGATGCGGCGGCGGCGCGGCTCTACTACTACCAGGACGGCGCGCAGGTCGGCACCATGCGCGTGGTGGTCGGCGCCGAAAAGACGCAGACGCCGATGCTGGCGGGCTACGTCAACTGGGCCATCTTCAACCCCTACTGGAACATCCCCGACTACCTCACCCGCGACAACGTGGCGCGCAAGGTCCTCTCGGGCCGGACGCTGAAGTCGATGGACATGGAAGTGCTGTCGGACTGGAGCGCCACGCCGCAGGTCGTCGATCCCTCGACCGTGGACTGGCAGGCGGTGCGCGACGGCAGGCAGGAGGTGCGCATCCGCGAACTGCCCGGCCCCGCGAACTCGATGGGCAAGGTCAAGTTCCTCTTCCCCAACGACGAGGGCATCTACCTCCACGATACCCCCAACCGCGACCTGCTGGTCAAGGACGACCGCCATCTCTCGAACGGCTGCATCCGGCTGGAGGACGCGCCCGCGCTTGGCCGGTGGATGATGGGCAAGGCGTTCGGCGTGAAGACCAAGGCTCCCGAACAGGCGGTGCCGCTGCCCGCGCCGGTCCCGGTCTACCTCACCTACCTGACGGCGACGCCGACAAAGAAGGGCGTGGCGCTGCTGGACGACGTCTACGGGCGCGACGGGCGCAAGGGGCTCTAGACCCCGCCTGTCAGGGCCCGTCTGCCGCTGGGCGACGGGGGGCTACTCTGCCCGGGTCCAGATCCAGGTCCCGATCGTCGCCAGCACGGCGAGCGGGATCAGTGTCCACCAGCCCCCGGCGGTGAACCACACCACCACCACGCTCAGGCTCATGGTGAGCACCGCAGCGACCTTGCCCTTGCGACTGATCGCCCGCCGGTCGCGCCAGGCGATGAGGTGGGGGCCGTACTTCGGGTGCGCGTAGAGCCGTTCGGCCCATTCGGGGTGGCTCTTCGAGAAGCAGGCGGCGGCAAGGATCCAGAAGATCGTCGTCGGCAGCAGGGGTATGAAGATGCCGAGGGTGCCGATGCCGACAAGAACAACCCCGGCAAGATTCCAGAGGAACTTCTCAGCCCTGCGCATAGCGCGCCGCCGTCTCCCGGATCAGCGCGATCATGTTGGGCACGCCCTGGGTGCGGTTCGAGGAAAGCTGGTTGCCGAGGTCGAACGGGGCCAGCGCTTCGGCGATGTCGGTGGCGGCCACGGTGGCGGCGGGCCGGTCCTGCACGGCGGAGATCACCAGCGCGACGATGCCCTTGGTGATGGCGGCGTTGCTGTCGGCCAGGAAGTGGAGCGTGCCGTCGTCCCGCGCGGTGGGATAGACCCAGACGCTGGCCGAGCAGCCGCGCACCTTGGTGGCGTCCGTCTTCAGCGCGTCGGGCATCTCGTCCAACTCGCGGCCCAGTTCGATGAGGAGGCGATAGCGTTCGTGGCCATCGAGGAATTCGTACTCTTCGCGGATATCGTCGAGGCTGCGCAT
>DATKFS010000365.1:0-52231 GCA_035511275.1 Novosphingobium sp.
CGCGAAGGCCCACGAAGTAGGTTCCGGGCCGGGCGAAGGCATGGTCGGCCTTGATCGAGGCGACGCCGTCCTTGCCGAGCTGGACGGTGGCGGGATCGGCGAAGGTGCCCGCGCCCTCGAAATCCCACTCGGCGCCGACCAAGCGGCCCGCGCCTTGCGGCACGCTCACCCGCGCGGTGAGGCCGACCGCCTTGCCCACCGCCACTTCGGCGCGGGTGCCGCCGTCGGCAAGGAGCGTTACGACGGGCTGGATGCCCCGCCGCGCCTCGGCCGTGGCGGGGACGACGACCTGGCCGTCCTTGATCGCATAGGCCGTGCTGGGACGTGGGGCGATGCCCTTCTCCACCCACGCGCTGACGTCGAGTAGCGCCTGCTGCAGCACGCCGGTGAACGTCACCAGTTCGGCGCTGCCCTGTCCGCCATGCTCGGCGTGCTCGGTGAACCAGACGCGGAAACCGTCGTCCGCCTTCTTGCCGAGATGCTCGCCGACCTTGGTGCGATACCAGTCGGCGCCCCAGGGCCACGCTGCGGTGTCGGACAGGTTCTCGACAAGGATCACCTTCGCGCCGATCCTGCCGTTCGGCACGGCGCCTGCCGCCCCTATCGCGAACTGGGGTCCCAGCAGCGCGGGCCGCTGCGGGCCGATCGGCTTGCCATCGGGGCCGCGATACTGGTCCCAGGTGTAGAACTCGGGCCCCGGAACCTGATGGCGGTGATAGGTCTGCGCCGCCAGCCAGTTCGAATTGTCGATCTGCACCTCGTCCCCCGCGCGCAGCTTCCCGAGGGCGACGGGATCGCCTTTCTGGAGGACGACGATCCGCCCTTCGAGCCGCTGCAGGCGCAGCAGCGCGCCCTGCGCGCCGCCGGTGTTGACCTTGAGATCGGCCGCGCTGCCGAACTGCCGCTGCGGCACGCTGTCGATCTCGATGGCGACCGGCAGTTCGTCGCCGCCTGGGCCGAGCAGGGCCTGCCACGCGAGTTCCGCCGTACCGCGCGCCTGCCCCATCTGCGGCTTCAGCGACAGGCCCAGCCGGTTCGCGTCCGCCGCCATGATGAGGCGGACGACCTTCGCCTTGTGCTGGATGCGCGCCTCTCGCAGCGACTTGGGGGGATCGTAGCCTTCGTAGCCGGGCTTGGTCCAGAAATCGGAGAAGTAGGTCGGGTCGGCCGCCAGCATTCCGGGATAGAGCACCGGGAACGCCCCCACATAACCCCGCGCGATGGCGCGCAGTTCGGGCAGCGGATAGCCGAACTTGAGGATCTCCGTCAGCGCCGCGCGCTGTTCCTCGTCGAGCCCGGCATAGGGATCGCCCGTCCCGCCGACGTCGAAGGCATCGATGATGCCCGGCAGCCTGTCGCCCAGCACGCGGTAGGCGTAGAGCGGCGCGGTGAAGTTGTAGGGCGTCGCCATCGGCGAGCCCATGACGAACGGCACGGCGCCGTCCCAGACGCCGGTGGTGTTCTCGATGCTGCCGACCGTGCGATAGGCGCCGCCGCTGCCGCCCCAGATGTACCCGTAGGGCCGCTTGCCCCCGTACATCTTCGTCGCGACGACGCGCGAGAACTGGGCCGCCGCGGCATTGGCGCGGTACGCGCCGATGGTGGGATCGGTGCTGGTGCCCGGCCCCGAGGTCGCGGATTGGCCGCCGCCGTTCGTCTCGATGTAGTAGCCGCCGTGGTTCACCGCGAAGCCGATGTTCCCCCCGCCCTCGCGCAAGTCCTTCTGGGCGATGTTCTCGCTGTCGGGAACGGGAGTGACGTATTCGAAGAAGCGGCCCTCGTACTTCTCAGGCGGCGGGAGATAGAACGAGAAGCGCATGTCGGTGCCGACGAACCCGCCGTGCACGTAGCGATGACGGACGGGGGCATCGCGCCATTCGTCGATGTCGATGTAGGGCTTCGTGAAAAGCGGATCGACGCTCGCGCCGGTCGGGACCGCCTGGTCCCACACCACCGCGCCCGGCGTGGATGCCTCCGCCGGCGCGCATTGCCCGGCAGGGCCGGAAGCGGCGAAGAACAGTGCGGTGGCGCAGCAGAGCGCGGCGCGACGCCCCTGTCGCAGACGCCATGTAGATGAACGGGTCATATCCTCTCCTCGGCCTTGTTGTTCTCTTCCAGGGGATGGAACCATAGAGCGCACTTTAGAAGCTACCCGGCAATCACCGCGGCGATATCGAAGGCAGAAGAGCCCTCGCCGACGCTGCGCGACAAGGGCATGAGTGCACGGATTGAAACGCCGCTCCCCATGCTCTGCCCGAGACGATCACTGGACCGCACGGTCATTTTCGTGTTTCACAGGCACCGAGATGACCACCAGCCCCCGCCCCCGCACGCCCATCGATGTCGCAGCTGAGCGGCTGCGCGAAATTTCCCTCGACAGCGCGGAAGGATCGCTGCTCGGCAGCGAGGAAGCGCTGATCGGTCAACTGGGATGCTCAAGGGCGACCGTGCGACAGGTGGCGCGCCTGCTTGAGCGCGAGGGGCTGCTGATGGTCCGGCGGGGCATCAACGGCGGCTATTTCAGCGCGCGCCCCGATGCGAACACCATCGAGGCGACCGTCAGCGCCTATCTCGAGACGCTCGACATGGATCCCAGCGAAGTCACCGTGCTCGCCTCGGCCCTGTGGGTGGAAGCGATGCGCAAGGCGGCCCGGAGCGATCCCGAGGCGGTCGCCCGGCTGGTCGAGACTTTCAGGCCGAAGCTCCTCGCCCTCGCCGGCGACGCGACGTTCGACGACGTGCGCCGACTGGAGCTTGCCTTGCAGGACGCCATCTTCGACCTGGCCCAGAGCAACTACATCAAGCTCATATTCGACATCAACACCGCCTTCTCCCGGCGGCGCTTCTCCGCCCCGATCAGCGACGACGACAGCCCGGAACACCTCAAGTTCGTGAGCCGCTGGCGCAATGCGAAGCTGCTCGAACTCGACGCACTGGTCGTCGGGGACAGGGATCTGGCGATAGCGGCAGCGCAAGTCAGCCGACGCGTCTGGCACTACCGCCTCGGCCGCCGATATGCCGCGCTGGAGGGAGCGTCCCAGTACCACGACGATACCGCGCGCCCATGAGCAACGGTTCGATAGAGTTTCCTTTGAGATACTGAAATCGCCTTAGCGATCCACATATACCTAAATAGGGTATCCTTTTTGTAGACGCAGGACATCGATCCGCCGATACTCCCGCCAACAAGCGGGCAGCATCGTCCGCGGCGGCGGAGAGGGTCGATGACAACCACGAGGACAAGCGCGCTCGACGAATGGCGCCTGCACTGGCCGCTCGTGCTGGCGGCCTGCGTCGGCTTTTCCTTCATGTCCTTCATGACCCCCGCCGCTGGCGTGTTCATGGATCCGCTGGGCCGCGAATTCGGCTGGGACCGGACGCGGCTGTCGGCAGGGCTGGCGCTGGCGGCGGTGGTTTCGATCCTGCTCTCGCCGTTCATCGGCGCGCTGATCGACCGGCTCGGCGTCCGGCGCGTCGCCCTGCCGGGGCTCGTGGCGACGGCAGCGGCGATCGCGGCGTTCGGGCTCGCGTCGGGCTCGTTCGTGCAGTGGCTGGCGCTGTGGTTCGCATGGGGCGTCTTCGTGCTTTTCGTGCAATCGACGCTGTGGTCCACCGCCGTCGCTTCCCGGTTCGTGCACGGGCGCGGGCTGGCGCTGGGGATCACGATGTCCGGCACGGCGGTGGCGCAGATCGTCACCGCGCCGCTGAGCAACTGGCTGATCGCCGAGACCGGCTGGCGCACCGCATTCGTCGTCCTCGGCCTCGGATGGGGAGGCGTGGCCTTCGTGCTCTCGGCGCTGTTCCTCACAGGCAGCGCGCCGCGCAAGCCATCGCCGACCTGGCAGCCCAAGGCCGTTGCGGCGCCCGGGCTGACGATCGCCCAGGCGTGGCGCAGCGCGGCCTTGTGGAAGGTCGGCATCGCCACGTTCCTGATCCTCACCGCCACGATCGCCGTGGTGGTGCACCAGTTCCCGATCCTCGTCGCGGCGGGCGTGTCGCGATCGAGCGCCGCCTGGCTCGTCAGCCTCTCGGGAGTCGCCGGGGTGGCCGGAAAGCTGATAACCGGCAGCCTCGTCGATCGCTTCCACGCGCGCTGGATCGGCGGGGTCACGCTCGCGTCCACGGCGCTTGCCTGGCCGCTGCTGATGGAATCGATCGCGACCCCCGCCCTCGTCGTCGTGGGGATGATGATCAGCGGCTATGCGGCCGGGACCAAGATGCAGTTGTGCAGCTATCTCACCGCGCAGTACGCGGGGCTTCGGCACTACGGCGCGATCTTCGGCGCGATGACCAGCATGATCGCCCTCGCCTCGGCCATCGGACCGCTGGCGGCGGGGCTGACCTACGATGCCTACGGCAGCTATGCGCCGCTGCTGCTGGCCGGTGTCGCCATCTCGCTCGTGAGCGGCGCGATCATCTTCAGCCTCGGCGCCTACCCCGTCTGGGCCGAACGGACGCCGCTCGCACATGACTGACCACGCGGAGACCGCGATCGTCGAGCGGCCGAGGAGCGACCTGACCCTCGCGGTGGTCATCGGCGCGGGCGGCATGGGCGCGGCGGTCGCCCGAAGGCTCGCGCAGAATCATCGCGTGCTGCTCGCCGACGTGGACATGGCGGCGGCGAGCCGGGTCGCGGAGACGATCGCGGTGGACGGCGGAGACGTGCTCCCGCTGCGCTGCGACGTCACCGATGCCGGCTCGGTCGAGGAGCTTGCCGGGACAGTGGAAGAGCTGGGCGGCTTCAGGACGCTCGTCCACGTGGCCGGGCTTTCGATCGCGGCGAACGACTTCGCGCGGATCGTGGAAGTGAACCTGCGGGGGCCCGCGCTCGTCACGCAGGCGCTGGTTCCACTGGCGTCTCCCGGCTCGTCGGCGATCCTCATCGCGTCGCTTGCGGCGCACAGCGTCACGGCACCGCCGCACGTCGCCGCCGTGCTGGGCGAGCCCGAGGCGGCCGACCTCGCCAACCGGCTTGCCCGCGCGCTCGGCGACGATGCCACGCCGCAGATGGCCTACACCTATTCCAAGATCGGCCTGCGCCTCATGGCGCGGCGGGAGGCGCCGACGTGGGGCTGGGCGGGCGCAAGGATCGTCTCGCTGTCGCCCGGGCTGATCGCCACGCCCATGGGCCGGATCGCCTACGCCCACAGCGCCGGCAAGCGCGCCATGTTCGCCCGCAGCCCGCTCGGGCGCGAGGGCACGATGGGCGAGATTGCCGACGTGGTCGAATTCCTGGCATCCGACCGCGCCTCGTTCATCAGCGGCACCGACATCCTTGTCGACGGCGGCCTTGCCGGTGCGCTCGACTACCCCACCGCGGACTAATCACGCGTCCCAGGACGGTCTCGCCGCGGCGCCGCCGGTTGCGGCGAGGCGGGACGGGCGATGTCGCGCCCCGCGTTACGCGCGCCGCACGGGGTCCTGCAGGGTCATCGCGTCAATCGCGGATCGAATCGATGACGTCCTGCGTGATGCCGGGCTTGCCGGGATCGCCGGCCACGAACTCGGCGTGCTTGCGGGCAATGAAGGCATCGGGGCCCGCCGCCACTTCCTCCAGCGTTTCCCAGGCTTCCTCGTGCGTCGGCACCACGATCCGGCCCTGCTCCATGGCATCGGACAGGATGCGCGCCGTCTCGGGCTGGGACTTCACGAACAGGTGGCTGCCCGGCGCCCGCATGACATAGTCCTCGCTGAAGTGCTTCATCGCGTCGGGCGACGTCGTCATCACCGGCCCCGGGCACAGGCAACTCACCTTGATGCCGAACTGCATGAGGTAGAGCGCCAGGTTCTGCGACATCGAGAGCACCGCCGCCTTCGACGCGGCGTAATGCACGCGGCTGGCGGCGAAGGGGTAGAGGCCCGCGAAGCTGGCCGTATTGACGATATGCCCGCTCCCGCGCGCCATCATGCGCGGCACGACCACGTTGTTGGCGCGCACCATGCCGAACAGGTTCACGTCGAACATGCGCTGCCATTCGCCGATCGGGATGTCCTCGGGATTGCCGCCGGACAGGATGCCCGCGTTGTTCATGTGGATGTCTAGCGGCCCGAGCGCGGCCTCGGCGGCGTCGATCGTCTCCTGCACCGACGCCTCGTCCGTGACGTCGCAGCGCAGGCCGATGCTCTCGACGCCGATGCCGCGCAGGAGTTCCGCCGTTTCCATGGCGCCGTCCCGAGAGATGTCCGCCACCGCGACGCGGGCGCCGCGCCTTGCCCACTCCCGCGCGATCTGTCGCCCGATGTTCTGCCCCGCTCCGATCACCAGTGCGGTCTTGCCTTCGAAATATGCCATCTTTTCCATTCCTCCCCCTGGCGCCCCGCTCAGACGCCCATGTCGTCGAGCAGCGCCGATGCCGCCGCGATGCCGGCGCGCAGTTCCTCCTCGTCGGTTTCGGCCGAGTAGTCCGCCGGCACGACTTCGAGATCGAACACGCCGGTATATCCCGCGTCGAGCACGTCGCCCATCATCCGGCGCAGCGGCAGGTCTCCCGAACCGACGTGCAGCCGCCCGCCCGGACCCGAGATGGCGACGTCGCCGATCTGGACCAGCGCGACATGCGGCATCGCGCGCCTGAGCGTCGCGGATAGTCCGCGTTCCATCCAGTTGTTGCCGAAGTCGGAGACGATGCCGAGGCCGGTCCGGTCCGCGATCTCGACCGCGTCCGCCAGCCGCGTGCAGAACGAGACACTGGTGCGCAGGCTCGGTTCGAACGCGGCGACAACGCCCTTTTCGCGCGCATGGGCGACGGTCGGCGCCACCGCTTCGGCGAACAGGGCAAGGTCTTCGTCCCAGTCGCAGTTCACAGTGCGGCCGGTGGTGAAGTAGATCGAATGCCCGCCGTGCGCGGCGACGAGGTCGATGGCCTGCCGGTGATCCCGGCGCGTGGCGTCCCAGGTGGTCCTGTCGCCGAGCAGGAAGCCTCCGGTGATGAGCGTGCTGACGGCGATGCCCGCCGCGTCGAGCGCGTCGAGGTGTCGGTCGGGCTCGTCGGCGATCTTGCTGATGAGCAGCCCCGCGTGCCGCACGCCCATGTCCCGCCACACCGCCAGATCGCGCGCGAAGGGCCAGCGGAAAGAGCACATGGCATCGACGGACAGCTTCGGATGGATCACGCGGCCTCCTCCGCCAGCGCCGCTTCCAGCCGCCGGATCTCGCTTTCGAGCCAGCGGACCTCGCTGAAGTTCTCACGCCCGGCGCGCTCGAGGATCAGGCGCTGGGCGCCGAGCTGCAGTTCCAGCCCCTCGCGCCGCGCCGCGCCGTCCGCCGCGACGGCCTCGGCAAGGTGCAGGGCGTGGAGCGGCTTGCCCTCCTCCAGCAACCGGCGCGCGCGGGCGAGCACCGGCGCACTGCCTCCTGCCAGCGCCACGAGATCGGCGAAAACCGCCTGGGGTGGCACCGCATAGAGTTCGGTGGAAGACTCGTAGCGGAACCAGCCGAGGTGCTCCTCCCAGATGGCGCGTACGATCCACGGCACCTTGCCGTGCCCTTGCGGGATGGCGAGCGCTTCCGGCAGCCGGATCGTATCCATCAGTTCCCACAGGCTCCGGCCCGCATTCATGCCCTCGAACGTGCGGTCGCGCAGGTACTGCGTGGCATCGCGCATCCGCGTCAGCGTGGAGCGGATGACCTCGGCGCCTCGCACCGGCTCGCCATGGCCGGTGATCAGGATCTCCGCCTGGAGGTCGATCACCCGCTGCACGCTGTCGATGTACCACTGCACGTAGCGGTAGCGTTCTCCGCGCACGGTGTAGAGGTTGGGGACGTGGCCGAAGATCGGCCCGGTCATGTTGCCGGTGAACACGATCCGGTCGTCCGGGAGCCACACCGCCAGCGAGTCCACGGTCTCGCCGCCCTTCACCGAGAGCAGTTCGAAGCGGCGGCCGCCGAGTTCGAAGGCATGGCTGTCGTGGAAGGTCGTGGTGAGCACCGGCTCGGGCCGCTCGGTGATCTCCTGCTTCTGGTCGCGGCTCCACAACTGGCGCGAGCGGCGCGCCATCGCCGGGCCGAGGTCGCGGTACTGCCTGCGCACGAAGGGCAGGTTGGCGTGGCCGATCGTCTCGACCCCCGGCCCGTCGAAGGTGGGCCAGCCGCCGATGTGGTCCTCGTGGCTCTGGGTGAGGACGATCTTGCGGACGGGCGGCGCGCCCACCGCATCGAAGCGCCGCCGGTTCTCGGCCGCGCTATAGATGATGCCCGTGTTGACGAGCACGCTACCCGCCGGCGTCGTCACCAGGTACAGGTTGGACACGTCCTTCGACATGAAGATGCCGTGCCCGAGGTCGATCGCGTCCTGCCGGCCCGCGCCGTCGTTGATGATCTGGGCGTTGAGCGGCTGGTTAGCGTCGCGCACCGTGTCCGTCATGTCGTGCTTTCCCGTGTTGTCGTTGCAGCAGTGGCGCCTCGGCGCGGCGGGCTCCGGTCAGCCCTTGACCTCCAGCTTCACGGCGAAGCGATCGGTGTAGAACGCGAAGCGCTGGCGAAGGGCCGGGATGTCGAGGTTGAAGTCTCCCGCCAGGTCGTAGACGACGCGGCCGTCCTTGCCCCGCGGATGGCCGTCCATGTATTCCCGCATGTCGGCAATGCTCTCGTCGCTGGGCGGGAGCCCGGCGAATTCGAGCACGCGCTGCGCGGTCCCCACGTCGTCGGCGATGACTTCCCCGAACAGGATGTCGAGCCGCTGCCCCTCCGGCACCGCGTCCATGTCGCGCAGGTAGGCCCTCAGCATCCGCTCGGTCCGGTCGACCCAGTAGGCGACGTGGGCCTGCAGGTCCGGGTGCTTCTGGTGCGCCAGTACCGACAGCCCGCGCATCGTCAGCACCGACTGCAGCATCGCCAGCGGATCGCGGTGGATCTGGACGACCAACGCGTCGGGGTAGTTCGCCACCAGCGCCGGGATCTGCTCGCTATGCTGGTTGCCCTTGAGGATCCAGCGCCGGTCCGACGGGAACTGGTGGGCGATCGCCTTGAGCATCCGCTTGCCG
Organism: Novosphingobium sp.; assembly: GCA_035511275.1. Taxonomy (GTDB): domain Bacteria; phylum Pseudomonadota; class Alphaproteobacteria; order Sphingomonadales; family Sphingomonadaceae; genus Novosphingobium. Next base: position 8,983 of record DATKFS010000365.1, read on the forward strand.
TAGGCGTAGTGCGGCGTCTGGTCGTGGCTGAGCAGGTAGTCGCGCCAGGCCGGCACTTCCGCCATCCATTCCCACTGGTAGGTGGTGAAGTCCGGCATCTGCAGCTCGTTCTCGCCGCAGGCGTGGTCGGGCGAATGCTCGTGCATGGCGGCCATGATGGCGTTCTGCTTCATCCGGTCCCAGTGCGCGGCGGAGCGCACCCGGCGGGGATCGAGCCCGTCCGGCCCGATCTCCTCGCCCGGCCCCAGAACCGCCTCCGACCCGAGATAGACCGGCAGGTGGCGCAGGCGACGGTCCGCCGCGATGAGGTTCTCGAGATGGGTCGTGCCCGACCTCGGCAGTCCGACGATGACGATCGGCCGGTCGATCACCTCGGCGTCCACCTGCGGATGGCTGGCGAGGTAGGCCTTGTTCTTTAGCCGGTTGGCGGCCTGCTTCACGCAGGATGCCCGGAACGCAGCCTTCGCGAAACGCCAGAGGTTGGCGTTGGCGCCAACTTCGCCCAGCAGCAGGCCGAGCCGCTCCACGAAGTCCATCGGCCCGAAGTCCGAGAGGCCGGTCTTCGCCTTCGCCTCGTCGAGCACGCCTTCCACCGACATGTCGAGCGGCTCGCCCTCGGCGGCCTCGAGTTCGGCGCGGCGCTCCGCGGAGATGGCGGGATCGCGGAAACGGTCGACCTTGAAGACCTTGGTCCGGACTTCGGTCGCGGTCACGTCCAGCGGGGCGCTCATGCCCGACGCTCCGCCGCGGTGTTGAGCTTGCCGGCATTGGCCATCCAGCCGCCGTCGATCTTGACGAGATCGCCGGTGTGGTAGCGCGATGCGTCGCTCATGAAGTAGACGCCGATGCCTTCGAAGTCCTCGGGCGTGCCGAAGCGCGGGATCGGGCAGCGTTCGCGCACTTGCGCGCCCAGCGGCGAATCCGGCCCCTGGTCCTTCACGGTCTCGCTTTCGGTGTAGCCGGGGCAGACGGTATTGGCGCGCACGCCGTACTTGCCGAGGTCGACGGCGATCCCGCGCGCCAGCGCCGCCATCGCGCCCTTGGACGCGTTGTAGTGCTGCATCCCGATGGACCCCGTGACGGCCGACAGGCTCGCGCAGAACAGGATCGAGCCGCCCGCATCCCCCGCCTCTGCGCGCGTGCGCATGTGGCGCGCCGCTTCGCGGGCGAGGTAGAACGCGCCGTGCTGGTTCACCGAGAGCAGGCCATGCCATGCCTCGCCGGTCATGTTGGTGAAGCAGCCCTGGTTCGTCATCAGGCCGGCATTGGCGATGGCGCCGTCCACCCGTCCCATGTCGCGGACCGCATCCCCGAACGCCGCGACGACCGCCGCCTCGTCCGAGACGTCCACTTCCTGCGGCAGGACCTTCACGCCGTATCCGCGCAGTTCCTCGGCGGCGATCTCGTTCTTTGCCTGTCGACGGCCCCAGATCACGAGGTTCCCGCCGGCCTTGGCGATGCCCTTCGCAAAGCCGAGGCCGATGCCCGCGTTACCACCCGATATGACTACGACCCGACCGGTCAGGTCCCACGGCAAGCGCGCCATCGTTCATCTCTCCCGTTTTTGATTCGCATCGTGGAATCGTGAGCCCGAGGCCCCTTTCCTCGATACAAACAGTATCCTTTAATGGGTGTCAAGCGACGCGCATTCCATTCCGCGCGATACGCAGGGCGGTCGGCGAGGCAGGAGGGCAGGTTTGCCAGCGTTGCCTCGCCTATTCCGCACGCCTTTCAGGCATCATGGCGCATTCCCGGGATCGCCGACGCGATCTTGAGTCCGCCGTGCCCAATCAGTTACCAAAGACCACAGCCACATTTAAAGTATACTTGATATGGAAATCGGCAGCGTCTCTGTTCCGACCGGCTGGGCGGTCCGGTCTGGACCTTTTGGTCACCCCGGACACACGAACCCCGCCGCTACCGGACGGGCGGGGTCACCAGGCCTCGCGTCCGTCGGTGAGCACGTCGATGATGAAGGCCGCCTGCGCGCGGGCATCCTCGGCGGAGACGTGCGTGTCCGCGCCCCGGGTGTTCACCCAGCCGGACACCATTGCCATGATCGCGCCGGCAATCCGCTCGGGCGCCCTGGCGTGGATTCCCGATGCCGGCCCATATGCGCGGATTTCCGAGGCGATGAATTCCACCATGCCGGTATATCCGAGGAAGTCGGTCAGCGCGCCGCTCGACCGTCCCGACGCGCTGAGCGCCAGTTTCCGGAAGGCCCGGACCTCGGCCTTGCTGGTCCACAGGAGCATGGTGGTCGTGTAGTGGGTCAGGCGCTGGCGAAGGTCGCCGGTGAGCCTGGAATTGTTCTGCGAGGCCACTTGCGACCACGATGCGACCCGGTCGGTCAGCACCGCCTTCAGCAGCTCCGACTTGTCGGGGAAGCGTTTGTAGAGCGTGGTCTTGGGTATCTGCACCGCGTTGGCCACGGCCTCCATCGAGGTGCCGTCGTAGCCCTCCTTCAGGAACAGCGTGGTCGCCGCATCGAGGATCGCCGCCGTGATCGCCTGGGACTGCTTCTGCGAAGGCCGGCCCCGCCCGGTCGGACGGCTGTTGGCGGGCATCGGGCTCTCGGGCTTGGGCGCGGGCATCGGTCGGTCAACTCGGCTTGGGTCGGTGGGCCTCCTCCCGAACCGTGCGGCCCGGCAGCGGCTTGCGCCCCCTTGCCGCCGCCTCGCTGGAGCGGCCGCGTCCGAGGCCGCCATTTCCACATGGCACAAACAGGCCCGGCCGCAAACCGGGATGCATGACATCGGCGCGACGTTGCGACGCTTCCGCTAGCCGCCGGAATCGCGGATGAGATCGTTCACCCGCTCGCGCAGATGGCCGACCGAAGTGTCGATCAGCACCCCGCCCTGCGGCTGGAGCGGGATCTCGGTGTAGAGGACCCGCCGTTCGGCCGAAACCGGGCTCGTCGCCTCGTGCAGCGTGCAGGAGAGGTGGACGGTGATGTCGCCCGGCTCGGTCGAGAGCGCGACGATGGGCAGGTAGGGTTCGGACTTCGCGGTTTCCACCGGCATCGCCAGACGGTGCGAACCCGCGACGACCCGCAACTGCCCGTTGGCCTCGCCGGCGGCGGTGATCGCGATGCCCACGGTCAGGCGCGAGCAGACGTAGCTGTGCCGGCCAAGGTGGCAGTCGCGATGGAACGACAGGTCGGAAGGGCCGGAGACTACGCCCACGGGCTTGAACAGCGCCTCGATGATCCGGCCCTCCACCGGCTTGCGGGCCAGCGTGTCGTCGCCTTCCAGGATGCGGATCAGCCGCTCCCACCTCGCGCCGGAGAGGATCCCTGCGGTCGTCGGCGATCGCTCGACGAATTCCTGCAGACGCACGCAGACGCGCGCGCCGTCCCGGAGGTCGGCCCACCAGGACTTGCCGTCACCCTCGCGATAGTCGGCGACCGCGCGGTCCATCTCCGCCGAGATCGCTGCCGCGTCACCCGCATCGATCCATCCGCGCAGCACCAGGAAGCCGGCTTCGCGAAGGAAGTGCGCCATCTCTTCGGGCGCGTCGTCGGGGTCAAAAGCGCGGGCAAGGTCCAGCGGAGCACCGTCGAGCCCCCGGAACTCCAGTCGCGGATCGACCACCGGCCAGCCTTCCAGAATCGCGAGCCACAGCGAATCCCAGACCGACACCTCGGCCAGCGTGCCACCGCGAAACGCAAGGCTGCGCGCGACGAGGAGGCCGTTGAAGGTGATCTGGTTCTGCGCCCAGTCCGTGAACTGTTCCGGCGTGAGCGTCACCACCAGCGCATCGGCGGCGATCCCTTCCGACAGCGCGATCGACCGTTCCGACAGCGCCAGCGTCCACCCCCGCCCGTCCACCTCGATGCCGAGCGGCCTTGCCGCCAGCGCCTCGCAGGCGGCAGCGGCGATCCCGCCATGCGCCTCCAGCAGGACAGGCAATTCGGACGCGAAAAAGTCCGCAGCGGTGATGGTGCCGCGGCAATCCTCGTCACGCCGCGTGCGTCGGTCCAAGGCGAACGTCACGCCCGGTCGATCCTGCAATGTGCCCACATTCGCGGCTGCTCCTCACCATTAAAATACGCATCGTATTTTTAAAGCGTGGAGAGCATGAGTCAATCACCAGATGTCGCGATGGTCAGGACCCCGGCGGCTTGGCGAACAGCGTGTTCCAGCGGGCATCGAGCCTGGCGCGGGCGCCGGTCTCCTTTACGCGCGAAACCAGCGATACGCCCCGCAGGGCAACGCTGTGGCCCGCCAGCCATCGGCCCGAAATGCTGTAGCCGATGTCGTAGAGGGCGACGTCTTCGTGGGGCTGGCCATCGACGAGGAAGCGCGTGGTGACCAGGACCGGCAACTGCTCGTCGCCGCGACTGTCGTCTGGCAGCTTCGCCGCGTCCCGGGCCTTCTTCAGTCCGCGCTCGAACCATGCCGCCTCGATCCGCGGCTCTCCGGTCGTCTCCACGGGCGCGAGGTCGAGCGCGGTCGGGAACGCTATCGTCTGGCTCTGGACGGACTGTTCGGCCGAAGCCGGCTTCAGCGTCAGCCGCTCCTCGTCCACGCTGGTGGTGACGAGCACGAGGGTCGCCGCACGCTTCGAGGCCTTCAGCGCCTCGCCGGTCTTGGTCGCCTCGGTCGCGCTGCGCTCGCTCCAGTTGTTCCACAAGGTGAGCCCGGAAATGGCGACCGCGGCGACCGCGAGCACTTCGCCCAGCGTCACCCATCGCCGCCGCACCGCCGCTTCCTCCGCCGAGCGCGCGTCTGCGCGGGCTTCGGCCCTGGCTTCTTTGGTCGGCTCGGAATCTGGCATTTCGTCGTCCCCCGGCTTCGACCGCCGAGCGGCGAAGATCAATCCCGCGTGATCTAGGGGCGAAAACGTGCACCCGCAATGAATGACCGGCTGAGGTGGGGGCCGAAGGGGGGCGTTTCGAATTCGAAGCGCGGCGCCGGTGTGTCGATCAGCCGCTGGACACTCGCCTCGCGTGCCTCTGGAGCGACATTTCCGAAGCAAGGACGTGCCTCGCTAAAATATACGATTCGTATGATTGACTAGTTCAATTTTTGAATCAATATTCCGGCTCATAACAAACGAGACACGGGAGAATGCGATGAAGGCCCCATGGCGGACTGGCATGACGGCTCTGGCCATGATGGCGGCGGCGACGCCGCTGCTGGCGGCCCCGGCGGACACGATCCGCTCGCGCATCGCCAACTATCGCGAGCTGGGCTCGGCCTTCAAGGCGGTGAACGACGGGCTTCGCGGCGGCGAGGTGCAGACCGTCCTGATCGCGCAATCGGCCCGGCAGATCCGCAACGCCTCGCGCGGGCAGTACGAATGGTTCCCGGCGGGTTCCGGGCCGCAGGCAGGCGCGAAGACGCGAGCCAAGGCGGAAATCTGGACGCAGCCCGCGAAGTTCAAGGTGGCGCAGGACGCCTTCGCGCGGGCCGCCGACGATTTCCAGCGCGCGGTCGCGGGCAAGGACGTCGCCGCGATCCGCGTCGGCGCCCAGAAGCTCGGCGCGACGTGCAAGGGCTGCCACGACAGCTTCCGCGCGCCGGACAGCTGAGATGGGCGGATATGCAGCCCATGCCATCGTCGCGCTGCTGACGCTGTTCACGGCGGCACCGGCCCTCGCGCAGCCGGCGGACTTCCCGATCGCCCCCGCCGACGGCAGCGCCCTGCCTCCGGGTGTTCGCGTGCAGAAGGCAGGCGACGGCCGGGTCTACGCCGATGCGCGCGGGCACGTGCTCTACGGCATGGACATGCGCACGGTCCTGCGCTGGGCGCCCGATCCCGCCAGATACTGCGCGGAGGAATGCGCCCGGGACTGGGCGCCGCTCCTCGCACCGGCCGGCGCCACGCCGAACATCCGCTATCCGGCAGGCTTCGAGAAGGCGGAGGGCGCGGCGGACACGATCGACCCGCGCAAGGCGCCGGACTGGACGGTGATCGACGGCGCGCAGGGCCCACAATGGGTCTACAAGGGCTGGCACCTCGTCTTCACCCGGCGCGGCACCTCGCCCGCAAAGGACGGGGCGGGCGACATGACGTGGAACACGCTCAAGTTCGTGCCGCATCCTCCGGCCATCGACGCCCCGGACACCGTCGCCACGGCCTTCTTCGACGATGCCTATGCGCTGACCGACAAGGAAGGCCGCGTCCTCTTCACCGGCAAGTGCGACGCCGCCTGCACCTGGCAGCCGCTGACGGCGCCGATGGCGGGCAGCGGGTTGAAGGACTGGAAAGTGACGCTGGACGGCGATCGCCCCGCCTGGACCATCAAGGGCAGGCGCATCTTCGTCAGCACCGAGGCCGACCCCCACGCCGTCCCGCGCGGCGCCCGGATCCTGCGGCCATGACCATTCGGGAAAACATCATGTCGAAATCCAGGCGCACGCCGCTGTTCCACGCAGGCGCCCTCCTCGTCCTGACGGCGGTCGGGCTGATCGAAGTCGTCGCCGTGCAGGGGCCGGTCGAAGCCGATGCAGTGTCGAACACGCTGCCCGACCCGCCCGCCGACGGCGTCATGGGCTTCGTCGTGCAGGACTTCGTGCCGCCGGTGATCCAGGGCAGCGACGCCTGCCCCACCGGCACCACGCCCAAGATCCGCGAAGCCTACCTGCAAAGCCTGCCGCCGGACGAGCGGACGCGGCTCGAGCGCAAGGAGAACGAGCCCGAGCTGACGAAACTCTGGCAGGCGACCGTGTTCGGCGCGGACGGCACCAACATTTGCTCCCAGCCGGACCGGTTCGATCGTCCGCTGCTGCAGACGGTGCAGAGCAGCCATGCGCGCGGGCTCGACCTCAACGGCGACACGCCGGGGGAAAGCTGCAGCCACGAGGAGTTCACCGCGCCCGACGGCCGCACCGGGATCGACAACCAGGAGTACCGCGTCATGGGCTGCACGCTCGAATGGCGCGGCAAGGACGGCATCGGCGGGGACCAGCTGACCGGCACGCGCCAGTTCCATGCCTCCGGCGAATGGACCCAGGTCATCCTCCTGCGCGGCGTCGACAGTCTCCGGCACGACGACGAGGTTGAGGTGATCTACGGCAACACGCCCGATCGCCCGCAGGTGGACAGCCACGGCAACTTCCTGCCCGACTACAGCTTCACCATCTCGGACAAGCCCCCGCGCCACCGCAACGTCCTGCGCGGGCGCATCGACGACGGCGTGCTGACCACCGCCGCGCAGGACATCAAGCTCACCCAGACCTGGGGCCAGGGCGGCGCGCGCGACATTCGCGGGGCGCGCACGGCCTACGACCTGCGCGGCGCGAAGCTGCGGCTCGCCTTCCAGTCGGACGGGTCGGTGCGCGGGCTGGTGGGCGGCTACCGCCCCGTCTTCGACGTGATCCAGAGCCCGTCCATCGGCGGCGCGGGCGCGGCGCTGGCCGCCGGGATCGACTGCGCGGGCACGCTCGCCACCTTGCGCAAGTACGCGGACGGCATCCGCGATCCCCGCACCGGCACATGCAGCGGCGTGTCCAGCGCCATGGACATCCGCGCCGTGCCCGCCTTCGTCAACGACGTTCCTTCCCCCGCTGACGGGAGCCATGCGCGATGAGCCTTTTCCGGATGATGCCGCTGGGCATCGCCGCCGCCACTCTTGCCGGTGCCGCCTGGCTATCGGACACCGCCCGCCCGTCCTTCTCCGCCCATGCCGAGACCGACCGGGCGCAGGCCCTGCTGCAAGGCCCGCACGTCGTGGGGATGCGGCGACTGACCGAGGCGCAGTACCGCAACACGATCGCCGACATCTTCGGCGGTGATATCCGCATCGCCGGGCGGTTCGAGCCGATCGTGCGGCCCGCGCACCAGCTGATCGCCAGCGGCGCGCGCAGCGCGGCGATCTCGCCCTCGGGTCTGGAGCAGCTCGACACCATGGCCCGCGACATAGCCCGCCAGGTCTTCGACGCGAGCCGCCGCAGCCAGTTCATGGCCTGCACCCCCGCCGATCCGGCAGTCGTGGACGCCGACTGCGCGCGCCGGACCCTCGCCCCCCTTGGCCGGCTGCTGTTCCGGCGCCCGCTGACCGAACAGGAACAGGCGCTCTACGTCCGCGTCGCGGGCGAGGGCACGGGGACGACGAAGTCGTTCACCAAGGGCCTCGAGCTGGCGCTCGGCGCGATGCTGGTGTCGCCGTGGTTCCTCTACGTCGTGGAAACGGCGGAGCCCGACCCCGGCAAGCCCGGCGCCCTGCGCCTCGACGGGACTTCGCGGGCCGCGCGCCTGAGCTTCATGCTCTGGAATTCGACGCCCGGCACGGCCCTGCTCGATGCCGCGGCGAGCGGCAGGCTGACCGACCAGGTCCAGCTTGAGGCGATCGTCGGCAGGATGGTCGCCTCGCCCCGCTTCGAGCAGGGGCTGAGGGCGTTCTTCTCGGACATGCTGTTGTTCGAGAAGTTCGACGAGCTGGCCAAGGACCCGGTCATCTACCCCTACTTCAACCAGGGCGTCCTCCAGGCCCTGCCCGAACAGATGCTGCGCACGATCTCGACGCAGCTTCTCGATGGCGACGGCGACTATCGCGAGCTGTTCACTACCCGCAAGACCTGGATGAACCGCCCGCTCGGCGCGCTCTACAAAGTGCCGGTCGGCAAGTCGCAAGGCTGGGTGCCCTACGAGTTCTCGGCCGATTCCGATCGTTCGGGGCTGCTGGGGCTGGCCGGGTTCCTGGCGATGTACTCCCACTCGGGCCGCAGCTCGCCCACCTTGCGCGGCCGTGCGATCCGGGAGCTGCTGCTGTGCCAGCCCGTCCCCAATCCGCCCGGCAACGTGAACTTCACGGCGGTGCAGGACACCGGCAACAAGGCGATGCCCACCGCCCGCATCCGCCTCGACGCGCATACCACCGACCCGGTCTGCGCGGGCTGCCACAAGATCACCGACCCGATCGGGCTGCCGCTCGAACGGTTCGACGGCATCGGCGCCTTCCGGAAGCTGGAGAACGCCGCCCCGATCGACGTCGGCGGCTCGTTCGACGATGTGGCGTTCGAGGGCGCCGACGGCGTCGGCAAGGCGATCGCCGGAAGCCAGGACGCGACCATGTGCGTCACCTCGCGCGTGCTGGAATATACCACCGGCCGGCCCAGCGAGGACGGCGAACTGGTCGAGCAGCTGGAACGCCGCTTCGCCGCCGACGGCTACCGCCTGCGCAAGCTCGTCGCGACGATCGCGACGCTGCCCCAGTCCTACGAACTGCCCCGAGAAGACCTGAAGGCCGGTGCCACGATCGTGGCGACGCGGCGCTAACGCAAGGAGAGACCCATGGCATTCGACCTGTCCCGCCGCACCGCGCTCAAGGGTATGTTCAATGGCGCCGCCATCACCGTCGGCGTCCCCCTGCTCGACATCTTCCTCGACGGCAACGGCGAGGCGATGGCGGCGACCGGCGCGCCGGTCCCGGTGCGCTTCGGCACCTGGTTCTGGGGCCTTGGCGTCAACCCGACGCGGTTCTTCCCCGACAACGCCGGGCCGGGATACGATCTCAAGCCCGAACTGGAAGTCATCAAGGCCCATGCGCACAAGATCAACGTCCTGGGCAATTTCAACGTCATGCTCGATGGCGCGCCGAACCTTCCCCACTCCTCGGGCGGCCCGGCGATCCGCACCGGCCGCGCGCTGACGGCGGAGGGCGGGCTTCCCGGAGAGAGCTTCGACGTCACCATCGGCGACAGGATCGGCACGCGCACCCGGTTCCGCAGCCTCGAAACCTCTGCTTCCGGCGATCCGCGCAATTCGCTCAGCGGCCGGGGCGGCGGCAACCTCAACCCTTCCGAGGGTTCGGCGTCCGGCCTTTACCAGCGGCTGTTCGGAACCGGCTTCAAGGACCCCAACGGCGCCACCTTCACGCCCGACCCCGAAGTCATGGCCCGCCGCAGCGTGCTTTCGGCAGTGACGGAGCAGCGCCAGGCCCTGTCCGGCGCGGTGGGTGCGGCCGACCGGCAGAAGCTCGACCAGTACTTCACCTCCGTGCGCCAGCTCGAGAACCAGCTTGAAGTGGAACTGACGAAGCCCGAGCCCCTCCAGGCCTGCCTGGTGCCCAAGCCGGTGCAGGACCGCGCGGTGAACGCCGAGATCGAGAACGTCGTCACCAACCACGCGCTGATGACCGACCTGCTGGTCATGGCGCTGGCCTGCGACCAGACGCGCGTGTTCAACATGATGTTCAACAACGGCGCCTCCTCGCTCACCCGGATCGGTAGCACGATCACCCACCACCAGTTGACGCACGAGGAAGCGCTCGACAACCGGCTGGGATACCAGCCCGAGGCGACCTACTTCCTCAACCGCATCTTCGAGGCGTGGACCTATTTCGTCGCCGCGCTCGACAAGGTGCAGGAAGGGCCGCGCACGCTGCTCGACAACACCCTGGTATTCGCGCATTCGGAAACCGAGTTCGCGAAATTCCACACGATCGACAACATCCCGATGATGACGGCCGGCAGCGCGGGCGGTCGATTGAAGACCGGCATCTACGTCGACGGCATGGGTACTCCGGTCAGCCGGGTCGGCCTGACGCTCCAGCAGGTCATGGGCGTCCCGCTCGACAAGTGGGGCGCCGGGGGGATGGAAACGGGCAAGTCCATCGGCGAGCTGGTCGCATGAAGCTGGCGCTTGCCACGCTCGCCGCGCCGGCCACGCTGCTGCTCGCGGCGATGGCGGCAGACGCGGGCGAAGCGTCGCCGCCCCCGGCGGCACGGCTGGTCGGGACGGTGCTCAATTCCGTCGCGGTCGACAGGCAGCTCGCCTTCTATGAGACGGCGTTCGGGCTCAGGGTCGCCATGACGCTCGATCACGGCACGCGCCGCGAATACATGCTGCGCTTCTCGGCGGACCCGGACGAGGCGGGGCTCATCATCGTCCACGATTCCGCGCCCGATGCCGCAAAGCACCTTTCGCACGGGAACGGGTTCGACAGGATCGTCCTGCGGGTGGAGGACATGGACGGTCTCGTCCGGCGCCTCGATGCGGCGGGCATCGCGCACCAGCCCTTGCGGGAAGCCGCAGGGGGCTACCGCGTGCTGCTGCTCGACGATCCGGAAGGCTATGCCCTCGAAGTGATCCAGCGCGGCGGCGCGAGAGCGGAGCCGCGCAAGTGACGGTGACGCGCAGGCACTTCGTCCGCCAGGCCCTGGGCATCGCCGCCGTCGCCTCGGCGGGAATGCCGCGCTTCGACGCAGTGGCGCAGGAGGCGGCGGTCACCTGCTACGACCCGGTGAAGCTGCCCTTCACGCAGAAGAGCCGCCGCCGCGCGCTCGGCTACGTCGATGCCTCGAAGGACCCGGCCCGCCGATGCGGCCTCTGCGCGTTCTTCACGGGAACCGCCGCCGGATGCGGCACCTGCCAGATGCTCTCGGGCGGCCCCGTCGCCGCGAGTGGCCTGTGCAACTCGTTCGCAGCGAAGCCCGCCAGGTGAAGCCCGGCGCCCGCGTCTGGGACCTCCCCACCCGGCTGTTCCACTGGCTGCTCGTCCTGCTCTTCGCGGTCTCGTGGTGGAGCGCCGAAAACCGGGAGATGGCGTGGCACTACCGCTCCGGCCTCGCCCTGCTCGGGCTGCTCGCCTTCCGTCTGGCCTGGGGCTTCCTGGGTGCGAGTACGGCACGGCTGGGCGCACTTTTCGTCTCGCCCGCGCAAGTCCTTCGCTACATCCGGGGACGCCACGGGCCACGTCCGGGCCACAACCCTCTAGGTGCCTGCAGTGTCATCGCCATGTTGCTCGCATTGTCGGTCCAGATCGGCACCGGGCTCGTCGCAACCGACGTGGACGGGCTGGAATCCGGGCCCCTCTCCTTCCTCGTCAGCTTCGAGCAGGGAAGACTGGCGGCAAAGGTCCACGGTGCAAGCTTCAACGTCCTGTTGACCCTGATCGCACTGCATATGCTGGCGATCGGCTATTATCTCCTCGTCCGCAGGCGCAACCTGATCGCGCCGATGCTGACCGGCCGGGACCCGGAAATCGACGCGAAATCGGGCGAGATGCGGCCCGCCGGCCCGGTCGCCTTTGTGATCGCCGCCGCGCTTGCTACCTTGTTGGCCTGGTCGGCCAGCAAGGGTTTCGGTTTGTGACGAGCACGCCACGCGAAGAACTACTCAGACGCGCATTCTCACGCCGGGAGGCGAACGACGCCGATGCGGGCGGCGGCGTCGGATGGCCCGACATCGCGTTGATCATCGAAGGGCTGGTGTTCGCCGGCAGGCCGATCGACGATGCCACGCAGGACGTGACCCGCCGCTACGACCTGGGTCCGCGCGGCTGCTACATCCTCAGCGCGATCAAGAGCGGCATCACCTTCCCCCTCGAACTCGCGTCGCTGCTGCGGATCGGCCGCAGCCTCGTGACGGCGGAGCTGAACCGGCTCAACGCCGCCGGCCTTATCGAATCCGCGCCGGGAAAGACCGATCGCCGCCGCAGCGAACTGAGCCTCACGGCCGAGGGGCAGCGGGCGTGCAGCGAAGTCAGCAGCGAACTGGACCATATCATCCGCGCCAATCTCGCCGGTTACTCGGTGGAAGAGGTCCGCCTGTTCGCGCGAATGCTCGCCGATGTAAGCGGGAGCGAGGAACGCTACGCCATACGCTAAGCGGCGAAAAGGTGGGGTGGGAAGGTTGCCCTGCCCACCCCCAGGCCCGGAGTGACGCGTCAGGCGCGCCTATCTGGAACCGAATGCGTAGCGGACGTTGATGCCGAACTCGCGCGGAGGGGTCATCGTCACGCCGGTGTACGTGCTGGTATAGGTCGCCGCCGTGGGCCCGGTCAGGATCGGTCCGGCAGGTCCGAAACCACCGAAGCCGAGCTGCTGGTAGCTCGTGCTCAGCGGCGTGGTGCGGGTGAGCGCCTTTTCCGTTTCGAACAGGTTCTTGGCGAACAGCGAGACTTCCCACGCCCCGTCCGGCGCGCGGATGCCGGCGTAGAGATTGACGAGCGAATAGGCACCGACATCGTCGTAGATGTTGGTCGGATCGGTCTGCGACTTGCCGTTGTACGACACCAGTCCGCGCAGGTAGGCATCCGTCCGGTCCGAGATCGGCACGCGGTACTCGCTCTGCAGCGTCGCCGAGAACGGCGGCTGGAAGGCGGATCGCTGCGAGGTCTGGCAGGCGGCGAGATTGTCCGCCCCGACCGCCGCCTGCAACTGTGCCAGCGAAGGCGCCGAGGTCACGACGTCGGGGATGCCGTCGCCATCGAGATCGTTGCACGGGATCGTCCCGTCCTTGACCTTGCCGAGCGAGTAGCTCGCGACGAGGCCCACGCTCCAGCGTTCCGATGCTTCGAACGACAGGTCGCCCTCAACGCCGTTCACTTCGACCGGGACGGCGCCGACGAAGTTGAACTGGGCCACCTCCTGGTGCGTGCCGATGACCTGGCCCGAGGCGTTGCGATCGACCGCGCGGTTGACGTAGTAGACGCCGCTACCCGGCACGCGGAAGGGGTAGTTCTCGAACTTCTGGTGGTAGCCGGTGACGTTGAAGTGCAGTCTTCCGTCGAGGAAGGTGCTCTTGAGGCCGATTTCGTAGGACTTCGAGGTTTCCGCGGGCAGGTTGAGGAAGCTCTTTTCAAGCGCGGAGGGCGTGATGTTGAAATCGCCCACGACGTTGAGGCCCGGTCGCCACGAACTGCCGGTACTGGCATAGACCATAAGTTCGGGCGTGAAGTTGTGCTTGATCGATCCCGAGTAGATCCATTTCTTGGCGGACTGCCCGTCGTTGGCGATCGTCTGCCCGGATACGATGAGCTGGTTGTCCGAGGTGTAGTCGATATGGCGGGCGCCGGCCGATATCTCGGTGGCATCGCCGATGTGGACGGTCAGGTTGCCGAACAGCGACTGCTCGTGAGAGCCGCCCCGGCGCGCGATCGGGGTCTGGGCCACGGCGGCGAGCCCGCCGCCGAACGCCAGCGGCAGCCGGACCGGCGTCGGCCGGGTCAGGTCCGTGGGGGAATCGTTCTTCGCGTCGAAGAAGCCGACGACATAGTCGACCGCGCCGAACAGGCGCTCCTCGTTCTGCAGGCGGATTTCATGCGAGGTCGATTTCGCGTGCGAATCCGTGACCTGCCGGATGTCCTCGCCCGGGAACAGGTTGCCCGGGTCCTGGCTGGTGCGCGACAGGACTGTCTGGTCGTAGTGCTGCCCCTGGTAGGTCAGCACTTGCCCCCACTGGCTGGCCTGCGCCCGCCAGTTGTAGATGTCGTAGACCTGGTGGTTGGTGCGCGGCAGCGTCTGGTTGGACCGCCGGTCCTTCGTCGCGATGTAGACCGGGCTGGCCGGCGCGGCGGGATTGACCTCGCTGAACGAGGCGACCTGGTCCCAGGCGACGGCGTTGCGCTCCATGTGCTGGTACACGCCTTCGAAGTTCAGCCAGTCGGTGGGCTGAAGCAGGGCGCTGACCCGCCCGGCGCGCGTGCGCTCGAACGGATCGCGCCCGGTGGTGACCGGGCGGACGCGGTCGACCTCGTTTTCATCCCAGACGCCCGCGATGCGGATCGCCGCGATGCCTTCGATGACGGGCAGGTTGAGCGCGCCCTTGAAGTTGATCGTCCCGATGTCGTTCGCCGTCATGTCGAGCGCGCCGCCCCAGCCGTAGAGGTCGGGCTTGCGGGAAGTGACGGTGATCGAGCCTGACGGCGAGGCACGTCCCCGCAAGGTGCCCTGCGGCCCGCGCAGGACCTCGATCTGCCCGATGTCGAACATCTGCTGCAGCACGATGCCCGCGGTGATCGGCGCATCGTTCATGTAGAATTCGACGGTCGAATTGAAGCCGCTGGCGTTGATGTCGAAGTTGACGCCGCGCAGCTTCGCGCTGCCGCCGACGCCGTTCGTCTCGGTCGCGAGTTGCAGGCCTGGGACCAGCGTCTGCACTTCCTTGAAGTCCCGCAGGTTGAGCTTGGCGACTTCCTCCGATGTGACCGTGTCGATCACGGCGGGCACGTCCTGCACGTCCTCGTCGCGGCGGCGGGCCTGGACGATGATGACGCTGGCCCCCTCCGACATCGCCGTCGCCTGCTCGGCCTGCTGGGCGACGGCCGGCACCGCAAGCGCTCCCGTGCCCGCCGAGCACAGCAGAATGCACATGATGGTCCTCAAAGTATTCCTCCCCTGTTGTTATTCTTTTTCAGGCAAAGCACTATCGCTCCCGAAAAGCATTGCCTCCGGACAAATCTCCAATAATGAGAATAGACCACCGACCTGAAAAACGACGCAGGTCCATTTTTCCCGCGACGGGCGATATCCGACGCAGTCCGGCTGTTCATTAAGGCAGTCGATGCTGGCGATTAGCCTGAAGTCATCCTCATGACCGATCCCTCTCCTTTTTATCGCTCCGATTCTTCGGGCGTTTTTTCGAACATATTCGCCATGCGGGATTAAAGCAACGACTCGTTGCGCAAATGCGATTTGCAAGTCCGCTGCCGAGGTTGATGCGGTCGAGGGGACGCGCGACGTGCCGGATTGCCTTGGGCACCACAACGCAGCAGTACCTTGCGCATCGGCTCCCGCCAGGCCGATGCCCGTGACTACGGCTTCGAGGATGCCGGATTCGCACCCAGCCAGCTCGTGATCGAAAGCCTCGGCCGCTGCCGGAAATGCCGGCAGGGCGAGCACGGGATGTGGCGCGCTCGCCCTGCCGCTCCCCGCGCTACAGGACGGGCATGGCGACGAGCCGCGCCTCCCGCCCGCATTGCGCCGCATCGGGGCGCGGCACGGCGGCATCGGCTCGCAGCCCGTCCATTTCCTTTCGCGCGGCGGCAAGATCGCCCCGGAATGCGGGAACGTCCTCCATGGCCGTCAGCGTCGCGGTCGCCGAGAGGCGCCCCGCCTCGACGGCGCTGGCATTGTGGACACCGCAGACGATCCGGCTCTCGCCATAGGCCCGCCCGCGCGCGAGGACTTGCGTCGCACGGTCGGGGGCGAGGCGCGCCAGCAGCATCGCCCAGGTCCAGCCCGCCGTGGTGTGGCCTGAGGGATAGTCGTAGCTGTCCGCCACCTCTTCGCGAGGCTGGCAGATCACGCCGTCGTCGATCAGGAACGGACGCTGGCGCTTGAAGAAGGTCTTGGCCCGGCCGGTCCCGCGCCCGGTGTCGCTCCCCGCGCGGCGGATCAGCGCCGCCGTGCGCGGTGCGTTCGCGGGCGTCAGGCTGACGCCCACCGCGCAGCTGAAGTCGCGCATCATGTCGGCCGGGCCGCTCTCGACGTCGCTCGTGGCCATGTCCCAGCGCGGGGTTCCCTGCAGCGCCCGCGTCTTGCGGAAGATGGCGCGATCGGCCTGCCCGCGCGGATCGTCGGGCATGGGGGCGGGCGGCAGGACGGCCAGGAGATCGAACGCATCGGGGGCCAGATACCCCGAAGGCACCGCCCTCTCCTCCGCCGCGACGATCGAGCCGGCCACAGCCCCCAGCGAAACCAGCGCGACGGCCCGAGCGAGAAAACGCACACTCAGCATGAACACTCACCTCCATCCTTGCAATCGATCTTCGCGGCGCAACGTATCCGGCGCATCCGCCAGTTGGCGACATGCGCCCCGGCAAGCAGCAGGCTACCCGCAACGCTCGCCGTCGTCTCGAGCAAAGGCCGCTCGAAAATGGCGACGCCGCTCGCCAGCAGCGCCACTCCAGCGGCGCCGCATAGCACCGGTCCCGCAGCGCCACTGCGGTGCCAGCCCGGGAGCAGCGCAAGGGCACTCGTAGGTATGGCGAAGAGCAGGATCAGTGCGTGGAAGCGCTCGCCCGGGTCGATGCTTCCGGCCAGCGCGGGCAACGCCGCCAGGATCAAAGGCAGCAGCAGGCAGTGCACCAGACACGCCGCCGAGGCGCAAGTGGCGGCTCCGTCGAGCCAGTCGCCCACGACGGGGCCGGATTCGATTTTCAACATAGCCCTTCCAATGCAGCATTCTCCAAAGTAATGATATATCATCTCGTCAAATGCAAGAGGCACCATGTCATTGTCCCTTCCCATCCCGACCCCCATCGCCGGAAAGCCACCGCTCACCATCCCGTCGGAAGTGAACATCGACGCCGACCTCCAAACCACGCGCAATCCCTTGCCTGCGTGGGATCGGGTAGAGCCGGAGATAGCGCCGTGACCCTGCCGACGCTCGAACGCACCGGTCTCGCCTGGATCGCCGCCGACGACCCCGCCGTGCTGGAGCGCATCCATGACGGGCACGTCCATCTTGCGCTGTGGCGGCGGCGACTTTCCCCGGACTTCGGCTGGATCGACAGCCTCGACCTCCACCAGATCGACGACGTGCAGGAAACGCTTCCGGTTGCCGACCTGCCCGTCGCCGTCGCCGCCGCGCTCCGGAATGCGGGTTACCCGGACGGACGGTCCGCTGCCGCCCTGGCGATGGAGCTCGTCGCCCTCGCCCGCCGCTTCGCGCGGATCGTGGCGGGCGAGGCGGTCCGCATCCGTCTTGAAGTCATCGAGACCGATGCCTGCCGCAAATTCCACATGGACAACGTCACGGCCCGCCTCTTGATGCCGCTCACCGAACCCGGAACGCAGTGGATCGAGGCGAACGGCGGCGCAGATCCTCAGGTCAACCAGCTTCGAGCGGGCGACGTCGGGCTGTTCAAGGGCCGCTTGTGGACCGACGCGCCGGCGATCCTCCACCGGTCGCCGCCGATTGCCTATGCGGCCCGCTCCCGCGTTCTCCTCGTGATCGACGTGGCATGACCTAGGCTCCCCTGGCCCGGCGGCCGCTTCGCCATCAAGCTGTCACGACGCGGATATACTGGCGGCGCCGAAGCCGGGGAGCCACGTCTTGAACTTCGATGAGTCCGTCTATCGCCTGTTTCGCCGGGACGTCTATCGTTTCGCGTACAGGCACCTCGGCGATCATGTCGCGAGCGAGGACGTGGTCCAGGACAGCTTCGTGCGGCTTGCGCAATACCGCACCGATACCGTGGCCAACATGGGCGGTATGCTGCGGACGATCGCGCGCAACCTGATCATCGACCACGGCCGGTTCCGCAAGCGGCGCGCCGAAGACGCGATGCCCGAGGGCATGGACGCGCCCGCCGACGAACCCTCGCAGGAGCAGGTCCTCCTCCATCGCGAGCGCATGGAGCAGGTCTTCGCGATCCTCGCGCAGCTGCCCGACCAGCGGCGGGAGGCATTTACCATGCGCCGCCTGCACGGTATGTCCGCGAAGGAAGCGGGCGCGGCCCTGGGCATCAGCCCGGCGGCCGTCGATACCCATGTGGCGCGGGCGGTGCTCGCCCTGCACAAGGGGATGGCCGCGCTGGAAGGATCCCCGGCCCAATGACGACGACCGGATACTTGCAGGACCAGGAAGACGAAGACGCCGCGCTGTGGGTTGCCCGGCACATGGGCGGCGTGGTCGATGCGAACGCATTCGCGCAGTGGCTCGCCGGCGCTCCCGGCCGACGCGCGAAATTCGACGCCCTGCTGGCGACCTGCATGGACGATGCCGTGGTCGATGGAATGCGGCTGTACGAGCAGCGGGAACGCGCGCGTGCCGCGACAAGGCCCGATCGCCGGTTCGCCATCGGTGCTCTCGCGGCGGCGGCCTGCCTTGCGGTCGTGGCGTTTTCGTGGCCGCAGCTGCGTTCCGGCCTGACGCCCGCGCAGACTTACGCGACGGCGGCGGGCGAAGTGCGCGACGTGACGCTCGCGGACGGAACCACGGTGACGATGAACGGCGCCACCCGCATCAGTGCCCGTATCGACGAGCACCGCAGGGAGATCGCGCTCAAGGCGGGGGAAGCGCTGTTCGACGTGCGTCACGACGAGGCCCGGCCCTTCACCGTCGCGGCGGGATCGGGACAGGTCACCGTCCTGGGCACGCGGTTCGACCTCGCGCTCAACGACGACCGCGTCGATCTCGCGGTAGATCGCGGGCTCGTGCGCTTCGAGAAGAGCGGCGACGCATCCTCGCCCGTGCTGGTGCGGGCGGCCCATCGTTCGCAGCTCGTCGATGGGCGGGTCGCCGCTCCGAGCACGCTTGCCGGCGCTGCGGGGAACGACTGGCGCGGCGGCTGGCTCCAGGTGTCCGACATGCCGATCGGACAGCTCGTGCCACGGCTCCAGCGCTGGACAAGCCTGAAGATCGTCGTCGAGGACCAGTTCCTGCTGGACAAGCGGGTGGCCGGCCGTTTCCGCCTGTCGGACCCGGCGGTGGTGCTCGACAATCTCGGCGTGCTCTACGGTTTCAAGGTCCGGCGGACCGACCAGGCTCTCACCCTCGCAAGGCGGTGATGCCACAGACCCTGCGCCTGGAAGGAAGACGGGCGTGATCGCCCGGAATGCCGCTCGAGGTGACGGACGGGTCGCGGCGGGATAGCCCGGGCATGAAGGCCTCCAGCCATCTCGCGGCGCTGGTGATGATCGGCGCCGCAGCCCCGGTGCCCGTCCAGGCCGCTGCCCGGATGCCCGCGTTTTCGATCGCCCCGGGATCGCTCTCGTCGGCGCTCACCGCGTTTTCGCAAGTCACGGGCATGCAGGTGATCGCCGACCCTGCCGTACTGCGCGGCCGTCGCACCGCGGGGGTGCAGGGCAGCATGTCGCCCGACAAGGCGATGGAGGCGCTGCTTCAGGGCACCGGCCTCGCCTTCCAGCGGCGCGGTGAAGTCATCCTCATCGCCGCAGCGCGGGAGCCCCGGTCGCGCCGTCCCGACCGGGGCGCCCGCCCCCGCGCCGCGGCGGCGCCCATCGCTGCCCCTGCGACGGTGGAGGCGCAGGTGCCGATCGTCGTCATCGGCCAGCGCATCGCCGACCAGCGGGCGCTCGCGGTGAAGCGACGGGCGCGCAACATCGTCGATGCCGTGTCGAGCGACGAGGCGCGGCGCCTGCCGGACAACACGGTGGTCGATGCCATGCGCCGCATACCCGGCGTCTCCGTCGTGCCGATCGCGGACAACGAGCACCCGCGCGACGTCCCGATCGCGCCCGTCGTGCGGGGACTGACGCAGGCGTACAACAACGTCACGATCAACGGCCTGCCGATCGCCTCGACGGGCATCCCCGATGCGGCGTCCAACAGTGCGAGCCGGGGCGTGCGGCTGGACATCCTGCCGACTTCGCTGGTCAGCCGCCTGCTGGTGGTGAAGACATTCACGCCCGATGCCGATCCCAACGCGATCGGCGCGGCCATCGACCTGCAGACGCGCAGCGCGTTCGACAACGGCGGACGACCGTTCCTTTCGGTCGAGGGCGGAGTGGCGCGCCCGAGCCAGCATGGGCAAGTGCAGAAGCAGGCGCCCGTCGGGCTCCATGCCTCGATGACGACGAGCCGGACGTTCGGGTCCAACGGACAGTTCGGGCTCGTCGTTTCCGCCAACTACCAGCATCTTGAAAACAATAGCGACGTCCATGCGACCGGCGACAGCAATTTCCTCAGCTTCTTCGAGGACGACGGCAGCGAGGCGCAGGACGGATCGGTGGGCAACGGCATCGCGGTGCCCCGGCAGGACAAGTACTGGTACAACGGCAGTGATCGCCGCCACACCGGCGCCACCGTCCGCGCCGAAGCGGACCTCGGCGACCTGCGGCTCTCGGCCCTGGCTGCGGACTACGTGTTCCGCGATGGATATACCCGCAACGAGAACATCATCGACCCCGAAGGCGCCGACGTGCTCGACCAGACGCCGACATCCGGCCGCTTCGGTTCCGCCTCGGTCCAGGTCGGCTACCGTGGCGGCACCACCCGCAGCGAGACGCAGCTCGCCCAGTTCGACGCCGACTGGCATCCCGGCGCCCGCGACCGGGTTTCGCTGCGCGGCGCGCTCTCCCGCGCGACGATGCATGAAAAATACGAGATGGTGAAGTTCACCGCCGGGCAGGACGCGACCGGGGCGGTCGTCGGCAATCCCGCACTGGGCTTCGACTACGATACGTCGAAGCTGCAGTTCAGCTTCAACATTCCCGCGGCCGCCTATTACGACCTCTCGCTCTACTCAGGAGACTACTGGCGGCACCGCAGTCGCCGGGCCACTGCCGAAGTCGCGACGCTCCGCGCGGACTGGCAGCACAATTCCGGGGACGGCGACGAAGGGCTCGGATTCGCCGGCGGCGCGGCGTGGACGCAGACGGACTATTCGTATTCGTACCAGAGCCTCGCCTACGGGACGACCGACCTCGGGCTTACGCTCGCGCAGGCAGGGTACGTGACGAGCGCGGCGTTGCCGTTCAACGCCAACGGGCTCAGGCTCATCGCCATCGACCCTGTGCGCGCGTGGCAGCTGTTCGACGAGAACCAGTCGAGCATCATCGTCACCGACGGACCGGAGGACGACCATCAGGACGATTTCACCCACCGCGAAGCGATCGTCGCGGGCTATGCGACGGCCCGCTTCGCCACCGGGCCGGTCGAAGTGCTGGGCGGGGCACGCCTCGAGCATACGGCGATCAGGACCAAGGGCACCATCGCGCTCGACGACGACTGGGCCGCCAGCACCACATCGTCGAGCTACCTGCGGCTGCTCCCCTCCGTGCTCGTCAACTATGCGGTCGCGCCGGAACTGAAACTGCGCGCCGGGTACAGCCGCACGATCGGTCGACCGAGCTACGAATCCTATTCTCCCCGCTCCTCGATCGACTTCGAGAACGCGAGCGCGCCGGGCGATCCCGATGCGGCGGGCGTCCGGGTGAACCTCGGCAACCCGCAGATTGCACCGCGCACGTCCGACAACCTCGACCTCAGCGTGGAGTGGAGCCTGCCGCGCCGGCTCGACGGGATGATCGCGGCGGCCGTGTTCCACAAGCAGATCCGCGACGAAATCTTCGATGCGACCACCGTGGGATACGCATACGAAGGCGTCTTCTATCGCAACGCCATGGTGACGCGGCCGACCAATGCCACGGGCGCGCACATATCGGGCGTCGAACTCAGCGCCGTGGCCGGGTCGCTGGGCGCGGTGGCGCCGTTCCTGCGCGACGTGGGGATCAGCGCGAACTGGGCGCTGTTCGACGGCGCGGTGACGGTGCCGATGACCAGCGGCGCCACGCGCACCGTCGGCAGGCTGGTGGGCCAGCCCAGCCAGATCCGGAACCTCAGCGTGTTCTACAATCGCGATGGCTTCGAACTGCGCGCCGCGGCGAACTGGACCGGTCGGGCACTGCGCAGCATCGCGCCCGACACGCCATGGCAGGACGTCTACTGGGCCCCGCGCAGCCAGATCGACGTCCAGGCCCGCTATCATTTCGGGGCGGGCGCCAGCATCATCCTCGACGTGGCGAACGTGACGGAGCAGCGCCTCACGAGCGTGACAGGGCCGCACTGGCGGTGGCTGAAGGACAGCTACTCAGTACCGCGGATCGTCCGCCTGAGCTTCCACTGGGGCTTCGGCCAGTAGCCCGTCAGCCGGCGAGCCCGCACTTCGCCAGCTGCTCGCGCAGCAGGGCTGGATAGTTGGTCTGGATGGCATTGGCGCCCTGCTCGCGCAGGGTTTTCAGTGCAACGCAGGCCTTGGGCGACCCGCTGGCCATGAGGTCGTCGATATCGCCCAGTGCATTGGCCCAGATCCTTGCGGGAATGGCGCGGATCGCGTCGCGCGCCTCGGGCGTCAGCGACTGCGGATCGCCATGAACGATGCGTACCGGAGCGAGCCCCGCATTGATGCCCTCGAGCTTCACGTCGTCGGTGAGGCGGGTCATGACGGGCAGCCCCGGCTCGATCGCCCGCGCGGCGCGCAGGATGTCGCTGTTCGCGTCGAAGAGTTCGACCTGGTCGGTCATGCCGAGCGCCTGGACCACCGCGATCACGGGTGCGAAGCGGTCGGTCTTCATGTCGAGGTCGACGAGCGCCTTGCCGCAGGTGTGCATCAGCATCTCGATCAGCGTCGGCGGCGGCGTGTTCCCGCCCTTGAGGCGCAGGCGGCGGACCTGCGCGTAGGTCATTTCCTCCAGCTTGCCGGTGCCGTTGGTGGTGCGCGCCACGGTGCGGTCGTGCATGATGAAGGGCACGCCATCGGCGCTGACCTGCACGTCGACCTCGATGAAGTCGGTGCCCGCCGCGACCGCCTCGTCGACGGCGGCGAGCGAGTTCTCCGGTGCCTTGAGATGCCCCCCGCGATGCGCCGCGATCATGACCGGGCCTTGTGGTTCGGCCCACTCCCGCTGGAGTTGGGCGATACGCGGCGTCTCGCCGCAGAAGGGCGCCGCCAGCGAGGGCGTGGCGGTCACGGCGAGAGCAGCGGCCAGTATCAGTTTCGCGATCATCACGGGGGCTTTCGCATGAGTGCGGGAAAGAAGCGGGGGGCAGGATCGAAACCCCGCCCCCGACCGGATCAGAACCGGCAGTTCACGCCGAGCCAGAGCACGCGGCCCTTCTGCGCGCGCTCGGCGAGCAGTTCGCCGGTCGGCATCTTGCGGTAGTATTCGATGTTCGACTTGGTCAGGTTCTGGCCCTCGGCGATGAGGGTGACGCCGTCCAGCACCTTCACGCGTGCCTGCGCCGACAGTTCGCCGCGATGCTTGCTGTGGATGTCGAAGATCGAGGCGTTCTCGTTGATCGACTTGAGGTAGTCGCCAACGTAGCTGTAGGCGACCGAGGCCCCGAACACCGAGGTTTCGTAGGACAGCGTCGCATTGGCGAGGAACTTGGGCTGGCCTTCGAGGCCACCCACCTTGCGCAGCGATTCGTCGGCCTGGATCACCGTCTGCTCGCCGTCGATGAAGGTCGCGTTGGCCGAGGCGACGAAGTTGCCGAGGAAACCGGGGGCAAGGTCGCGGAAGTCCTGCCGCGCCGACAGTTCGAGGCCCTTGAGCGAGGCGCTCTGCGAGTTCATCGGCGTGGTGATGCGCGCGGTGTAGGTCTGGCCGTTGTACTGGTAGTTCGGGTCGGTGACGTTCTGCAGGAAGATGAGGTTCTTCATGTCCTTGTAGAACAGCGCGGCCGAAATCATGCTGCCGCGCGTCGGATACCATTCGAGCGAGAGGTCGAAGTTGTTCGAGGTGCGCGGCTTCAGGTCCGCGTTGCCGCGCGTCACGCTGATGACGTTCTCCTCGCTGTCGTCGGGCAGGCCCACCGCCTCGCCGATCGCGTAGTAGGCGAAGTTGGGGCGGCCGATCGTCTTGCTGTAGCCCGCGCGCACGATCACGCCGTTGCCGAAGTCGTAGTTGGCGATGATCGAGGGCAGCAGGTAGGCGTAGTCGGACTTGCGCCTGGTGCGCACGTACTGCGCCGCCGCGTTGGGAGTGGCGGGCAGGTTCTCGTCCTGCGACCACAGCGCGACGTCGTTCACCGTGGAGTCGTAGCGGAGCCCCGCGCGCACGTTGAGCGCATCGGTGCGGTAGTTCGCCTCGATGAAGCCGGCGGCGACCTTCTCGGTGAGGTCGTAGTCGCTCTGGATGTTGTTGTCGCTGTTGTCATCCGTGCCGGGGTAGCCGGCGGCGGCCCATGCGGCGCGGTAGGCCTTGTCGTCGATCAGCAGGAAGTCGACGTCGGGATCGGTGGTGCCAAGGCGCGTCGAGCGCACGAAGTTGGTCATGTTGACGGCGGCGGTGCCGACCTTGGGCAGCAACCCGCTTTCCTGGCCCTCGTCGTAGGACTGGTCGGTGTTCTGGAAGCTGGCCCCGATGTTGAAGCCGAAGCCGCGGTCGTCGACGCCGAAGTTGTAGTCGATGTTGCCGCCGACGAACGTCAGGTCCTGCGCGGCGCGCTGGGTGATGTGCTGGATATAGCTCTGCACGTAGTTTGCAGCATCGTTGCCGTAGGCGGGCGTCGCGAAGTCGAGGACCGGATAGCCCTGGCTGAGGTCGTAGGAGAACGCGTTGCTCGCGGTGTTGGCCGCCATCTGGAACTTGGAGCGGTCACGGATCGTATTGAGCCGCGCGCGCGAGTGCGACGCACGCAAGTGGGCGCGCAGGGTATCGCTCAGGTCCTGGTCGAGAATGCCCGAAACCACGAAAGTCTCGCGCTTCTGCGGCTGGTGCGAATAGCCGAGCGCGGTGCGGCCCTTGGCCCAGCTGCCCGAGGTCTCGGTCTGGTTGGCGGGCACGGAAGCCGCGTCGGACGTGGCGAGGTACTCGTTACGCACCTCGTCTTCCTTCTGGTAGAAGTAGCCGGTGTAGATCGAGGCATAGGTGGACGAAGCCGGCGCGTATTCCAGCTTCATGACGCCCGAGGCGCGGGTGACGGTGTCGTCGTAGACGAAGATCTGGTTGCGCGACGCGGCCGAATAGCCGTTGGTGTTGCTGAGATCGTTGTAGTCGGCGATCTGCTTGCCGGTGGTCTTGTCGTAGAGCAGGTAGCTGGTGTCCACCGCGCCCGGCTTCTGGTCGTAGTTGCTCGAATTGAACCGCGCGTAGGAGCCCGACAGCACCACGCCGAAGTCCCGGTTCTGGCCGAACACGCTGCTGAAGGTGGCGTCGGCGCGCACGTTCTGGCCCTGGTCCACGTCGAGCGCGCCGGCGGTCGAGTTGTCGCCGATCGAGGCGCGGGCGGTGACGGTGGTGCGGCCGGTGTCGAAGGCGCTGGCGGTGATGAGGTCGAGCTGGCCGCTGAGCGCGTGGGGGTCACGGTCGGCGGTGATGGTCTTGATCGCGTCGATGCGGCCGACGAACGAGGGCGGCAGCAGTTCGATGCGCGCGCCGCGGCTGTCCTGCGAGGTGGTGGCGAGCGGCAGGCCGTCGATCGTAACGAGATTGAAGCTGGAGGTGACGCCGCGGATCATGACGCTTTCGGCAAGGTCGGGCGAACGGTCGTCGGCGGTGGCGAAGTCGGGGACGAGCGCCACGCCGGGGATGCGCTGCGCGACCTGCGCGATGGTGAGGTCGGGCAACAGGCCCGCCTGGTCCTGCGCCACCGAGTCCGTGACCCCCACCGCCTTGCGCTTCGCCTCGATCGCAGCAGCATTGGAGGAGCGGTAGCCGGTCACGACGATGCCGATGGCGTCGTTCGGCTCCTCGCGGGTGTCGGCGGTCTGGTTCTCTTCCGAAGCCGCGGCCGTCCCGGCGGGGGCGTCCTGGGCAAGGGCCGGCGCGGCGAGAAGGCCGGCGATAAGTGCGGAAGTCGCAACGGCGCAGTCGAACTTGAACGTGCGTTTCATGGGTACAGGTATCCTGTGAAGGGAAGCGAGGTTGTTCGGGAGGTGCGGGAAAGGTGTGCGCCGGCTCAGGGAGCCGGGGCGGGCTCGCAACGGTAGGCGGAGGCGCCGGTGCGGAGGAGGTGGGCCTTGAGCGCGATCGGCTCGTCCGTCTGCACGGCATCGACGCCCAGCGCGACCAGCTTGTCCCAGACGATGGCCGGGTCGACGCCGGGCACGCGGTCGTCGAAGACGCGTCCTGCAAGGGCGTCGATCCAGTACCGGGCGCAGCGCGCGTGGACGATCGGGGTGATTACGGGCGCGAAGGGTTCGGTCTTGACGTCGATCTCGAAGCTGACCGGGCGCAGCGCGTCGTAGGCGGCGATCTGGCCGGCAGGGTCGGTGATGTACGGCTCGCGCAGGATCGGCTGGAACGGCACCGACCGTGCCCAGGGCGCGGCTTCCAGAATGGTCGCCGGCGGCGCCTCGGCCTTGAACAGGACCTGCCTGCGCATCCCCTGCGCATCGATCATGGCCCGCACTTTGGCAGAAAGCTGCGCCTTGGCATCGACATTGATGAGAATGCGGTTCCGCGCCGTGCGCAGGGCCTGCTCGAAGGTGGGGATGCGACGCCCGGTCAGCGGGGAACCCCGACCGCCGCCTTCGCGCAGGCGCAGCTTGCGCAGCCGCTTCCAGTCGAGATCGGCGACCATGCCGGTGCCGTCGGTCATGCGATCGACGCTGGGATCGTGCATCAGCACCAGCTTGCCGTCCCGCGTGGCGCGGACGTCCAGTTCGACCATGTCCACGCCGGCCGCGATGCAGGCCTCGATCGCGTCGATGCTGTTTTCGGACGTCCCCTGCCAACAGGCGCGATGGGCGACCACCATGACCGTCCCGTCAGGCCCGGCGAGCCGCCGTTCAAGCTCGACCTTGCGATCCGCGGCGAACGAAGGCATAGAACAGGTCGCCAATAGAATAATTGCAGACGCTATGACGCGCCGAATTTTCTTGGGATAACTTGTATTATTACGGAACGATGAAAGAACAACATCAGTTCGTCCGCTCGATCTGTTCTGCGTCAAAAATATCGATTTCACGGACAGCCCCCGGCCGGGCAACGCATTTCACGTTGCTTTGCCTAATGGACGATCCGGATTTTGAAATCTGACGCGCTGCTGAAAATATTTTTTCAGCAGCATCGTCGCCTTCCGCTCTCTCTCGAAAGGGTCGGACGCGTGATGCGTCCGGACACCCGATCCCGGAGCGTCGCGTGGGGCGCTCCGGGATCGGACGCCGGGATCAGACCAGTTCGGCGAGCGAGCCTGCGTCGAAGCCGCGCAGGCCATCGACGTCACCGGCGCGCACCTTGGCGACCCACTGCGGATCGCTGATGAGCGCGCGACCGACGGCGACGAGGTCGAACTCGTCCTTTTCCATGCGCTCGACCAGGCTCCGCAGGCTTGCCGCGTCCGAGCTTTCGCCGGTGAAGGCCGCCATGAAATCACCGGACAGGCCGACCGAGCCGACGCTGATCGTGGTCGCGCCGGTCAGCTTCTTGGCCCAGCCGGCGAAGTTGAGGCCATTCTCGCCATCGATCTCGGCGAACTCCGGCTCCCAGAAGCGGCGTTGCGAGCAGTGGAGCACGTTGGCGCCGGCATCGACGAGCGGCTGCAACCAGTCGGCCATCAGATCGGGCGTCTCGGCAAGGCGGGCGGCGTAGTCCTGCTGCTTCCACTGGCTGATCCGCAGGATGAGCGGGTAGTCCGGCCCCACTGCCGCGCGTACCGCAGCGACGACTTCCGCCGCGAAGCGCGAGCGTTCGCGGATGGTCGCGCCGCCGTAGCGGTCGGTGCGCTCGTTGGTGCCGGACCAGAAGAACTGGTCGATCAGGTAGCCGTGGGCGCCGTGCAGTTCCACCGTGTCGAAGCCGAGACGCCTGGCATCGGCAGCGGCGCTGGCGAAGGCGGCGACGGTATCGGCGATGTCTTCCTCGCTCATCGCCTGGCCGCGCGGGTTGCCGGGAGCGAGCAGGCCGGACGGGCTCTCGACCGGAGCCTCGGGCGACCAGTCGGGGGAGCCGATGGTCGAGGCGGTGTGCCAGATCTGCGGGCCCATCCGGCCACCGGCGGCGTGAACCGCGTCGATCACCTGCTTCCAGCCGGCCAGCGCCTGCTCGCCATGGAACAGCGGGATGCCCGGCAGGTTGCGCGAGGCGGGACGGTCCACCACCGTGCCTTCGGACAGGATCAGGCCGACGCCGCCCTCCGCCCTGCGGCGGTAGTAGGCGGCCTGCGCATCGCCGGGCACGCCTTCGGGCGCAAAGCCCCGGGTCATGGGGGCCATGACGATACGGTTGGGCAGTTCGAGCGAGCCGATGGCGAAGGGACGGAACAAGGTGTCGACGGAAGAGGCTGTCACGCGGGGGGGACTCCGTTGAAAAGGACGCGCCTTAGGTATACTCTGTAAACCTAGCGTCAATGACGCACCTTCAGTCGCCTAGGTATACCCAAGGAAACCTTCATGTCAGAGTGCCAGCACTTCCATGTCGATTGCCCGAGCCGCGTGCTGTTCGACCAGATCGCCGACAAGTGGTCGATGATGGTGCTGACCGTGCTCGATGCCGGGCCGATGCGCTTCAATGCGATCAAGCGGCATCTGGAGGGCGTGACCCAGAAGGCGCTGACGCAGTGCCTGCGGCGGCTGGAGCGCAACGGGCTGCTGACGCGGCGGATCATCCCGGTCTCCCCGGTCGGCGTGGAGTACGAGATATCGCCGCTCGGCCGCTCGCTGCAGGTGCCGTTCAAGGCGCTCTACGAATGGACGATGGCCAATATCGGCGACGTCGAACAGGCGCGCCAGGCGTTCGACGCGCGGGTGGACGGCGCTTTGCCGCAGGCCGCCATGCCGGTCATGGCGCTTCGGGACGCCATGCCGATACCTTCCTGATCCACCGACCCAACGGCTTGTCGCGGAGCCATCCCCATATCGCGCTGCCGAAGACGTAGAAGAAGAACGGCACGAAGAAGATCAGCGCGTAGAACATCAGCGCCTCGGTCCAGTCCATGATCGCCTGCCCTTGCAGCACGACGTCCGGGAGCCCCACGAAATCGAGGTGGACGGGCTCGGGCGGCTTCGGCGGTTGCGCGTCGGGATCGCCGGCCGCGGTTTCGCCGATCCAGTAGATCATCTGCCCGGCACCGAACACGCCGGTGCCGCCGAGCAGGATGTTGAGCTGGGTATCGCGCCGCGCACCCGCCTTGGCGGCTTCGTCCTGATGGCGGCGCTGCAGATCGCTCGCATGATCCTCGAGGCTGGCGACCGCGAGGGCTAGCGCCTCCTTCTTGCGCTGCGTTCCGCGCAGGCCTTCCAGCCGCGTGAACACGACGCGCTCGGTGTCGTAACGGAACGGGTTGGAATAGCGGAAGCGCTCGTATTCCTGGTACTCGGCAAGCTTGGCCTGATTGATCGCCGTTTCCGCCCGGACAAACACATCGCTGCCTGCGAGCCCTTCGCTCTCCTCCAGCGCCAGCGCGTCGGGGCTCAGCGGCAGGCGCTGGTCGTCGCGCGCCACCAGCCATTCGATACGCTCGATCCGGGCCATGCTCTTGGCCTCGTGTTCGCGCGCCAGGTATTCGTTGTGCAGCGCCAGCGCGTGGATCAGAAATGCATAAGGGCACGTGCCGATGTAGTCGTTGCCCGTTTCCAGGCTGCGGCTCCTCGGCACGTAAGTGACCATGGCCCGGTGGTTGGCATAGCGCACGAAGAAGCGCTCGTCGGACTGCTCGTCGCTGTCGGGATAGATCGGATCGATGCTGTCCAGGATCTCCGACGTGTCCTGGTTCATGAAGTCGATGATGTTCTGGTTGAACCCCGAGAGGAACAGGTAGTCGAGGCAATCGGTCCGCCGGGGCTCGAAGGCGGGTATCCGCACGGCCCGCGGCACGGAGAGCGGCGCATGGTTCTCGTCGGTCGTCCTCTCGGCGGCGCCGATGCGGATCGCTGCCGCCAGTTGCTCGACGGTCCGGAAGTTGCCGCCACCGGCCCTGCGCAGAACGGGCCTGCGCCCCCTGATCCATTGCGCATAGTGCGGCTGCGTCGTCGCCCAGTTCCAGTAGCTGCCATCGAGCCTGACGATGCCGTCGCCCGCATCCGCCGCGTCGATGCGTTTCGCCAGTTCGTCCTGATAAGGCAGATAGCACTCGTCCTGCACCATCAGCTTTCGCGTGGCGCTTTCGCCGGTCGCCGGGTCGAGCGGCATCAGCCGCTTGAAGAAGCGTTCGTCGTGCAGGAGGAACATGAAGCGCGACTTGGGCACGGTCAGCCCCGGGACTTCGATGAAGGGCACTTCGTCGACCAGATGCACGGCCAGATCGCGGGCCCGCTGCGTGCCCTGCTGCGCCGTGAGCCGGTCGAACAGGCGTTCGGCGTCCTCGATCATCCGGCGCCTGACGAAAGGCCAGAAGCGCTCGGGAGGATGCCCGGGGCCAGTCACCGTCAGCTGGTCGAGCGGCGCGATCCCGAGGTTCTCCTCGAACACCGAGGCGGTGACGCCGGGCTTCCAATGCTCGCCAAGCTCGAACTCCTTGGGCGCCGCAAGCTTCTGCAGCAGCGAGAGGAAATAGAACGTCGCGGGGTCGTAGCCCGCCGCGTCGCCGTCATCCTGCAGCGAGGCGTAGTGATGGCTGAATCCCAGATGGTAGCTGAGGGCGCCGTTGTTGTGCGCCAGCCAGAATCGGCGGAACCGCACGACGCGCTCATCGCCGAGGCCCGGCGGCGCCGCCTCGTAGGTGACACCTTCGGTCGTCCACTGCACCGAAGGCGGCGGCGTGAAGATCAGGCGCTCGTGCGCGCGTATCGCCTTTTCCGCAGCCTTGCGCCGCGCGCGGTGGTCGGCGCCCGGCGGCAGGGCGGGTGCATCGACCGCCGCCAGCAGATGCTCCTGCACCTCGCCCAGCACCTCGCGTTCGGCGATGTCGTTGAACAGCGGGTCGATCGCGTTGCGCAGCAGCAGCGAGGGCAGGTGCCGCTCCTGCATGGCGCCGAATTGCTGATGACGCAGCGGCGTCCCGGGCTGGCCTGCGGCGGCGGCCACGCGACCGGGGTTGATGTAAAGGGAGAGCGTCCAATAGAGCGTGCCCGGCCGGGCGGTCTCGTACCCCTGCGCGTCCTGCCAGCCCCCCCGCATCGCCATGCCCTGCTACCCTCCCCGTTCGGCCGCCACTGCCAGTGCGCGGAAACTGTCGAATTGCCCGGCGGGCAGCCCGCCTCGCATCCATGCGAGCGCGGGCTCCATGGGCAGCAGGGCGACCGGCGCGGACCGGTCCGCCAGCGCCGCGAGCTGCGCGCCGGCCACTCCCCCCGGTTCGTCGGCATGGCCCTTCAGCACCGAGATGCCGAAAAAGCTCTGCAGATGATCGTGCAGCAATCCCGCATCGACCCCGTCTCCCGGATAATCGACGGCCGCGTAGACGAGGCCGTCGTCGGCCTGCTGCGTCGCCGACAGCGCGGGCTGGATATAGGCGAAATCGACGATACGCGTGCCGACCCGCGCCCAGATGGCGAGCCGGTCGATCTGATCGGTGCCCGAATGGGCGGTATCGGCGCGATACTCCTCCGCCGTCAGTCGCAGCGGGTCGTTCTGCTCGATGAAGATGGCAGGCGACGGCCCCGCGCGGTCGAGCCCGAGCGCCGTCAGCGCCAGTTCGCGCACCGCGCCCAGGATGATGCGCAGGAGCCCACGCCCGCGCGCGGCTTCCTCGACGTAGACGTAGTTGAGCGCGACCGCCGCCGGTGGCAGGCCGGCACCGCGGTCGATCGCCGTCGCCAGGAAATTGGCGCCGCCGAGCAGTGCACCGGCCTCGTCCTCGAAGATGGCGACCAGTTCGGAATGCGTGCGGCCATAAGCATGGCGATGGCTGCGATTGAGCGCGAGGCAGGCTTCGAACCCGTCCAGTTCCTCCCGCTCGTCAGGCAGGACGAACGCGCGGTCGTAGCCTGCGAAGAAGCGCGCCAGAATGGGCGACGTCGGATCGTCCGTCGCACTGACGCGCACGCCATTCGCAAGGTCGAGGCTGAGCAGGCGATTATCCATCCCGTCCGTCATCGCCGAGCCTTGCCACGGGCCTCCGGCAGCCGCAAGGCGATGCGCCATTACCCGCTTTCCGGCAACTCGACTCCCCGCACGAAACGCGCCCGCCGGGATTGCCGCACGACGAATCCCGAGACGTCGCGACAAGGACGATGCCCGCCGGACCTCAGGAAAATTCAGGCACTCAGGCACTTGACCCGCACTGCTCTGCTCCCTGCCATGCCCGAAAAGACGATCCCGGATATCTTCGCATCGTTGCGGGAAAAGGACAATGCGGGAGCAAACCGCGGGCACCCGCGCTTCGATCAGGCATTGGAGACGGCGCTCCGGGCCGCAGGCGTAACCGGCTTGGTCGAGGGACAGTCGGTGGACTGCTCGGTCGGCGGCCGCTTCCCAACTCGCAGATCGACCGCAGCGGTGACAGACTGAAGCCCTTCACCATGTTCGACGCCGCGATCGCGCAAGACCAGACCCAAGGCGCGCTGTTGAGTTTGAATAAAACGGGTGATCGCAACTCATTTGCCACGAGACTATTTTTGCAGTCATATGCACGTTTATATGGCGATCGACGCACAGAAGATATTCCTGCGACGATACCGACTTCCGCCGCCGAAGCAGCGTTCGATCATGACTTCATTCTGTCACCAAACATAAGTCAAACCGCCATGATGCTTGCCTAACCAACCTTCCGCACGGGTGAATCGACCACACGGCAAGGTTTAGGGAAGACATTCGCATGACAGCGTTTCGATCGACGGCTGGCGCTTTGCGCTGGGCAATGCTTGCCGGTACCGCACTCTCGTTCTGCTCGGCGACGCAGGCCATGGCGCGCGAGGATGCCGCTGCGGCTGACGAAGCGGCGGCCGTCGGCGCGGGCGACACTGCGAGCGGCGGCGCGATCATCGTCACCGGCGCCAAGACCACCCGGTCCGCCACCGCCATTTCGGAAGCCGAGATCCAGAAGATCCTGCCCGGCGTCTCGCCGCTGAAGGCGATCCAGACCCTGCCCGGCGTCCTCTACATCACGGCCGATCCCTGGGGTAACAACGAGCAGAACGCGCAGATCTTCATCCACGGATTCGCCGCGAACCAGCTCGGCTACACCATGGACGGCATCCCGCTCGGCGACCAGAGCTACGGCAACTACAACGGCCTTTCGCCCCAGCGCGCGGTGATTTCCGAGAACGTGGGCCGGGTCGTCGTGGCGACCGGCGCGGGCGACCTCGCCACCCCTTCGAACAGCAATCTCGGCGGTACGGTGGAGACTTTCTCCTCCGACCCGCAGGACGAGTTCGGCGTGCGCGGCGCGCAGACGGTGGGCAGCTACGATGCCTCGCGCACCTACCTGCGCATCGATAGCGGCGACATCGGCGGCGGCAACAAGGCCTATATCTCGGGCGTGCGCCAGAGGGCGCGGGCCTGGGACTTCAACGGTGTCCAGAAAGGCTGGCAGGCCAACGCGAAGTTCGTCCATGAAGGCGATGCCGGCAAGCTGACGCTCTATTTCGACTACAACGACATGACCCAGCCGAACGAGGACGCGACCGTCTTCTTCAAGCCTTCCGCCGGCGGCACGGCCACCCCGGCACAGCTGTTCACGCCCTATACCAAGCCGTTCTTCTACCCGGACTTCGACGAATACCGGACCAACTACCTGACCGCGCTCGGAAATTCTCCCGCCGCCGAGGGCAGCAACTATCGCAACTACTACTCGGACGCGCAGCGCACCGACTATCTGGGCTATGCCCGCTATGACGCGAAGCTGTCCGACAAGATCACCTGGTCGACCACCGGCTATTACCACCACAACGACGGAGCCGGCGTCGTCGCCGGGCCGCTCGGCCAGTCGATCACCACGGCGCAGGCCTACCTCGATCCCAACTACGCGACCCTGCCGACGAATTGCCGCTTCGGCGCCAATGCCAACGGGATCCGCCCGTCCGCCTGCACCGCGCTGACCAACGCACAGGCGGCGGCGTCCGGCGCGGCTCTGGTGGCGGCGACCGGCGGCTCGGGCATGATCACCCGCACCACCGAATACCGCATCGACCGCGTCGGCGTGATCTCGGCGATGAACGTGGAACTGGGTAACCACAAGATCGAGTTCGGCGGCTGGTTCGAGCACAACAGCACGACCCAGTGGCGTCGTTGGTATGCCGTACCCGTCTCCGACCCGTCCCTTAGCACGCCCTACATCCGCCCTGGCGACGTCATGGACCCGCTGTTCACCCAGTACCAGGGCGAGGCGCGGATCAAGCAGCTCCAGCTGCACATCCAGGACACCTGGCAGGCAACCGACCGGCTGCTTGTCCAGGGCGGCTTCAAGACCAGCGCGCAGTGGGCGAGCGGGCGCTTCCCGGTGCAGCCGCGGGTCGGCTCGCTCGGCGGCACCACCGCGCTGCCCGAGGGCGAGATCAACACCAGGAACTGGTTCCTGCCGGCGTTCGGCGCGACTTATGACTTCAACGGCCACGAGCAGGTCTACTTCAACGTCCAGAAGAACCTGCGCCAGTACCAGGCCTATCTGGCCGGTGGCGGCGGTCCCTGGTTCACCGGCAGCCAGGCCGCGTTCGACGCCTTCGCCGACGAGGGCAAGCCCGAGACCAGCTGGACCTACGAGGCGGGCCTGCGCACGAGCCGCACTTTCGGCAACGGCTTCGCGCTCCAGGCGCAGATCAACTACTATCACGTCGATTTCAGCAACCGCCTGCTCGCCATCCCGACCAACCCGGGCGGCATCGCGGGCAGCGGCATCACCGGCGGCACCTCGACGCTGGTCAATGTCGGCGACGTGAAGACGGACGGCGTAGACGCCGCGATCACGCTGCGGGTCGGCCGCGCGTTCTCGCTGTACAACGCGGTGTCGTACAACCTGTCGAAGTACCAGAACGACTACACCTCGACCGCGCTGGGCATCGGCGCCGCGACCGACACCTGCATCGGCGGCTACGTTGTCACGGGGGGCATCGTGCCGACCTGCGGCAAGCAGTTGCCCGGCACGCCCAAGTGGATGAACAAGACGGTCGCGACGCTCAACGTCGGTCCGTTCGAACTGCAGGCGATCGGCGACTACGTTGGCCGCCGCTTCGCCACCTTCACCAACGACGCCAGCGTCTCCTCGTACTTCCTGACCTCGCTGCGCCTCGCCGCCCGGGCTCCGGACGACGTGCTGCCGCTGCAGAAGGTGGAACTCGCGCTCAACGTCACCAACCTGACCGACAAGCAGGGCGTATCGACGCTGTCGATCGGATCGGCCACGAACAGCTATTCCGCCTATCCCATCCCGCCACGCCAGTGGTTCCTGACGCTGTCGGCGGCTTATTGAGCGCCATGTTCTCCCGGCGGACGACGATCATCGGCGGCGCGGGGCTGGCCTGCGCCGCCGCCCTTCCCGCAAGAGGGGCGCCCAGGCCCGCGGCGAGGCCGCTGGTGATGGGCCATCGCGGCGCCTCCGCGCTGCGGCCCGAGCATACGCTCGCCGCCTACGCCAAGGCGATCGAGGACGGGGCGGACTTCATCGAGCCCGACCTCGTGGCGACGAAGGACGGGGTGCTCGTCGCCCGGCACGAGAACAACATCGCCGAAACCACCGACGTCGACGTGCACCCGCAGTTCGCCAGCCGACGTACCACCAGGACGATCGACGGGCAGCAGGTGACCGGCTGGTTCACCGAAGACTTCACCCTGCCCGAACTCAAGCAGCTTCGCGCGCGGGAACGGCTGAAGGCGATGCGCCCGGAGAGCCAGTCCTACGATGGCGCCTTCCAGCTCGTCACGTTCGAGGAGATCGTCGATTTCACCGCCGCCGAGGCGGCAGCGCGCGGGCGGCGGATCGGGCTGATCCCCGAGATAAAGCACAGTACCTACTTCGCCGGCATCGGCCTGCCGCTGGAACCCCGGCTGCTGCAGATGCTGGGCATGGACGGCTACCTGCGCCGCGCGCCGCTGATCGTGCAGTCGTTCGAGGTCGGCAATCTCAAGGCGCTGCGGCCCAAGGTGGCGGGCCTTGCCAACGTCCAGCTCATGCAGCTGGTCGATGCGCCCGCGAACGCACCTTACGACCTGGCGGCTGCCGGCGAGCGGCGGACTTACGGCGACATGCTGTCCCCCGCCGGTCTTGCCGAAATCGCGACTTATGCCGACTGGCTGGCACCGCCGACCCGCGCCTACATCCCGCTCGACGGCAACGGCAAGCTGGCCGCCTCGACCGGGCTGGCGGCCGCCGCGCGGCGGGCGGGCCTGCTGGCCGGCACCTGGACCTTCCGTCCGGAAAACCGCTTCCTGGCAGCCGATTTCCGCGACCGCGCCGGCGAGGACGCCCGCAATCCCGCCGGCAGTGTCGCCGAAATCCGACGCTATCTCGCGGAGGGGCTCGACGGCTTCTTCACCGACGACCCGAAACTGGGCCGGGAAGCGGTCGAACAGGGCCGGTCACCGGGCGCCTGATTCCCGCGATCAGGCGATGGCGTCGGCGTCCGCCGGCACGACCATCGGGGCAGTCCGGGCCGGTCGCAGCGCGTCACAGCATTTCGGCGGCATCCGGAGGCTGGTGAGTGTGCCGGACTGGCGTCCCGCATCAGGGCCAGCCGATTCCGGCACTATTGACCTGCACACCGCGCCGAACGTCTCCCGGCGACGGCAGGAGCCGATCCATTGGCACTTCTCCAACGATTTCAACACTGTCATTGAAAAGTGGTGAGCCCTGCTGGGTTCGAACCAGCGACCTACTGATTAAAAGTCCCAAATTTGCAGCGCAATTTGTAATTATATCAGGCACTTAGATGCATCCGTGCGTTAGCTAGCTACACGTTGCGCTGCATATTTTAACGGGTTTTAACATACATCGACAGCACAAAACTGGTCACACATGCGCGGGTCTCGCCCGCCTCGTGGCATTCCGGCCGCGCGATGCACAAAAGCAGCCGATTGAGGACCGCCTTGGGGGAATGGACGGAGGACGAGGCGCCCCTCGTCAAAGTCGCGACACTGCGCATGGCCGCGCAGGACAGCTGGTACGAGGGCCGGGTCCAAGGCTCCTCGCCGCACTTTGATCAGCGGGACGAGGAAGTGAGTTTCGAGCTCGCTCCTTTATATCGACTTGAGAAATACAAGGCGGCTGTTTCGGATTAGGATTCTTCAACTTAGCTCGCCAGCAGCAGTACGCCCCATTCTGAATGACTGCGGCGATTGCCCCATGAGCTGGCGGAAGGCACGAGCAAAAGCGCTCTGACTCTCGAAACCAACGTCGGCAGCGATGCACGCGATACTGTGGTTTGTTTCGGTGAGCCGCTCGATAGCAGCAAGAAGGCGTGCGCGACGTCGATATTCTCCCCAGCCCATGCCAATCTGGGCCTGACAGCGGCGGCGCAAAGTGCGCTCCGACACCCCTGCGGCACAAGCCGATGTTCGGATGTCGCTTCTAGCCGGATCGCTACGGACATTTGCTAACGCACGACCCAGTAAGGTATCAGCTGTGCTCGGCAAGGTCAGCTTCGCTCGATCCGTGATCCATTCCTCACACAGACAGGCAAAGGCCGCAAAAAAGGCCCTCCCCGTTGCATCGAGCGGCCGACCAATCGGCCACCGCGCCGCTTCCGCAACCATTTCTCGCAACAAGGGCGAGACATTGAGGATGCGCACCCTATCGCCGCCGTTAACTACCTGTTCTGGTGAAAGCAGGATCGAGACGGAATGAATATGATGCAGGCTGTTTCGATGCCGTGTACCTGCCGGAATCCAACCCGCCAGACAGCGCGGGAGGAGGTGACGTCCGTGATCGTCCTCAAGCTCCATCGCGCCTTCGAAAGCATATTGGAGCTGATGCATGTCGTGATGGTGCCAAGGTGCATCGATGTCGTACTGGTCCTGGATGATCGCACCTGCAGAGGGTCGTCGCGTTGGATCCAGCATCGTCCTCAGGCCAACGTCGCGATCTGCGTCCATCGTGAACCTCCCGCGTGTTTTTGGGCGTGTCCGTCTCGGAATGAAAATTGTCCGTTCGGGGTGAGACAGTCAAAGGCGACCGTGCGATTGTCCAGCACAGAGAGGAGAAATCGCAATGACGATCCGCGTGAACCATCCCGAAAAGCTCGAGTGGCGAAAGATGGGCAATATACAGATGGGCTGGATGCGTGAGCATATCCACCCTACGGAACTTGAGGGACATCTGTCCTTCCACGAGGCGGGCTTGGACGGTGCCATGCAACTCATGGAAATGCGCCTAAATCCCGATACGCTGATCGCGCCGCATTCCCATGATGAGGACGAAATATTCTTCGTGGTCACGGGATCGCTGTGCTGGGAGGACAAGGTTCTGGCGAAGGGCGGATCGCTCTATATTCCGGCAGGGACGGACTATTCGTTCCGCACCGGGAGCGATACCGCAATCGTCCTCAACTTTCGGGCGCGCGCCGATCACAGTTTCAATCCGGTGGGCGGGCGATGAGCGGACAGAACGAGCGCGTTCTCGACCAGTTCACGCAGCAGGCGAGTACTTATGCCGCGCTGGTGAAAAACCAGGACTCGCGGCCCGATCCGCTGGTCGCGCTTCTGGAGCTCCAACCTCATCACCGCCTACTCGATGTTGGATGCGGTTCAGGCCAGTTCGCGATCCGGGCGGCACCGCTGGTAGCCGAGGTGTTGGGCGTGGATCTGACTCCTGCCATGCTGGTCGAGGCGCGGGAGCATGCCAGAACGTCAGGTGTCGAGAACATACGCTGGGTGCAGGCGGACTCCGTGGCGTTGCCGGTGGAGAATTGCGGTTTCGAGCGGGTAGTGAGCCGATCGATGTTTCATCATGCAGCTGATCCAGGAGCGACGCTGACTGAAATGTACCGGGCCTGCGCGCCCGGCGGGCGGATGTTCGTATCCGATCTGTCGCCCGATCCAGCAAAGGGGCCCGCTTTCGATGCCATCGAACTGCTGCGCGACCCATCGCACCAGCGCGCGCTGACACTGGAGGAGTTGCGCGAACTGGGTCGGGACAGAGGCCTTGCCGAAATCGTTTTACGCAGCGGTGCGACGAGCCTGCCCTTGGAGACCGTGCTGGCGACCTCGTTCCCGCCGCCGGGGATGCTCGACCATGTCCGCTCGCTGCTGGAGCGAGACGCCGCGAGAGGAACGGACATATTCGGACTGCGGCCAGAGATGCGGAACGAGGTGATATGGGTCAGCTATCCGACGATGATCGTAGGATGGGAGATACCAAGGTAAGGCGTCGCTGTAAGAGCGGAGTTCAACCTCGCGCGGAGGAGCGAAAGGGTCGAAAGCAGGATCGATGATAATGCGCTCACCGGAGCGAGAGCTCACAGGGCTCGACAGTTTTTTCGGACAACCGCTCGTGTCGCCGAAAGGTAAGTCGAAGCGTTGTCGGAGAATCACCATAATCGGTAGCCAGAATTGAGTATTCTCGCCGGAGACGCGTCTGGTGATGCAGCATGGTGATCCTGTCAGTCGCCATCATCGGATGGTGGCTTCTTATGGGATTGCACGGGGGCGATCCTGTCCGTTTCCCTGTCGTGGCCATCCTCCCAGGCCGCGCGTGCCTTGGAGTTGTGATAGGGATTGTCCGAACGGCTCAACCCGGCCCGCGCTCCTTTCCGGCCCCATTGAAAGGCTAGAAGCCTGAACGCCACTCAAAACCTCCATGCAAAATGGTTTCGAGGCGCAAGTCTTCTCACGGTACCGATGTTCCCGCATACGGGCGAAGGATTCGTGTTTCCTGATAAATAGTCTGCTACGGGATCTGGGAGGGATCAGGTTGCCCCCCTGCTAGGGACTACCGATTCCGTCCCCAGTTCCTCCGGCGTCGCCGGCGAATTCCCAGTCCGCAGTCACGGCAATCGCCAACATAGTGCGTGCCATCCCATTGCACATTGCGCCGCCTGGGTCGGTGTCGGTTGAACGGGCACATGAGGACCCGACGCAGCACGGAAATCATGAAAGCTGGCCTCTGAAACGGTGCGACCCGAAAAGAGAATCATCCTCTGTTTTTTCGCGACAGTGATCATGTGGGGTTTTCTGTGCAGTTGCAACACGATATTGACGCTCGTGCCTAGACCCCCAGGGCGTTCTGATCTCGCGATAAGTGTCCTCAGCCATCGCCCGGCGACCGACGCGCAACAAATCGGCTCCCGCCATTGATGCCCCGCCCGCGCAACAAAACGAAAATCGCTACCTTGTTGCTCGTCAACAGAACGGGCCAGGGTACGTCGACCCGGTTCCGTCTGCGAGGCGGTAATGAAGCCTTGCACCGCCAGGAGATTGGTGGACACGGTCGCCGATCAAGCTACCGCGGTAAAAGATGCGCCAGCGTCCCGGGTCGCCGGGCTTACACGAGAAAGAGTACGTGCCATCGCGGAGGACATCAGCCTCACCGAACCCTGCGCGATCAATTTCCTCGACAACAAAAGCCGGATCGCCGGCTTGGATTTCGACGAGCCGGTAGCTAAGGTCGCGCGGAAGAACGGTGTAGTGAGGCATCGCTTTGCTCCACGTCGCTTCGGCGGGAGCACGTAATGATAGGTGTCTCTCAGTCATCGGCTGCCAGATAGGGCCGACGATTTTCAGGGCATTGACCTCCAGCGTCACGATGGCCAATCATTTCGGTGAAACCTTGCGGACGAATCCATAGCTGGCGGCCCGGGCAGACCGCAGATGCGGGCGCGGTGGAGGTCGCATTCCCCCGCGCCCGCTTATCGCCGAGGAACGCTCTCCCTTGCGGCGACAATTGGTCCCAGCAAAAGACTTGCGCTAGAAAGAGGTTCCAGTCCGTCATCTTTTCATCAGGAAGGTGGTAGCATTCGTCGGTGCGAGCTCAACGATACGGGTGGCCGGCGGCGAAGGGCATTCCCGGCCCGGTTTTCGGGGCCTCGGCTTTCCCGAGCTGCACCCAGACGAAAATGGATGGCGAATCCACTGATGGCCGATACAGCTCATGGTCGATAAGGGGACTGGCGGTGTCGTAGGGCCAAGGGGTGTAGCCTTGCAGGCACTTAACCATCCGCAGGTCCCCGCCCGCCCAGATGACGTTGGCGCCATGGCATGGCCCCCCGTGCAACAGCACCTCCTTGACAGTCACTTGTAATTCTCCGGGAAGTACGTTCCGCCTTTGAGCGATGAACTCGGAACACATCCTGGCGTTCCAGGCAGTTTCTCTTGGCAGGCCCCGCCGCCCCGCGCCAGATACGGTGACGCGGATTCATCGCGTTTGAATCGACATCAGGGCGGGCGCGGCGGTTCCCCCTTTTACCGTCGCGCCCGCTTATCGCCGAGTGATCGCGGCTGGCTTCTCTCCCGACGACAGCCGACACCCGGGTGTCGGCGCAACAGACAATAGCCTGGCCAGAAACTGTCGCTACTGGGATAAATCCGGATGCTGCAAACGCCGGGACAGGCTAACGCTTTACCCGACATCATCAGTCCTGGGGATCCTGTGATAAAGCCTCGTCGATCATAACGATCTATATCGAACCCGGATAAAGGTTCGGCTGCTCCTCTCCTTCGACTGTGACCGCATCATCATAGCCAGCGTCCACCATTTCGTCCGTGAGCTCGCGGATCGCCGTCAGGACGGTGCGAGCCTGCCGGAGGTAGCCTTTCCAAAGCGGCCTGCCCTCCGCGGCTGCATTCTCGGAGTTACCGTCCGGCCGACACAGTGCCCGGGCCCCAACTCAAGGGCAGTCTTTTCCTACGTGCCCTACGAAGCGTCATCAGGCTATCCTTCACCATCGTTTCGCGCGCTCATTGTCGCGGAACGCGTCCATCACGGCATAGCGCATTTCCATCTTGTCGCCGCGTTCCATGATTTCGGCGCGCGCGCTTCGTGTCAGACACCGAAAGCGCGATCAACAGACCGCCGACGGTAGACGAGAAACAGAGATCAGCATCCGATGCCGGGTTTGGCGGTCACGCCGTCCGGGTGCACAATTATCACGGTCGCCGCGCCAGTTTGCAGGCTGTACTTTGTAGCCGAAGCGGCAATTTCAGGACAGGTATCCGTTCAGGCCGTCCCAGATAGGCGAGGAAATCGGAATCCGAGCGCAGCGCCGGGCTGAAGTGCCCCCGCTAGCTGTCGTGGCCAGTTGCGCGCCGATCGGCCGACAGCTGCATCGAAAAAGCGGCAAGCGCGCGAAGCAACCAATCATTTCGCAATCTGGATCGCGCTTCAGACATCGGGAACCATGCACGCTGTCGCAGCTCCATCTCCGGCCACTGCTCCAATTCTTCAAGCACAAGAAGCGGATAGATTTGGGCTCGGCTTGGGTCTGCCAGTGACGACGCCAGCACCGGCTTGGCAGAGACGGTGCCGCGTATTCCTGCCTCCTCGAAGGCTTCGATGGCTGCGCGCTGCGAAGGTGTCTCACCCGGCTCCACCTTGCCTTTGGGCAAGATCCACTTGCCCTTTCGTCGCGAGG
The DNA here is from genome assembly GCA_035511275.1 of Novosphingobium sp. GTDB lineage: Bacteria > Pseudomonadota > Alphaproteobacteria > Sphingomonadales > Sphingomonadaceae > Novosphingobium. The sequence continues at coordinate 51,443 of DATKFS010000365.1, forward strand.
TCACCAACAGGACTTCGATTCTGCCGTCTCTCACGCGATAAGGAAGGGCATGCGTTTGAAGTGGCATCTCCCGGTTTGTCGCCTCGGTAACTCGCTTGAAGGTGAGGATCAGTGCGAAACGCTAGCCGCGTGGTTTTCGTGATATGCCTGTGTAAGGGTTCGACAAAGCAGAATTTACGCGACCCCGATCAGCGTATAACGAATTTTCCGCATCTGCGCGTGCTAACGCGGTCGAAGTGGCCCATCCGACCTTGCAGCGGCTTGCTTGCAGCGCCGATTGCCCGCGCTTTGTTACCGAACGCCGTTACGGCATCGAGGACCCCGCGATCGAAGAATACTGGTCCATTTGTGCGCGCGTAACGCCTGTCGTCCCGCGCCATGGCGAGCACCCCGTGCGCGAAGTCCGCCAAGTCTTTCTATGGCAGGATCTGACCATCAGCCGCGAGCTCCTCGACCACCGTCCGGCGTTGCAGCTCCGCACGATGTCGAAGCAGCGCCGTCATGAGGACGAGGAGGCCCATGCCCTCTTGGCCGCGCTCCACGCGGAGGCGGTCGAAGAGGGCGCTAGAGGTTTAGCGCAGCAACTCGCTCACAAGTGACGGATTTTTGGCCAGCATGGCAAGCAGAACCTGGGCGGGACCGGTAGGATGGCGGCGGCCATGTTCCCAGTTGAGCAGCGTTCCCTTGGCGACGCCGATGCTGCGCGCGAACGCGCCTTGCGAGAGGCCGGTGCTGGCCCGGATCGCCGCGACGTCCACCGTGGGCACTTCGATCTGGTGGACGACTGCG
>DATKFS010000366.1:0-4329 GCA_035511275.1 Novosphingobium sp.
GATCGTCGGCGCTGACGCCATGCAGTACGAAGATACTCTTGGAAGTGTCCATTCCGATGCGCGCGATGTTGCTCACTGACGGCCTCCTACTGTGATCTAACGACCTCATTATGATGTTCGGGGGCCGTCCACCCCAACACCTTTGCTCTATGGCAAGGCCGAAGGCTCGACCCCGTTCCGGTTTTCGCTGCATGCGGGCGATGTCGGCCACACGCTGATCGTGGGCCCCACAGGCGCGGGCAAGTCGGTGCTGCTGGCATTGATGGCGCTGCAGTTTCGCCGCTATCCCGAGAGCCAGATCTTCGCCTTCGATTTCGGCGGCTCGATCCGCGCGGCCACGCTCGCCATGGGCGGCGGCTGGCAGGATCTGGGCGGCGGCCTGTCGGACGAGGGCGACGGCGGAGTCCTGCTCCAGCCGCTGGCCCGAATCGACGATCATGCCGAGCGGGCCTGGGCCGCGGAATGGCTCGCCGCGATCCTTGGCGGTGAAGGCGTCACCATCGACCCGCAGGCGCGCGAGCATCTGTGGAGTGCGCTGACCTCGCTCGCGAGCGCGCCGCGCGCCGAACGCACGCTGACGGGGCTTGCGGTGCTGCTGCAATCGCAGGACCTCAAGACCGCACTGGCGCCCTGGTGCCTCGGCGGTCCCTGGGGCCGGCTGCTCGACGGTGAAGCCGAGCATCTGGGCAGCGCGAGCGTCCAGGCCTTCGAAACCGAAGGGTTGGTCGGCGCGGGATCGGCCGCCGCAGTGCTGTCCTATCTCTTCCACCGGATCGAGGACCGGCTCGATGGCCGCCCGACACTCATCATGATCGACGAAGGCTGGCTGGTGCTCGACAGCCCCGCCTTTGCTGCACAGCTCCGGCAATGGCTGAAGACGCTGAGGAAAAAGAACGCGAGCGTCGTCTTCGCGACGCAAAGCCTCGCCGACATCGAGACGTCGGGCATTGCCAGCGCGATCATCGAAAGCTGTCCGACGCGGCTGTTCCTGCCCAACGACCGGGCCGGTGAACCGCAGATCGCACGCATCTACGAGCGCTTCGGCCTCAACGCGCGGCAGATCGAGATCCTGAGCCGGGCAACACCCAAGCGCGATTACTACTGCCAGTCGCGGCGCGGCAACCGCCTGTTCGAACTGGGCCTGGGCGAAGTGGCACTCGCCTTCGTCGCGGCCTCGGCCAAGACCGACCAACTCCGGATCGCTCAGCTCATGGAGGCCCATGGCCGAGCCGGCTTCGCGCGCGCCTGGCTCCAGCATCGCGGCCTCGCCTGGGCCGCCGACCTGCTTTCCACCAGCCCAGAGGAGACACTCCCATGACCTGCATTCCCATGCGCCGCGCCCTCACAAGCGGCGCGCTCGCGGCCACACTGGCGATTGCGGCGATGACCGCCCCACCTGCTCACGCCCAGTTCGGCTTCGGCGGGATCGTCTTCGATCCGAGCAATTACGCGCAGAATGTCCTGACCGCCGCACGCAGCCTCGAGGAGATCAACAACCAGATCCGCCAGATCGAGAACCAGGCGGCCTCGCTCGTCAACGAAGCGCGCAACCTCGCGAGCCTGCCGGTCTCGACGCTTGGCACGCTCCAGCAGCAGATCCAGCAGACCAGGCAGCTGCTCGCCCAGGCCCAGCGCATCGCCTACAATGTGAAGGATATCCAGACGGCGTTCAGCCAGCGCTATTCGGGCGCGGCGCTCACCGGGACGAATGCGCAGCTGGTCGCCAATGCCGAGGCGCGCTGGCAGGACAGCGTCGGCGCTTTCGAGGATGCGCTCCAGGTGCAGGCGGGCGTCGTCGGCAATCTCGATGGCGCGAGGAGCTCGATCGACAGCCTGGTGACGGCCAGCCAGTCGGCAACGGGCGCGCTGCAAGCGGCCCAGGCCGGAAACCAGCTTCTCGCGCTGCAATCGCAGCAGCTTGCCGATCTCACCGCGGCGGTTGCCGCGCAAGGCCGAGCGCAGGCGCTGGAAGCCGCGCGCGATGCCGCGGCGGAGGCCGAGGGGCGCGAACGCTTCCGCCGGTTTCGCGGGCAGTGAGATGAAGCGGAACGTCAAGGTGGCCGCGGCGCTGGCGCTCGGCGGCGGGCTGATGGCACTGGCCATCCTAGGCGCCGAGGTGCCCGACATTTCCGCTGCCGGGACGGAAATCTCGCGGCCGGGCGCCGCTCCCGACCCTGACGTCGTGCGCTGCCGCACGCTGACCATGCCCGATTCCCACTGCGAGCATGCGTGGGAGGAAAGGCGCCGTCGTTTCTTCGGCGCTCGCGACAACGGGAAAGACCGGCCATGAACGATACCGGCGTCATCGACACCTTCCTTGCGGTCTTCACCCGCTACATCGACAGCGGTTTCGGGCTTCTGGGCGGCGAGGTCGGCTTCCTCTCCTCGACGCTGATCGCGATCGACGTGACGATCGCCGCGCTGTTCTGGGCCTGGGGCGCGGACGAAGACGTGTTGCAGCGCCTCGTCAGGAAGGTGCTCTATATCGGCGTCTTCGCCTACATCATCGGCAATTTCTCCCATCTTGCGCAGATCATGCTCCAGAGCTTTGCCGGATTGGGCCTCAAGGCCAGCGGCGGCGCGATTTCGCTGGCGGATTTCATGAAGCCGGGAACGGTCGCGGCAACGGGGCTCGATGCGGCAAAGCCGCTGCTCGATGCGACTGCGGATCTTCTCGGGCCGGTCGGCTTCTTCACCAACTTCGTTCAGATCGCCATCCTGCTCTTCGCCTGGGTGATCGTGGTCCTCGCCTTCTTCGTGCTCGCGATCCAGGTCTTCATCACGATCGTCGAGTTCAAGCTGGTGACGCTGGCGGGCTTCGTGCTGGCGCCTTTCGCCTTCTTCGGACGCACCGCCTTCATGGCTGAGCGGGTGCTTGGCCATGTCATTTCTTCGGGCATCAAGCTGATGACGCTCGCGGTAATCACCGGGATCGGCACGACGCTCTTCAGCCAGTTCACGGGCGCCGGGCTTGGGACCGAGCCGACGGTCGAGCAGGTCATGGCAATCGCACTCGCCGCGCTGACCCTGCTCGGGCTCGGCATCTTCGGGCCCGGCATCGCCAATGGCATCGTTGCGGGCGGCCCCCAGCTTGGGGCGGGTGCAGCCGCCGGGACCGCGCTTGCGGCCGGCGGCGTGCTGGCGGGCGGGGTTGCCGGTGCCCGGCTCGCCGCGGGCGCCGCCGGCAGTGCGCTTGCCGGCGCGGCAACCGGATCGGCCAGAGCCGCAGGTTCCGCCTCTTCGGCTTATGCGGCGGGCGCGGCGGGCAAGAGCGGCGGCGCGGCCGTCGCCGGCGGGCTCGCCAATGTGGGCCGGTCGGCCGGCGAGGCGGCGATCTCGCCGCTACGCCGGGCTGCAGAGCGGCTCAAGCAGGCCCACGCCAGTGGCCGCGAGGGCGGCTCCGCTGGCGCCCAAGACGCGGCCGACGGGCCGCCGGCCTGGGCGAGCGCGATGCGGCGCCGGCAGGCCATGACCCACGGCGTCACCGCCGCCGGCCACACCTTGCGTGCGGGCGACAGCCACGGCGGCGGCGCCGGCCCCGACATTTCCGAGAAGGACTGATGCAGATGTTTCGACGCCCTTCGATCCGTTACGGCACGGCTCCCGAGCCCGTCACACCTTATCAGCGCGCAGCCCAGGCCTGGGACGACCGGATCGGCTCGGCGCGCGTCCAGGCCAGGAACTGGCGACTTGCCTTCTGCGGTTGTCTGGCGCTGTCCGGCGGGCTTGCCGCGGGGCTGGTCTGGCAATCGGCGCGCGGGAGCGTGGTCCCCTGGGTGGTCGAGGTCGACAAGCTGGGGCAGGCGCAGGCGGTCGCGCCGGCCGAGGCCGGCTATCATCCGAGCGATCCGCAGATCGCCTTCCAGCTTGCGCGCTTCATCGAGGACGTTCGCGCGGTTCCGGCCGATCCGGTGGTGCTGCGGCAGAACTGGCTTAGCGCCTATGATTTCACCACCGACAAGGGCGCCCAGGCGCTCAATGACTATGCCCGCACCCAGGACCCGTTCGCCAAGGTTGGCAAAGAGCAGGTCGCGGTCGATGTCTCAAGCGTGATCCGCGCCTCGCCGGACAGCTTCCGTGTCGCCTGGGTGGAGCGGCATTATACCGACGGCGCGCTCACCGAGACCTCGCACTGGTCGGCGATCCTGACCGTGGTGATCCAGGCCCCTCGTACCGCGGATGGCCTGCGCAAGAACCCGCTCGGCCTTTTCGTCAACGCCCTCAACTGGTCGAAGGAACTCAGCCAATGACCTCGTTCACACGCGCCGCAAGGCGCTCCCATCGCCTGTCCGTGCTGCTCGCCGCTGCCCTGCCCATCACCGGCTGCGC
>DATKFS010000367.1:0-1623 GCA_035511275.1 Novosphingobium sp.
AGGTCCGCAGTGTAGCGACCGGCATCGAGGACGACACGAACAGCATCGGCACCCACCCCTTCTCGCTACCAGCGGAGACCACGCCGGCCAGCGCAGCGGCTTCGGGCTGTTGCAGGCCCAGCGCCTGCGCGACCCGGCGGCTGGCCGTTTCCCGCTCGGCGGCGAGCGCTTCGCGCGCCGCCGCGACATCCGCTTCCGCGCGTTTGACAATGGCAGAATCCGTCTTGCGGCGGCGAAAACCCTCGAACGCACGGCGCTGCGTTGCGGTGTCTGGCTTCGCGGGCAGAACGGGCGAGGGGACGGTTGTGGCCTTCGCCTTGCCGACGGCGCGTTTCACGCGCTCCATCGCGTCCGCGCCCTGGTCCTGGATCCGCGTGCGGGCGTTCTCCGGCTGCGCCTGCGCGGTCTCGGGCGGCGGCGCACTTGCGGTTGCCCCCATGGAGGCACAGGCAAGGCTAGCCACGAGCAGGCCGCGCCTAGTTGCTGATCGTCTGCATATAGGCATCGATCTTGTCCTTCATGTCGATCTGGATTTGGCTCTGGGCGCGCGCTTCGATCTCCTCGTAGTACTCCGAGAGATCCATCCTGCTGAAATCGAGCGCCTGGAATTCTTCCGCGGTGAAGCCGCGGCAATAAGGGTTCTTCGCCGTGCCCCAGCCCTTCTCGGCGAAGCTCTTGAGCTGAGGGCGTCCCTGTTCCTGGATGATGCGGCCGAGCTTGGTATTGAAGCAGCAGTGGCCTTTCGCCTTCTGGACGCAGATGCCCAGGATCTTCGACGAGCAATAGCTGCCGACTTCGTGGCACATCCCCGAGCCGCGCAGCATCCCCACTTCCATGTCCTCCTGGTCGCAGCCCTGCAGCAGCACCTCGATCATGAAATTGACGGCCAGGCTGATCGCGATAGAAGTGGGATCGATGCCGACGATGATCGCATTGGCGCCCGCGCTTGCCGCCTGACTCGCCGTCGCCCCCGCCTTGAAGGCGGTGTAGGCCGCCTTCATGCCAGTGAAGACGCCCTTGGCGACGGCGATCCTGGTCGAGATCGACGAGATCGAACCGCCCATGCCGTCCTTGACGATCTTGCCCTTGTCCTTGCAACAATTCTGGAATGTGGTGCTGAGACCTGCGGGACGACAGCGCGCGGCGCGGCCCGAGAATATCTCGATCGTACCCAGGCAATTGCCGTCCGCATCGACGTCGCCGTCGGCCTCTGCCCCGGGATCGCCGAGCGCGGCTTCCTCGATGACGGGATTGGCACCGGTGTCGATACAAAGGTTGGCCGAGCAGGCGGCCGCGCCGCCGCTCGCGGGAACCTCGCAGGCATATTGATCGCCGAGCGGGCAATGGAGCGCGCCTGCCGTGTCCGCCTCGCACGTCGCCTGGCCGATCGGGCACATCCATCCACCCGAAGCGGTCAGATGACAGGTGGCCGTCTCGCCTTCGTCAGCCGCATCGCCGTTGCCGTCGAGGTCGGCCGCGCAAAGCTGCTGGGCGGCGGCGCTCGCCGGGAACACCAGCACGCCGATCATGAGCAGCATGGCGGCTGCAAGGTGGGACCGGGCGGCGCTCATCGCACGCTGCTCGTGCAGACCATGTCCGCCCCGCCGAGGCGCACCGACTGCA
>DATKFS010000368.1:0-3542 GCA_035511275.1 Novosphingobium sp.
AAGCGCGCCACCCAGCGCGGCATGATGCAGGCGGACCGCAGCCACCTGCCGCTGAAGATCAACACCGCGGGCGTCATCCCGCCGATCTTCGCCAGCTCGCTCCTGCTGCTGCCGCTCACCATCACCCAGTTCGCCGGCAACTCGCTGAGCCCGGATTCGACGATGGGCAAGGTGGTGGTGACGCTCAACCAGTACCTGGGCCACGGCAAGCCGCTCTACATGCTGCTCTACGCGGCCGGCATCGTGTTCTTCTGCTTCTTCTACACCGCCGTCGTCTTCAATCCGGAAGAGACCTCGGAGAACCTGAAGAAGAACGGCGGCTTCATCCCCGGCATCCGCCCGGGCAAGAACACCGCGACCTATCTCGATTACGTCCTCACGCGAATCACGGTGATCGGCGCGATCTATCTCACCATCGTCTGCACGGTGCCTGAGTACTTCCTGTCGATGACGGGCTTGCCGCTGCTGTTCATGGGTGGCACCAGTCTTCTGATCGTCGTCAACGTCACCGTCGACACGATCACGCAGATCCAGTCGCACCTGCTGGCGCACCAGTATGGCGATCTCATCAAGAAGGCGAAGCTGAAGGGCCGCCTGCGTTGAAGATATTCCGTGCCGGGGAGGCGCGGATGCGAATTTGAGGGGGTAAAGGCGTGAATATCATCCTTCTGGGGCCGCCGGGGGCGGGCAAGGGGACCCAGGCGCAGCGTCTGGTCGAGAAGCACGGCATGCGCCAGCTCTCGACCGGCGACATGCTTCGCGCCGCCGTGAAGGCTGGAACCCCCACCGGACTTGAAGCCAAGGCGGTGATGGAGCGCGGCGAACTGGTGTCGGACGCGATCGTGTCGGCTCTGATCGGCGACGAGCTGGACGCCATGGGCCCCGATACCGGCGCCATCTTCGACGGCTATCCGCGCACCGAGGCGCAGGCCGAATCGCTCGACCAGATCCTCGATGCGCGCGGTCGCAAGCTCGACCACGTGATCGAGCTGGAAGTGAACGAGGACGCGCTGGTTGAGCGCATCACCGGCCGCTTCACCTGCGCCACCTGCGGCAAGGGCTACCACGACGTCTTCGAGAAGCCGAAGGTCGAGGGCATCTGCGACAAGTGCGGCGGGCACGAATTCAAGCGCCGTCCCGACGACAATGCCGAGACCGTGCGCACGCGCATGGCCGAGTATCGCGCCAAGACCGCGCCGATCCTGCCGGTCTATGAAGCGCGCGGCATCGTCACCAAGGTCGACGGCATGGCGGACATGGACGAAGTGACGGCGGCGATCGAGGCGACGCTGGCCTCCACGTCGCAGGCGCAGGCGTCTTCCTAGGGTCATTCGCCGGCAGCAGCGTGCCGGCCGGGCAGGGGCAGGTATCGATGAAGCGGTTCGCATTCGCGTTTGCGTGTCTCGCCACGACGGCCGCTGCGCTCGGCGCGGTGCCCGCGGCCGCCAAGGTGTCGCAGGTTTCCGGCAGCGGTTTCGTGGTGCGCCACCTCGTGCAGATGCCGGCACCGCCTGAGGAGACCTGGGCCGTGCTGGTCAAGCCCGCGGTCTGGTGGGATTCGACGCATACCTGGTCCGAGGACGCCGCCAACCTCTCGCTGGATGCCCGCGCCGGCGGCTGCTTCTGCGAGATCCTGCCCAATGCCGCATCGCCCAAGGCCGCCCCGCGCGGCAGTGTCGAGCACATGCGGGTGCTCTACGTGGAGCGCCCCCGGGTGCTGCGTCTGTCCGGCGGGCTTGGCCCGCTGCAGGGCGAGGCGACGGCGGCGACGATGACCATCCAGCTCAAGGCGGACGGGAAGGGCGGCACCCAGTTGCTGCTCGAATACGTCGTCGGCGGCTATTCCCGCACCCCGTTCGAGAAGCTGGCGCCCGCCGTGGACGCGATGCTGGGCGAGCAGGTGCGCAGGCTTTCGGAGAAACTGGGCGGCGCCTTCTCCGCCGCGTTCCCGATGCCCGAGGCGGCGCCCCGGGCCGAACCCTCGAGCGAGCCGTCGGCCGGGGATGCCGTCGTCCCCGCGATCGAGGCGGAACCGGTCGATCCCGCGCTGCCGGTCGACGGCATCGTGCCCCTGTCGGAAGAGCCGCCGCCGAGCGAGGGCAAGATTCGCGGTCGCTGAACCGGGCGCGGGCAGGGCATCAGGCGCTTTGACTGGCACTGCGATTTGCGTTAAACAATGTGCACAGGCTCTCACGCACCGTCAACTCGACGGGCGTTCGGCGCTTGTTGGCGCTGCGGGCGTTGACAGCCTGCCCGAATCATTCTAAGCGCCCCCTTCGCTCGATAGCAACGGCAAGTCCGGAAGGCCCAGACCGCAGTGTTCAAAGCACCCGCGAGTTCCGCCAACCGGACCTTTTGTCATTTGTTTCCCGAGCGTTCACAGCGTTGAGATAGGGGTCGCCATCGATCCCTGTGGAGCAGGAGTTTTTAAGTGGCACGTATTGCCGGGGTCAATCTCCCCACCAACAAGCGCGTTATCATCGCGCTCACCTACATCCATGGTATCGGCCGCACCAAGGCCGTCGAGATCGCCGACAAGCTCGGCATCGACCATGCACGCCGCGTGCAGGACCTGTCGGACGCCGAAGTCCTGCAGATCCGCGAAACCATCGACGCCGACCACACGGTCGAGGGTGACCTTCGTCGCGAGACCGCGATGAACATCAAGCGCCTGATGGATCTCGCCTGCTACCGTGGCCTGCGTCATCGCAAGGGCCTTCCGGTTCGTGGCCAGCGCACGCACACCAATGCGCGCACCCGCAAGGGCAAGGCCAAGCCGATCGCCGGCAAGAAGAAGTAAGCCGGGCGGGTCGGCATCCGATCCCCAGGCTTTCCCACGCGATTAATCGACAGGAACCACGAACATGGCACGCGAACCCCAGCGCATTAAGCGCCGCGAGCGCAAGAACATCACGAGCGGCATCGCCCACGTGAACGCAAGCTTCAACAACACCATGGTGACCATCACCGACGCCCAGGGCAACGCCATCAGCTGGTCCTCGGCCGGCATGATGGGCTTCAAGGGCAGCCGCAAGTCGACGCCGTACGCCGCTCAGGTGGCTGCGGACGACGCCGGCAAGAAGGCCGCCGAGCACGGCGTCCGCACCCTCGAAGTCGAAGTCAAGGGCCCCGGCTCGGGTCGTGAGAGCGCACTGCGCGCCCTCCAGGCCGTGGGCTTCACGATTACCTCGATCCGCGACGTCACGCCGATTCCGCATAACGGCGTGCGTCCCTCGAAGCGCCGCCGCGTCTGATCGAGCTAATGCGGGCGGTGACCGGTCACCGCCCGTCTTCGGAACGTCCCGGGCCTTTCCACCAGGCCTTCGGGGCGTAACCGCCATCACTCCCAGGGGAAGTCCATGACTGTCAACATCAAGAACTGGCAGGAACTCAAGAAGCCGAACAGCCTTGAGATCAAGCCGGGACCCGACCCCAAGCTGAAGGCGACTTTCGTTGCCGAACCTCTGGAGCGCGGCTTCGGCCTGACGCTCGGCAACGCGCTGCGTCGCGTGCTGCTCTCCTCGCTGCAGGGCGCCGCGATC
>DATKFS010000369.1:0-5217 GCA_035511275.1 Novosphingobium sp.
CAGATCGCCGTCGTATGGAAGCGGGTGTAGCGCAGCCCGTCCGCCGCCAGGCCATCCAGAACCGGCGTCGGCACCGGCCCGCCGAAGGTGCTGACCTGACCGAAGCCCACGTCGTCGAGCAGGATGAGCACGACGTTGGGCGCCCCCTCGGGCGGCTTGGGCAATTCGGGCCAGGCGCTTTCGGACTCCTGATAGGTCTTGCCGATCTTGCCGTTGAAGGGCGGGCGGGGAAGGGGGAGGCGGCTGCGATCGATGTCGGGCATGGTGCTACTCGCGTCCTTGATAAGGAGCCGCGATCCTGACCTGTTCGGCCGTTGCCGATATGGGGGTTGTCCCTAGCTGGGGGGACGGCAAGACCTGATGGGGTGCCATCCGGCTGCCGGGCCTCGCTCGGCCCGACCGTCGTCAGATGGCCGTGGCATCCGCCGCCTGCGCCGAGCGGGTGCGTTCCCGGTGCTCGGCCTCGCGCTCCCGCAGGCCATCGAGATCGCGATCGAGGAAGAAGTTCAGGAAGGTGCGGAGCACGGCGATGGCGGCCAGCTTGCCGATGTTGTCCCATGTCGGCGCGATCGTCGTCTCGACGATGTCCGCGGCGAGCTGGAAGGAAAGCCCCGCCACGAGCCACCTCGCCAGCGACAGCCAGACCGGCCGCAACTGTTCTTCCGTCGCGTGGAAGATCAGCAGCTTCGATAGTCCCACGGCACCCTGCAAGGCACCAATCGCGATCGCGAGCATCGCGAAGAGATTGACCCCGGCAGCAATGTATTCCGCCAGCGTATGCAGCGTCTCGTTCATCAGGTTGCTTCCCGTCCGTCAGCCAACGGGACCCTGCGTTACCTGCCATGCGGTGCACATCGGGGAATCCCCGGAATTTGTCCGTTCAATGCCCGGTATCAATGTCTGCCCAGCGGAATGATTCTGTCGTGGCTAAACGGGAGGCTCGACGCAAATGACTGCGGAACCGAGTGCGGAATGCAAATGTGTTCCAGAGTTGATTTTCGTGCGACTCAGCAGAAATCCCTGGCTGGGGCGGCAGGATTCGAACCTGCGAATGCCGGTACCAAAAACCGGTGCCTTACCACTTGGCGACGCCCCAACGGATCGGACGCGCCTGGCGCGACCTCACGGGAGAGGCGCCGCTTAGCGGCTTATCCCGGCGCTGAAAAGGCCCTTTGGACCGAGTTATCCAGCGCCGGGGCGTTCGCTCAGCCTGCCAGCACCGCGTCGATGTCGGCGGCGCTGTGGCGTTCGGGGACGAGGCCGTCGCCCTTGCGGTTGACGATGCGGCCACGGCGGACGCCTTCGCGCGCGCCGAGTTCCTCGCCCCAGCGCACGAGGTTGGTGTAGCTGGGCACGTCCAGGAAGGTCGCCGCATCGCCATAGGCATCGCCGCGCACGAAGGCGCCGAACCAGCCGTAGGCGGCGATGTCGGCGATCGTGTAGTCGTCACCGGCAAGGTAGCGCGTCTCGGCGAGGCGCTTGTCGGCGACGTCGAGGATGCGCTTGGTTTCCATGGCGTAGCGGTTGATCGGATACTCGTACTTCTCGGGCGCATAGGCGTAGAAGTGGCCGAAGCCGCCGCCGATCAGCGGCGCGGTCGACATCTGCCACATCAGCCACGACATGCACTCAGTGCGCGCCGGGCCGCTGGCGGGCAGGAAGGCGCCGAACTTCTCGGCGAGGTGGAACAGGATCGCGCCCGATTCGAACACGCGCACCGGCTCGCCGTTCGAGTAATCGAGAAGGGCGGGGATCTTGGAGTTCGGGTTGACCGAGACGAACCCGGTGGAAAACTGGTCTCCCTCGCCGATGTTGATGAGCCAGGCATCGTACTCGGCGTCGGTGTAGCCCGCCGCGAGCAGTTCCTCGAACATGATCGTGACCTTCTGGCCATTGGGCGTGCCGAGCGAGTGGAGCTGGAAGGGATGCTCGCCGCGCGGCAGTTCCTTCTCGTGCGTGGCGCCGGAGACCGGACGGTTGATGTTGGCGAACTGGCCGCCGTTGGCCTTGTCCCAGGTCCAGACCTTGGGCGGGGTGTAGGTGGGATCGGCCATGCGGGGATGCTCCTTGGGAGAGGGAATTGCCGCCCACAGGTAGGTTCGCGCGCCGGCGCGGACAAGGGCCGGATCGACACGCTATCCGCGTGGCAAGAGGGGCACTTCGTCTGGACGTTCGATCAAGACCGCGCGATTGACTTGGCGGTGTGCGGCGCGTGCAATCGCGGCCTGTCGACAAGAGCCGGGGCCCCGGCCGCAGAACGGGAGAACACGCACCATGACCGCCACCTCGCTGGCCACGCAGCCGCCCGCTGCACCTCTGGGCAACCGCACCGTCGAGACGATCCGGGGGCAGCACCACCGATTCATGCTGATCCCGATGATCGAGCGGCACGCGCGCTGGTTCGATGCCGGGCCGGTCTCGATCGCTGTGGAGGCGCGGGCGCTGGGCGACAGCGTGCAGCGCATGGTGCGCGGCCCTTCCATTCACGTCTTCAACGCCGCGCGCGACGAGGAGTACCTGCGCTTCGACGTCTTCGGGAAAGTGCTGCACTACCACTACATCCTCAACGGACCGGGCCACAACGTGCTCTGGGGCTACGATCCCGACGTCAACGGTGCGATGATCCCGTGGGTGGCGAGCGCGCTGCGCGAGCGGCTGCCGGTCATGCTGCGGCGGGCGGACGCGGGCGCGCTGGCGGACGAGGTGGAGCAGCAGGGCTGGGACACCTCGGTCCTCCCCGAAGTGGTGCGCGAGGCGACGCTGGCGCTGGCCCCGCGCGACGACGATCTCGTCCGTGCGCGCGAGGGCATGGACTGGATGTACGAATGGAAGCGCCTCCACCCGCAGTTCAACACGGTGGGAGAGGGCGAATATTGAATGAAAACGTCGTCCCGGACCTGATCCGGGAAGACGCTATTTTCAGCCGATCTTGCGGATCCAGCCGTGCGTATCCGGCGCTTCGCCGCGCTGGATGGCGACGAGGCGGTTCTTGAGCTTGCCGGTGAGCTGGCCGGGGCCGCCGGTGCCGACGGTGAACTCGCCTTCGCGGCCCGAAACCTTGCCGACGGGGGTCACGACGGCTGCGGTGCCGCAGGCGAACGTCTCCACCAACTTGCCCGAGGTGGCGTCCTCGCGCCACTGGTCGAGGCTGTAGCGGCCTTCGACCACGTTCAGGCCCTCCTCGCGCGCCAGCGTCAGCAGGCTGTCGCGGGTGATGCCGGGCAGGATGGTGCCGGTCAGCGCGGGGGTCAGCAGGGTGCCGTCGTCGAACACGAAGTAGAGGTTCATGCCGCCCAGTTCCTCGATCCACTTGTGCTCGGCGGCGTCGAGGAAGACGACCTGGTCGTGGCCGCGGGCGATGGCTTCGGCCTGCGGCACGAGGCTGGCGGCGTAGTTGCCGCCGCACTTGGCGGCGCCGGTGCCGCCGGGCGCGGCGCGGGTGTAATCGCTCACCCAGATCGACACGGCCGGCGCGCCCGACTTGAAGTAGTTGCCCGCAGGGGAAGCGATGACGATGAACTTGTACTGCTTGGCCGGGCGCACGCCGAGGAACGCCTCGGTCGCGATCATGAAGGGCCGCAGGTAGAGCGAGCTGCCTTCGCCTTCCGGAATCCAGTCGCGATCAAGCGCGACGAGCCGCTCGATCGCCTCGACGAACAGCGCTTCGGGCACGTCAGGCATGGCGAGGCGCTGGGCCGAGAGGTTGAAGCGCGCAGCGTTCGCCTCGGGACGGAACAGCGAGATAGAGCCGTCGGCCTGCTTGTAGGCCTTGAGGCCCTCGAAGATTTCCTGGGCGTAGTGCAGCACGGCCGCCGCCGGGTCGAGCGCGAGGGGCTGGCGCGGGCCGATCACCGCGTCGTGCCATCCCTGGCCCTCGGTCCACTCGATCGTCACCATATGGTCGGTGAAGTTGGTGCCGAAGCCCGGGTTGGCGAGCACTGCGCTCCGCGTCTCGGCGCTGGTCGGGGCGGTATGGGCAAGGGTGGTGAAAGACAGGCCGGTATCGGCGAGACTCGCCATCGAACGAACTTCCTATAACTGCGATCTGCACTGGCCGTTGAACGAAAATGTCGCGGATCGCAACCCTAAAGCAACATTCCTTCTCAGGCTTCTTGGGCCGCCGCCCAGAGGGGCGGGCCTGACATGGGCTCAAATGAGAAGGGCCGCACCGGAGTTCCGGTACGGCCCTTCGCATGGTCAGCGGCCGGGAAGTGCCGCCAGCGAAGCCTTTATCGCTAGATCAGGACTTAGCGATAATGCTCCGCGACGGAAATTGCCGACCTCTCTGCTGAACCATGAGACATCGGATCACCTCCTTTCGCGCTGTTGAGCCAGGTTTGCCGCACTGAAGCGGCGAGGACTTCGGTAACTCCCGGGCGCGTTTCCCGGGTCCCGTCGTCCTGAGAAAAAATGTGGCCGATTCCGCATCGCACAACAAGTCTTGCAATGATTTTTTTTGCCGTCATGATCTGCGCTTCCGGCCGCATTTTCCCAGCTTTGCAGCGGGTTCGCCCGCTCTCCACGGGTCGCCGCGGCGGGGTTTTTCCACAGTCCAGAAATTCGTCGCATCCGACGTGACGGAGGCGAGGGCGCCGCGCTTCAGCGGCAGTCCTCGACCACGCGCGTCACCTCGGTCCAGCTCGGCACGTAGAGCGTCCGCTCGCCGGCCACCGCCACGGCGAAACGGCCCCGGCTCAGCGCCATGGCGTCGAGCAGCGGATCGCGCGCGGGAAGGGTGGCCTCGATTCCCGCGGCGGTGCTGGTGCCGGTCAGCGCGCGGCTTGCGTCGGAGGAAGTGATGCCGATCGCCACCGGCGTGGCGCGGGGCGCGGCGGCGCGGATGAGCGTGACGGTGCGCGCCTGCGGGTTGCAACGGAGGCTGAACAGGCCGCCCCCGAAGCTCGCCAGGGAGCCGCCGGCGTTCGCGGCGTAAGTCCAGTCGCCCGGAGTCGCGGGCGCATCGCGCCAGTCGGCGACGGCAGGCGGGGGCGGTGCCGGGCGCGCGGGCGCGGCCGGTGCGGCGCTGGGCGTCGGGGTCGGCATGGCGGGCGGCGGCGGCACGCAGCCGGCAAGGCCCAATGCGCCGATCGCGGCAAGGATCGAGGGGGAAATGGCCGCCTTGGGGAGGGAGCGGGAAGCGATGGCGCACACGCGCGGATTTGCCTTCATGCCTATGGTATGGAATGACGCGCGGCCCATCTCAAGTGCGCACTGTCC
>DATKFS010000370.1:0-24874 GCA_035511275.1 Novosphingobium sp.
GCTCTAGATAAGCGCCATGTCCCCGTTCAAACGCTCCGGCATCTGGCAAGACGCGAACCCCACCGGCATGGTCGGGGATTTCCTTACCGTGTGGAAACAGGCCGGCCACAACCGCTGGCGCATCGCCGCTGTTTCCGCCGCATGCACCTTCGGGGTGTTCTACCTGATGAGCACGCAGGAAGGCAAAGCGCCCCACCTGCCGCCCAAGGTCACCTACATCTCGGTGCTCAAGGAGCATCGCACCGACGCCGAGATCCTGGCCGAGAACGTCGCCAACCAGGCCAACAAGGAAGCCTGGCTGCGCGAGCAGGCTCGTCGTGACAAGGACGTGCGCGAACTGTACAAGACCATCGGCCGCGTTTCGGGCATGGACGTCGACAAGATTGCCCGTGAAGCCGACGCCGAGGATGCCGCACGCGAGAAGGCCGAGCGCGAGAAGGTCGAGGAAACGCTTCGGCGCGGCGGCATCGCCAATCCCAAGCTTGCTCCCACCATTCAGTGAACCCGAGCGATGAGTGACGACGCGCGCTGGCTCGCCGCCGCCGCCGCTCTTGCCGCACGCGCGCGGCCACTCAGCCGCCCCAACCCCGGAGTGGGTGCGATCGTGGTCAACCGCGGCCGTGTCGTCTCGCGCGGCTGGACGCAGGCCGGCGGACGTCCCCATGCCGAGGCGATGGCCCTCGCCGCAGCTGGCGACGCGGCGCGCGGCGCCACCCTCTACGTCACGCTCGAACCCTGCGCCCACGCGTCCGCGCGCGGCCCTGCCTGCGCTGATCTCGTCAGCGCATCTGGGCTCGCCCGCGTCGTCGTCGGCTGCATGGACCCCGATCCGCGTACCGCCGGCGCCGGCATCGCCCGGATCCGCGACGCCGGCATCACCGTCGCGTTCCTGCCCTCCCCGGCCTGCACCCGCAGCCTTTCGGGCTATCTCATCACCAAGCGGCTCGGCCGCCCGGAAGTGACGCTCAAGCTCGCGCTCTCGCTCGACGGGTGCATTGCGATGGCCAACGGCGAAAGCCAGTGGATTACGGGCGCCCAGGCCCGCGCCCACACCCACGCCATGCGCGCGCGCAGCGATGCGATCCTCGTCGGCGGCGGCACCCTGCGCGCCGACGCTCCGCGCCTCGACGTGCGGCTGCCGGGTCTCGAAGACCGCAGCCCCCAGCGCTGGGTCCTGACGCGCGGCGACGTACCCGAGGGCTGGCACGCCCTGCCCTCGCCGCAAGCGATCGCGCGGATGGAGGGCGTCCTGCACCTCTTCGTCGAGGGCGGCGCGGGCGCGGCCACCGCCTTCCTCGCCGCCGGACTGGTGGACCGCCTGCTGATCTACCGCGCGCCTGTCCTTATCGGCGGCCGCCCGGCGCTCGGCGACTTCGGCCTTCCCGGCCTCGCCGGGGCGCACGGGCAGTGGCGACTGGCCGAGCGGCGCCAGCTTGGCAGCGACACGCTCGAAGTCTACGAAGCCCGCGACCTTATTGAGAGCTGATCCATGTTCACCGGAATCGTCACCGCCACCGGCACCATCCGCGAGGCCCGCCAGGCGGGCGACCTGCGCGCCGTCATCGCCTGCCCGTTCGACCCGGCCGGCATCGCCATGGGCGCCTCGATCGCCTGTTCGGGCGTGTGCCTGACGGTGGTCGACAAGGGCGGCACTGCCGGTGACGCCTGGTTCGCGGTGGACATCTCGGCCGAATCGGTCGCCCGCACCGTGCCGGGCCGCTGGGAACAGGGCCGCCACCTCAATCTCGAACCCGCGCTCAGGCTGGGCGACGAGCTGGGCGGCCACATCGTCACCGGCCACGTCGACGGCGTCGGCACGGTGGTCAGCATCGTGCCGGTCGGCGATTCGCACCGCTTCGTGATCGCCGCGCCCCGCGAACTGGCGCCCTATCTCGCGCCCAAGGGCTCGATCACGGTGGACGGCGTCTCCCTGACCGTGAACGAGGTCAGCGACGAGGCGGACGGCACCTGCCACTTCACCCTCAACATCATCCCCCACACCGCCGAAGTCACCACCATCGGGACCCTGCGTGAGGGCGACGCCGTGAACCTCGAGATCGACGTCCTGGCGCGCTACCTCCAGCGGATGCAGTCCCTGCGCGGCTGACCCGGCGCCGCAAGGTGACACCGGGTTTACACGGTTTACACTGTCCAGGAGAGAAACACCCCTCCCGGGCCCGAAAAGTGTCACCTTACGCCGAAAATGTGTCACCTTGCGCGGGACAGGTGTCACCTTGTGCCCGGGAAGTGTCGCCTTGCGTCGGAGAAGTGTCACCTTGGGTGTCACCTTGCGGGCCTTGGACACGGGCCGATCCTTTCGGCATGGGGCAGTGGCGGTCATCATGGGCGGGACGATATCGCGGACCCCGTGATGTAGGACAGCCCCCTCGTTCGCGCCACGGACCATCCCGAAACCGGCCCGGCGCGCCGAATTGTCGCGACACTGCCACCGATCTCCCGGCAATCCTGTGGCCACCACCGGCAGCAAAGGGGCAAGACATGGCGCGAAGGATCGGCGTGATCGCAGGCATCGTCGCAGGAGCAGCGTTCTGGCAGGCCCCCGCCGCCGCGCAGGTCGGCCCGGCGCTCGATCCGGGCGTCATGGTCGGCTATGCGGGCGGCGAGGCCAATCGCTACAGCCTGGAGAAAGCCCGGCGCCAGCCCCGGACGGCGCCCGCCCCGGCGCTGCCGCTGCGCACGCTCGGCCGCAGCGCCTTCACACCGCAGGCCGCCGCATCACGGGCGGCGGTCGACACGCGCTACACTCCCAGCAAGGCAGTGACCCAGCGCAATGTCCGCCAGTTCGTCGCCCGTACCCGCGCGGTCGATCCTGCTGCCGCCGCCGATCTAGAGACGTCACTGCGCGGCGGCGCCTTCGTCGACGAGATCCGCGCCGAACTGCCCCGCTACGGGCTCGACGGCAACGACGTGGCGGACGCCACCGCCGCCTACCTCGTCACCGCATGGTACGGCGCGCGCGGCAGCGACCAGGACCCGAGCAAGGCGTCCCTGCGGGCGGTGAGCAACCAGCTGGCCTCGGCGATGGCAGCGACCCCCGCCTTCGCCACGGCGGACGATGCGACCAAGCAGGAACTGGCCGAGGCGATGATGATCCACACCATCTACATCTCCGCCGCGCTTGCCGAAACTGGGGCCGACACCGCCCGGCGCGCCACGCTGGCCAAGGCCATCGGTGCTGGCGCGCGCAACACCTTCGGCTTCGACATGGCCTCGCTGTCCCTCGGCGACGAGGGGTTCAGCCTGAAGTAACGGCGCGACCCGTCATCCCGGATCAGGTCCGGGACGACGACGGCCTCAACCTGCGAGTGGGCCTTTCGCGAAACTCTCGCGCGTGATTTCGTAGATCACGTGCTCGACCATCGCTCCGCCGCGTTCGTGGCAGCGCGTGCGGTCGGTCAGCACGCCGCCGATATTGGCCATGGCCTTGCGCGAGATGACGTTGTCGGCGCCGACCTGGAAGGTCACGCGCTCGAAGTGCGCAAGGGCGTGCGCCAGCATGAGGCGCTTGAATTCGGCGTTGAACCCGCCGCCCCAGTACCCGCGGGCGAGAAACGACCAGCCGATCTCGATCTCGCCCGGGCCTTCCGCCTCGGGCGTGCCGTAACGGCTGGAGCCGATGACCTCGCCGCTCGCCTCGTCGACGATCGCCAAGGCGCCGCCACCGGCAAGCGCCTCGTCGAAGAACTGGCGGAACACCGGCTCCTGCCAGCGGTCGTGCGAGGGGTGCACGGCCCAGATCTCACGATCGGAGGCGACCGCGAACAGCGCCTCCCAATCCGAGGGCGCCAGGGGCCGGAGCGTCAGCCGGCTCCCTTCGAGAACCGGCTGGCGGTCCATTTCAGGCCGTCACATCCGCCACGGCGGCGATGAACTGGTCGATGTTGCCCATCGTCAGGCCCGCCACGTTGATGCGGCCCGAAGCGGCGAAGTAGATGCCGTGCTTCGAACGCATTTCCTGCACCTGCTCGGGCGTGAAGGGGATGATCGAGAACAGGCCGTTCTGGCCGCCCACGGGGGTCAGGTCGACGCCGCCAGTCTTGCCCGCCGCAGCGAGCTTGGCGCGGACCTGGCGCATGCGGTCGCGCATCTGGTCGAGTTCGTCGAGCCACTGCGCGGTCAGCGCCTCATCCTCGAGGATGAGGCGGACGGCGGCGGCGCCGTGGTCTGGCGGCTGCGACCAGTTGGCGCGGGCCAGCGAGTGGCCGTTCGACATGACGCGGGTCAGGTCCGCCGGGTCCGAAACCATGGCATAGAGCGCGCCGACGCGGTCGCGGTAGAGGCCAAAGTTCTTGTCGCACGAATAGCAGATGAGCGCCTCGGGCACCGCCACGAGCACGCGGCGAAGGCCGTAGGCGTCCTCCTCCATGCCCAGGCCGAGGCCCTGGTAGGCGAGGTCGATGATCGGCAGCACCTTGCTGTCGCCCAGCAGGCCCGCGATCTCGTCCCAGTCGGCGTCGGTGTAGTCGATGCCGGTGGGGTTGTGGCAGCAGCCGTGGAGCAGGACGGCGTCCGTCGCGGTGCCCTGGCCCAGCGCGGCGCGCAGTGCGTCCATGTCGGCGCCGGTCGCGGTCGCGTGGTTGAATTCGAGGACGTCGAGGCCGAGGTCGGCGCAGATCTGGTTGTGGTTCGGCCAGCTCGGCTTGCCCACGATCACGCGGGTGTAGCCCGCCTTCTTCACCATCGCGAGCGCGAGGCGCAGCGAGCCGGTGCCGCCGGGGGTCTGCATACCCTCGATCCGGCCACCCATGTCCGGGCTGTCCTTCCCGAAGATGTAGGGCATCAGCTTCTCGACGAAGCCCATGTCACCCTCGGGGCCGAGGTAGGCCTTGGAGTCCTGCTCGGCGACCAGCTTGGCCTCGGCCGCCTTGATCGCGCCGAACACGGGCGTGTCGCCCTGCCCCGTGCGGTAGACGCCGACGCCGAGGTCGATCTTGTCGGCCCGGGGATCGGTGTTGTGGAGCTTGATCAGCGCGAGAAGCGCGTCGGCGGGCTGTTGCTTGAGGTCGTTGAGCATGGCGGGCGGCCATTAGCCCCGCTGGCCATGCAGCGCAACAGCCGAGTGGCGTTGAATTGGGGACGGGAAACAATATTACGCCCGACAATCGTTTCAGGCACGATTGCCGGGCGTGATAATCGCGGAATTACAGAACGATCGGACCGATCAGAACGGCAGCCAGCGCTGCTTTTCCGAGAACTTCATGTAGCCGATGTTGGCGCCGAGCCTGAGGCCCGCACCCGCGCGGACGGGGATCAGGACGGTGTTGCCACGGCGCAGGTAGCTGACGGTGAAGCCGCCGACGAGATAGGCCTGCCCCTCGCCCGCGCCGAAGCGGTGGTAGAGTTCCTGGGTGTCGTAGAGGTTGTAGACCAGCACGAAGGCGCTGCCCGCGTTGGCGCCGGCATCAAATCCGATCGACGGGCCGGTCCAGTAGACCGGACGCTCGCCCTCGACCTTGTGGTGCATGGTGCCCGAACCGTAGCGCAGGCCGACCGCGATGGCGCCGCCCGCCTCGCGCCCGACGATATAGGCGTTCGGCTCGCCCTGCTTGGCGAGCAGGTCGCGGATGACGTCGGCGAGGCCCTTGGCGCCCTTGCCGAACACGCCCTCGGCGGCACCGATCAGGTCGTCCTCGCGGTAGGTGGAGGTGTTGTCGCCATTGGTGACGGCGGGCGGGGGCGTCGTCGCCGGGGCGGGCGTCGTGGGCGGGGGAGAATACTGGTAGTCGGACGCCGGGGGCGCATCGACAGGCATTCCATTGCCCGGGTCCGCGGACGGCGGCGTCGGCGAATAAGTGGTGCCCTGGCCGAGATCGCCGTCGATCGCCGCCGCGTCTGGGTCGACCGTGGTGACTTGCGCCATCGCCGGCGCGAACGGCGCGGCGACCGCCAGGAGCGCGGCCATTGCCGCGATCAGCGAACGGCGGCGCCCGGCCTTCGCGCCCGCTTCGGAACTATGCTTGCGGTCAGGCATGATATGACCCTCCGTTGAAATGCTGCCCGGCGGGTCGGCAGTGCCTGCCCGCCCTGCCCCCGCGCCCCGTGCGCGGCCAAACTGGTGCCATGACACAAGAATCCATGGCGCCTGACCTCGCAATGAACGGGCGACGACACGAGTCGGTTTTGCGGCAGGACGAATCGGAAAAAGCCGGATTTCGCGGCTTTTTCGGAAATCGTCATTTGTTGTCGGTTCGCCCCTTGCCGCCGCCGATACCTCTGGTTATAGGGCCCGCCTGAGCCGCATCCGGAGACGTGGGTGAGTGGCTGAAACCAGCGGTTTGCTAAACCGTCGTGCCCTTAAGGGGGCACCCCGGGTTCGAATCCCGGCGTCTCCGCCATGTGGCCCTCTTCGGAGGGCCACCGGCGCGAATGGATCGACCTTCTCCAGCACCATCGAAACGCGAAGGCTCAGCGCACGACGAGCGTGTCCTGCGCAAGCGACTGCAGCAGTTCCGAGGCCCGGCTGCCGAGCATCACTTGCGCCAGCTTGCCGAACCCGTGCGAGCCGATCACCACCAGCGGCTCGTCGGCCTGCTCGGCCATGTCCGCGACCACGTCGGCAAGCGGTCCCTCGGTCACCTGCGCGACGATGCGATGGTCCAGCCCGGCGAGTTCCGGACCGCCCAGCAGCGCCGTCATGCCCTCCTGCGCCATGTCCTTCGCCAACTCGTAGGAGTCCTCCGGATCGAGCCGGTGCGGGAACGGGCGCTGGAAGGCATTGACCAGCGAGATGGGAATGCGCGGGAACAGCCCCGCCGCAGTCAGCAGCGCATGGCGCGAGCGGTCCGAGAAATCGGTCGTCGCGATGATGCGGTCGTAGGCCGACAGCGGCCGGTTCTTGACCACCAGCACCGGCATCGCCGCATGGCGCACGAGATAGTCGACGGCGGTGCCGAGGAAGAAGTCGCCGAGGTGATTGTACCGCGCCGCGCCCACCACCACCATCGCCGCTTCCGTTTCGCCCGCGATACGGCCCAGGACTTCCGGCGGCGATCCGGCCTCGACGCGGATGTCGATCCGCGCGTCCATGTCGGCAACAAGGCGACCGATCGTCCGCCGCGCGCGGTCGGCATGGCGGGCCATCTCGGCGCGGCGCCCTTCCTCCACGACATGCGCCACCACGAGGCGGCATTCCCGCTCGCGAGCGATGCGCAGCGCGCGGTCGAAAGGGCGGTCGCTCCGGGCAGTAAGGTCGGTCGCGACGACGACGGGCGCAGGATCGGTCATGGCATTCCCCACGATATGGCGCGATGGCTCACGGGTTCAGTTCCTCGAACCAGCCGAGCCGGCGGAACACCAGTTTCTCCAGTTCGAGCACGAGGAAGAGCGCGGCGCCCAGGCCGATGACGATAAGACCCTCGGTCAGGGTGAGCGGTGCGCTATGGAAGATCGCGTGCATGAAGGGCGCGTAAGTGAACAGCAATTGCGCGACAACGACTACGGCAATCGCGCCCAGCACTACCGGCGTGCCCAGCGCACCGCGCCAGGTGAGCGAGCCCATGTGGAGGAAACGCACGCTGAAGAGGTAGAACATCTCCGCCACGACGAGGGTATCGACCACCATCGTGCGCGCGGCCTCGATGCTTCGTCCCGCGCCCAGCATCGCGAAGTAGACCGCCAGCGACAGCGCCCCGAACAGCACGGAAACCGCCAGCACGCGCCACAACAGGAAGGGCGACAGCAGCGATGCCCGAGGATCGCGGGGTGGGCGCGCCATCACGCCGGGCTCGGGCGGCTCGAAGGCCAGCACCAGCCCCAGCGTGGATGCCAGCAGCAGGTTGATCCACAGGATCTGCGTGGCCGTCATCGGCAGCGCGAACCCGGCGAGGATCGCGACGATCACGCCCACCGTCTCGCCGCCGTTGGTCGGCAGCGTCCACGAGACGACCTTGCGGATGTTGTCGTAGACCGTGCGCCCCTCGTTCACCGCCGCGACGATCGAAGCGAAGTTGTCGTCGAGCAGGACGATCTCGGCGGCCTCCTTGGCGGCTTCGGTGCCCTTGCGCCCCATCGCGATGCCGACGCCGGCCTGCTTGAGCGACGGCGCGTCGTTCACCCCGTCGCCGGTCATGGCGACGACCGAGCCGCCCGTCTGGAGCGCGCGCACGATGCGCAGCTTGTGTTCGGGACTGGTACGCGCGAAGACCGAAGCCCGGCGCGCCAGCGTCACGAGCGCGTCATCGTCGAGCGCATCGACATCGGCCCCGGTCACCGCCTCGGGATCGTCGGCAAGGCCGATCTGGCGCGCGATGGCGAGCGCGGTGGCGACGTGGTCCCCGGTGATCATCTTCACCGCGATCCCCGCCGACCGGCACTGCGCGACCGCCTCAACCGCCTCCGCGCGGGGCGGGTCGATAAAGCCCATGAGGCCGAGGAAAGTGACGCCGTCGAGAAGATCGGACTGGCTGACGCTCGTGGTCCCGTCCGCCAGCCGCTTCACGCCGAAGCCGAGCACCCGCTCGCCTTCCCGCGCCAGCGAGGCGATCGGCTCATCCCAGCCCGCCGGGGTCTCGCCCGTCATCGCCAGGATCGCTTCCGGGGCACCTTTCACATAGACCACGCACTCGCCGCCCGGGCCTTCGTGCAGTGTCGCCATGTAGCGGTAGACGGCATCGAAGGGTATCTGGTCCAGCCGTGGCCATTCGCCGCGATGATGCGCCGCATCGAAGCCGGCCTTCATCGCAGCGGAAACCAGCGCCCCCTCCATGGGATCGCCGTCGCTGCTCCATGCGCCGTCGCGTTCGCGCAGGACGGCATCGTTGCAGAGCAGGCCGCAGGCGAGGATGGGTTCCACCGCCGCGATGGCGGAGGCATCGTCGTCGTGGTTCTCGGCAGTCAGGCTCCCCTGCGGGACGAGGCCGGTGCCATCGACGTGGACGCGGTGCCCCTCGACCAGAACGTGCCGCACGGTCATCTCGTTGAGGGTCAGCGTGCCGGTCTTGTCGGTGCAGATGATCGAGGTCGCGCCCAGCGTTTCCACCGCCGGAAGCTGGCGTACCACCGCGTTGCGCGCGGCCATGCGCTGCACGCCGATGGCCAGCGTGATGGTGATGACGGCGGGCAGTCCCTCGGGAATGACGCCGACCGACAGGGCAACGACCGAGATCAGCGCGTCGGTCCAGTCGTAGCCGCGCACCCATACCGAGAACGCCAGCAGCGCGGCGGCCGCCACCATCACCAGCAGCGTGAAGCGGTGGGCGAAATGGTCGATCTGGCGCAGCAGCGGCGTGGAGACGCGCTCGGTCTGGCCGAGCAGGCTGCTGATCCGGCCAATCTGGGTGCCCGTGCCGGTCGCGACGACGAGGCCGGTGGCCTGTCCCGTGGTCACCAGCGTGCCCGAGAAAGCCATGTTGGCCTGGTCGCCCAGCGCCGCGTCCGCTGGCACGATACCGGCGTGCTTCTGCGCCGTGACCGATTCGCCGGTGAGCAGTGCCTCGTCGATCGTCAGGCCGTGCGAGCGCAGGATGCGCAGGTCCGCCGGTACGCGGTCGCCCGCATCGATCAGGACGACGTCGCCCGGCACCAGCCCGACGGCGGGGACTGTCCGCCGCTCGCCGTCGCGCATCACGCTGGCGGACGGGGAGATGAGATCGCGGATCGCTCCCAGCGCGCGCTCCGCCTTGCCTTCCTGCAGGAACCCGACGACCGCGTTGACGAGCACCACGGCGAGGATCACCGCGGCATCGACGACGTGGTTCAGTAACGCCGCCGCCACCGCGCCCGCCAGCAGGAAATAGATCAGCGCATTGTTGAACTGGGCGAGGAAGCGCCGCAGGGGATGGACCGTGGTCGGCGGCGGCAGGCTGTTCGGCCCTATCCGCTCCAGCCGTGCCTGCGCTTCCGCACTGGCAAGGCCGTCCCGGCGGGTCTGCAGCATGGCGACGAGATCATCGTCGGGGATCGTGTGGCTGGCCTGGTTCTCGATCACGGTAAGGACGGTCTCCCTGCGATGACGTTCGAAGCTGGGGTCGGTCGAAGATCTCTCGGCAGGAAGACGAGTGCCGAAGTTAGCGCTCAACACAACGACAGTTGCGCAATCGGCGTCCGTGCGCAACGCTGAAATGATTGCGATTGATTGCCGGTCACAAAAAGTAAAACCCGCCGTGCGATCGTTTCCGACGAAAGGACAGGCATGACCGACAGCAACGAGACGATGGCCAAGGCGGCCGACTGGACCAGCGCGAGCGTGCCGGCATTCTGGCCGATGTCCCTTGCACTCGACATGATGAAGCGCGGGGCGGACGCCTACGAACGCAACTTGCGGTTCCTTGCCGAGGATATCCGCCTCCACCACGACCTGCGCCCGGCGCTGGCGACGCCCAACACCGTCCGCTTCGAACTGCGCACGGTGACGCTGCGGGACTACGGCGCGGTCGGGTTGGGCGTGCCGACCCTGGTGGTCGCGCCCTATGCCGGGCATTCGGCGATGATCGCGGACTATCACGCGGGCCAGAGCCTCGTCGAAACGCTGCTGGCGAACGGCATCGACCATGTCGCCCTGACGGACTGGAAAAGCGCGACGCCGGACATGAAGGACCTCGAGATCGACGATTACCTCGCCGATCTCCTCGTCGCTATCGACGACCTCGGCGGGCGGGTGAACCTCGTCGGGCTGTGCCAGGGAGGCTGGATCTCGGCGATGATGGCGGCCCGATTCCCGGGCAAGGTCAACGCGCTGGTGCTGGCCGGATCGCCGATCGACACCAATGCCGGCGACGGCCCGATCCGCAAGATCGCCCACGAAACGCCGCTTTCCTTCTACGAGACGCTGGTGGCGCGCGGCGACGGGCTGCTGCGCGGCGAATACATGCTGATGGGCTGGAAGAACATGCACCCCGCCCAGCACTACATCCAGGAACACGTCGACCTCTACGAGCATATCGACGACCCGGCCTATGTGGCGAAGGAAGAGACTTTCGCGGCGTGGTACGAGAATCCGGTGAACCTGCCGGGCCGCTGGTATCTCCAGGCAATCCAGAACCTTTTCAAGGACAACCAGCTCGCGACCGGGCAGTACGTCGCGCTCGGCCGGCGGATCTCGCTCTCGACCATCACCTGCCCTACGTACCTCCTGGCCGGCGCTGACGATGACATTACCACGCCCGAGCAGGTGCTTGAGGCGGCAAGGTTGCTCGGCACCCCGGCGGACAGGATCGTCAGCCAGACCGTGCCCGGCGGACACATCGGTCTGTTCATGGGCAGCCGCACGCTGCGCGATCACTGGCCCGCCATCTCCGCGTGGATCGCGGCGCAGGACGGCTAGCGCGTCAGGCCATCAGGTGCTGCCCGCCGTCGACCGGGATCACCGTCCCTGTGATCCGCTCGGCCGCGTCGCTGACGAGGAATGCCGCGAGGGCGCCGACGTCCTCGATCCGGGCCAGCCGGTGGCCTGGCGCCTGCCGTGCCGCGCGGTCGAGCAGTTCGTCGAACCGCCCGATCCCGCTGGCGGCGCGCGTCGCGATCGGGCCGGGCGAGATCGCGTGGGCGCGGATGCCTTTGGGCGCCAGCTCCGCCGCGACATAGCGGGTCGCACTTTCGAGCGCGGCCTTGACCGGGCCCATCAGGTTGTAGTGCTCCACCACGCGTTCCGATCCGTAGAACGTCACGTTGAGCAGGCAGCCGCCGTCCGCCATCAACGGCTCGGCGAGGTGGGCCATGCGCAGGAAGCTGTGGCACGAGACGTCCATGGCGATGCCGAACCCGGCCGCCGAACTGTCCACCACCCGCCCCTGCAAGTCCTCGCGCGGGGCGAACGCGATGGAATGGAGCACGAAGTCTAGGCCGCCCCATGCCTCGCGGACATGATCGAACAGCGTTTCGAGCGCTCCCTCCTCGCGCACGTCGCACGGATGGAGCCATTCCGCCCCGCAGTCCCGCGCGACGGGCTCGACGAACGGGCGCGCCTTGTCGTTGAGGCAGGTGACGCCCAGCCGCGCCCCGCAGTCCGCAAAGGCGCGGGCGCACCCCGCCGCGATGCTGTGTTCATTGGCGATGCCGACGACGAGGCCGCGCTTGCCGGCGAGATCGACCAGCGGCTTCATGCGACGATGCCCAGTGTGTGAATGGCGATCATGCGTTCCTCGTCCGTGGGTATGACCCGAATGGCGATAGTACTGTCCGGCGCGTCCAGCCGCCCGGCGCCCGCGGCGTTCGCGGCATCGTCAAGCCGCGCGCCCAGCCATGCCAGCCGCCGGCACGCCTCGGCGCGCAGGACCGGGTCATTCTCGCCGATCCCCGCCGTGAACACCAGCGCGTCGATGCCGCCCAGCACGGCCGCAAGCGCGCCGATCTCGCGGACCAGCCGCCAGGTGAACAGCGCGATCGCCTCCTCCGCTTCGGGCGCGTCGCTCGCCCGCAAGGTCCGCATGTCGTTCGAGATGCCGGAGACGCCGAGCAGGCCCGACCGGTCGTAGAGCAGCGACTGCACGGCCTCGGGCGAAAACCCCTCCTGCGCGATCAGGTGCAGCACCACGCCGGGATCGAGCGCCCCGCAGCGCGATCCCATCATCAGCCCGTCGAGCGCGGTGAACCCCATCGTCGTGTCCACCGATCGCCCGTCGCGCATGGCGCACAGGCTGGCGCCGTTGCCGAGATGAGCGGCGATCACGCGCCCGCGCGCGAGTTCCGGTTCCCGCTCCGCGAGAGTGCGGGCGATGTACTCGTAGGACAGCCCGTGGAAGCCATAGCGACGCACGCCCCGTTCGTGCCATTCGCGCGGGAGAGCGAAGCGCGTGGCGATCTCCGGGCGATCATGGTGGAAGGCGGTGTCGAAGCAGGCGACCTGCGCCAAGTCCGGCGCCAGCGACGCGATCGCGCGGATCGCGGCGAGGTTGTGCGGCTGGTGCAGCGGCGCGAGCGGGCAGAGCCGGTCGAGCGCGGCGAGCAGCGCATCGTCCACGCGCATCGGGCGGGCGAAGTCGGCACCGCCATGGACCACGCGGTGCCCCACCGCGATCACCTCGTAGCCGGCGAGATGGTCCACCGCCCAGGCGAACAGGTCGCGCAGCAGGTCCTCGTGCGTCAGCCGTGTCCCCGCTTGCCAGCGGCGATCAACGACAACGGTGCCGTCGTCGCGCCTCGCGAGGAGGTGCGGATCGCTGCCGATGCGCTCGATCTTGCCTGCCGCGACATGGCGCGGCTCCCCGCCATCGAGCGCGAAGAGCGCGAACTTTATGCTGGACGATCCCGAATTGAGGCTGACGATCGCGCGCGTCATCTCAGTGCGCCGCCCCCGGCAGGCCCGGCGCCGCCTTGGTCGCCGCGCGCGCCAGCAGCACGCCCACGGCGCAGGAGGCGAGCCGCGTGCGCACCGAGTCAGCCCGGCTGGTCAGTACGATCGGGACCCTTGCGCCGAGCACGATCCCCGCCGCATCCGCCTGCCCGAGGAACGTGAGCTGCTTGGCCAGCATGTTGCCCGCCTCCAGATTGGGCACGACGAGGATCTGCGCCCTTCCCGCCACCGGCGAGACGATGCCCTTCTCCGCCGCCGCCTGCGCGCTGACGGCATTGTCGAACGCCAGCGGACCATCGAGCACGCCGCCGGTGATCTGGCCGCGATCCGCCATCTTGCACAGCGCGGCGGCGTCCAGCGTCGAGGGGATCGCGGGGTTGACCGTCTCCACCGCCGAGAGGATCGCCACGCGCGGGCACTCGATGCCGAGCACATGGGCGAGGTCGATGGCGTTGCGAACGATGTCCGCCTTGTCGGCCAGGGTGGGCGCTATGTTGATCGCCGCATCGGTGATGACGAGCGGCGCGGGATAGCCCTCCACGTCCATCAGGTAGCAGTGACTGACCCGGCGCTCTGTCCGCAGCCCCTCGTCGCGCGAGAGCGCCGCCGCCATCAGTTCGTCGGTATGGAGCGAGCCTTTCATCAGCAGGCGCGCCTCGCCGCTGCGGACGAGACCGACCGCCTGCGCGGCAGCGGCATGGCTGTGGGGCGCGGCGACGACGCGCATGTCGCCAAGGTCCACGCCCCCTTCGGCGGCCGCTTCCTCGATCCGCGCAGGCGGGCCGACCAGAACCGGCGTAATCAACCCCTCGCGCGCGGCCTCGGCGGCGGCGGCGATGGCGGGGGCGCTGCACGGATGCGCGACCGCCGTGACGACAGGGTCGCCGCCGGCCAGTGCAGCGCGGATCAGGCGATCGTAGGCGGCGTGCTCGGTCCGCTCGGCAGGTTTCATGCGCGCGGCACCTCTCCACATGGGGCGGCCGAGGTCTTGCCGGTCGAACGCAGGTCGTGCCGTGGCGTCCAGCCTTTCGGCGCGCGTATGCCCGCAGTTGCCGTCTTCGTCATCGATGCCCATCCTCCGTTCGGGGAAACGACCGCATCACGCCATTGCACTTCCTGCCGGTTATTTATGACGGTTCACAGGTGATATTTGCGGAAAGGCCATCCGCAGCCACACTTCGTCACGCGGCGGCGCCGAGGATCACGAAACCGATGACGCTGTTGATGAGCGAGGCCAGCAACCACGTCCGGAACGCCAGCCACCCGGCCCGAAGGCGCGGCAGCTTGGCCTGGATGCGCAGCCAGTACGCCTCGATCGAGACATACCAGACGACGCTGCCGGTCGATACAAGAAGTCCCGCCACCTGCAGCTCCACCGCGTGCGCCCGGCCCAGGATACTGCCGATGCCGAACGCAAACGCGGCAGGCGCGGCGATGTAGCACTGGGCGTAGAAGGGCCTGCGCAGGCTTTCCAGGTCCAGCTTCACGCGCTGGCGGCTCAGGCGGCCGACCGCGAACAGCAGCGGATAGATCGCGAAGAGGATCGAGCGCAGCAGCAGCAGGTTCTCGTCCGAGGCCATGATCTGCCGCCCGATCGCGTTGTCAGGCCTCGGCAGCGCCTGGTGCGAGGCGACCTCGATGACGTGCGAGAGCAGGATGGTCAGCATCAGGAACAGCGGCGGACTGAGCATGTCGGTGAACTGCTGTTCGGGCGCATCGCCCAGTTCCCTGTCGGAGTACCGCAGCATGGTGATCGGGCGGCGCAAGGCCCGCCAGAACGTGCGCGGGTAGAAGATCAGCCAGGTCATCGCCTCATAAAGCAGTTCCTCCAGCGAACGGAGGATGCGAACGAAGTCCATGAGGGCATTCTCCAGACGGAAGGGCCGCCATCTTCGCGTCGGCCGCCACAATTGCAAGGCGAAGGCACGGGAGGCGCGGCCTGCGCTCGGCCGCCCGGCTGCAGGGCGCCGGTTCAGTGCCGGCGCTTGCGCAGTCTTTCGAGAAGGCGCCCCAACCCCAGGATCAACGCCAGGTTGACCGCCATGCCGAGCACCAGCAGACCCCATCCCGCGACCACCGGCAACCCGTCGACGAGCGGCAGGGCCATGCTCCAGGGAAGTGCCAGAAGGATCACGTAAATCCCGCTAAGGCCGTCGTCACCGAGCGGGACGAGGCCCCAGGCCAGTACGCACAGGAGCACATAAAGCGCCGCCGCGAGTTTCGCGCCGCGCATGGTCAGGTCGATCCGGGCGAGGTCATGGAAAAAGCTGGGCTCAAGGGTACTCCCGGCAACGTGGCCCACCACTGTGGCGCGGATCGGCCACGCGTGGCAAGCGGCATGTCGACGCCGCCTGCCACGCCGGCCCGCTCACGGCACGAGCGAGCCGACCTCGATACGCCGCCCTTCGAACTGCGCGTAGCCATGGCTCGCGGGCGTCCCCGCAGTGTCGCGCTCGAAGACGATCCGCGCGGGCGTCGGGCCACCGAGCGGCCCGAAAGTCATCTTCAGCTTCATCACGCCCGATCGCTTGCCCGTCAGCCGCACGTCCGCCTCGTAGGTGGAATTGGCGCGCGGATCTGCCTGCGTCCGCTCGCGTCCCTCGTAGGTGCTGGCCCCATCGTCGCTGAAGTTCACGTATGTCTTGGTGATCGACGACGCGGTGCGATCATACGTGATGTAGCCCGAGGCACGGCCATAGACCTTGACGTGCGCCTCCTTCGTCGCCTCCGCCAGCCCGGGGATCGCCGACAGGTCCGAGGAGGCGTAGGGGATCGCCTCCGGCGTCGGCCTCGCCGCCACTTCCAGCCCCGCGCGATAGTCGGGGAGCTTGACGATGCGGATGCGCTTTTCGGCGGTCCCCCGCTGGCCTTCGATCCACATCGCCCGCCGGCTGTCCGGGTGCCACGACATCGGCGAGTAGTAGACCCAGTCCGGCTGCGTGTTGAGGTTGGTGCCGAGATAGGCCCCGCCCTTCTGCGAAGCGGCGATCTCGATCAGCGCCGGGCCGACGTTGCCGGCACGCGACTTGCGCACGCCGGTAACGGCATAAGTGTACGCGAACATGCTGAGGCCCATGTTGAGGCTGGCCGGATAAGGGCGTGGCAGAAGTCCGAGGACCGCCGGGTCGCTCGATGGAGAGAAGCGCGTGGTCATCGTCAGGCCCAGCCGCTCATCGGGCGAGAATATGGTCGTCTCGGTATAGCCCGGCGTATCGGTGATGCCCTGGAGGCGGCCCGTCGCCAGATCCTGCACTACCGAATCGGGCGTGTCCCGGTCGATGGCGCCGACGAGCGACAGCGCCTGGCCGCCTCGGACGAACTGCTTGACCTCGCCGCCCCGGACCGGAAGCGGGATCGTGCCGTCGGGATGCCGGGAGTCCTTGCCGAAGGGGTCGGACGTGCTGACGATGTGAGGGGCGACGATCCTGTAGCCGTCCTTGCCGCGCTGCAGTTCACCGGTGAACACCACCGCCGAGAAGTTCGCCAGCAGCGTCGTCCAGGCGACGTGGCGGTTGTCCGGCGCCACGGCCACTTCCGACCAGCGATGCGCGATGTGGTCGCCGCTCGCCACTTCGGCCGGGAAGGTCACCGGCAGGAGCGCGGGTTTGGCGCAGGTGTCGAGGCTGCCCCCGCACTCCAGCACGAAATCGCCAAGGAGCACCCGGCGGTTGTCGGCGAAGACCATGTAGCGCAGGCCGTTGTCCTTCGGGCGGTCGGGCACGCGCCGGGAGAAGATCGGCCGGAAGCCGGTGCCGTCGTCGTTCATGATCGCCAGCGAAAGGTCGCGCTCGTCGGTTGTCCCCTGCTTGCCGTAAGACACCAGCACCTTCCCGGAGGGCGTGTAGGTGGCGCTATAGAGCACCAGACCGGCCCTGAGCGGCACCGTCGAAATCTCGACCCTGCCGAGCGACGGCGATCCCGTCGCGCGGTCCTCGGCGTCGAGGCCCTGGAGGGCGCCGCCGGTCGCGCAGGCCAGCAGGGCCGCGCGCAATGCGAAGGTCTTCATCTTTCTCTCCCCTTTTATCGTTATGGTCATTGCACTTCGGCGGCGGCTTCCGGCCGGATCGCCCGGTTGCCACCCTGCGCCGCGCGCGCCTTGATGGCGTCGAAGTCGGCCTCGTACTTCTTGCGCATCGTCCCGCAGAGGCGGTCCCAGATCGTCGTGTAGCCGCCGAAGTTGCCGGTGAAGTAGCGATGGTGCTGGTCGTGGAAGGTCGTGGTGATGAACCACTTGGTCGCCCAGCTGCGATTCCACCAGCGCGGCAGGAATTCGTAGCCCATGTGGACGTAGAGCCCCATGATGATGTTGGTGGGGCCGATCAGCGCCATCGTCGCGTCATGGATCGTGAAGACGGCGACGAACAGCGGCACGAACCCGCCGTTTATGAGCGATTCCAGCGGGCTCACCGAAAGCGTCGTCAAAAGGTTGGGCGCGGTCGACCTGTGGTGGATCTTGTGGACCCAGGTGTAGACCGGCTCCTTGTGCATCCACCTGTGGAACCAGTAGAAATAGGTGTCGAACAGGAAGAAATAGAGCGCATACTCCAGCCCGATGACCCACCAGGCGGCGGGTTCGTGGCGGAAGGCGATGTAGCCGTGGGCCTTGAGATAGCCGTTCAGCGGCCCGAGCAGGAAGGCGGTGACCGTCAGGTTGAAGGCGGCGAAGCCGATCTCGTTGCGGAAGACCTTCCACTTGAAGCCGCGCGCCTGGATCTTGCGCGCCTTGAAGAAGCCGGTCGCGATGCCCGCGCCGATCCCCGTCACGACGAATGCCGCCAGCCACAGGTCAAGGGCGCGCTCGCCGCCGATCATTCCCTCGAACATCGGTGCCGCCTCAGCTCAGGACGAGAGCGAAGGCGATGACGTGGGCGATGAGAGCGCAGGCGCCGCTGAGCGCCATGGGTCGAAACTGGGTCATGAATGTCTCCTCTGTCGGTCGCGTCCTTTCGCGATTATCGGCACATGGCAGGGCGCGATCCGCCGGCAAGCGCCGGTGCGTTACGTGATGGGAGCCCTTGCAAAACCCCCGGTTTTGCGCGCATCTGCCGGTTCACGCATCGTGGATCGGGAGCAGGAAACGTGATTTGGCTGCGTCGTGCCCTGCTGGAACTCTGGGCGATGGTGGTGCTTGCCGTCGTCGTGGGATTCCTCGGCCCTTTCGGGACATATCTCGAAGCGGACTTCCCGATGCGGGTGTGGAACTGGCTGGTGCACCTTATGGGCGCCTATGTGCTGGTGCGGCCGACCATCTCGTTCCTCATGGCGCTCGCCGCCGCCACCTCGCTACCGAGGAATGCCCTGCTCGGCTGGGGCGTCGTGCTGGCGAGCTTTCCCCTGGCGCTGGTGTGGCAGTGGGGGGCGAGCGTGTTCTTCCACGGGCTCGGCGGTTTCGCCGGACTGCTGCCGTTCGCCTTCCTCAGCGCCACCGCGATCCTGACCGTGGTTCTCGGTGCCCGGCGCATCGACGAGGGCCTGCGTCGATCTCCAGCCGCGCCCGAGGTTGCCCTGCCGTCCCCCGACACCGCCCCCCAGACCACGCCGTCCCCCATCGAAAGCGACCTGCCGGCCCCCGGCGCGTCGGGACCGCGCCTACGCGCCCGCCTCGCCCCCTCGTTCGAGGGTCCCGTCCTCGCCCTGCAGAGCGAGGATCACTACGTGCGCGTCCATGGCATGAAGGCGAGTCCGCTCCTGCTCATGCGCCTGCGCGACGCGATCGCGGAGATGGACGGGTGCGAGGGCCAGCAGGTCCATCGCAGCTGGTGGGTGGCGCGCGAGGGGATCGCCTCGATCGAGGCGGAGGGCCGCAACCGCACGATCGTCCTGCGCAACGGCGGAACCGCCCCGGTGGCGCGCGAATCGATCCCGGCCCTCGAGCGCTCCGGCTTCCTGCGGTCCGGGCCGCTGACCCCGCGCTACCCCCGCTCCGATCCGAGATAGGCCTGTTCGAGCGCCAGCGCCGCCGTGCCCTTTTCCCGCCAGTCAGGCATGGCGACGCTGAAACGCACCTGCGTGCTGCGGTCCAGCCCCGGCATGGTGTGCCGACGCAGGGCGCGCTCGAACCCGGGCTCGATCAACCCGCGCATCCGCGCGTCGGGCATGGTGATCAGGACCGTGCCGGGGTCGGCCGCATTGACGTGGTTGGCGACGAGCCGGCCGAGGTGCTCGCCCGCTTCCTCGAACAGGCGCAGGGCGAGGTTCTCGCCGCGCGCCGCATCGTCGAGCAGGTCGGCGAACCCCTTGTCGATGGTGCGCAACCTCGGAAAGCGGCTCTGCGTCGACCGGCCGGAGCCGACGAACAGTCCGAACATCGAGACATAGGCGCTCGCGCAGCCCTCGCCTCCACAGTAGCATGGGCGCGCCAGGGGACCGTAGTCGGTCTTCGTGTGCCCCAGTTCGGGCGTGAACCCATGCGCGCCGGTCCGCGCGATACCGCCCTCGTATTGCGCGGAACTCACCGCGTAGCCGACGTGAATCAGCGTGAATGTACCGATGTCCTGCGCGCTGCCGAACCAGTGCTCCGCCCGCGCGAGGCAGTTGGTGTCGTTTTCGACGGTGACCGGCACCCGCAGCCGGTCCGAGACGGCGTCCGCGAACGGGAAAGGCGCCGAGGGGAAGAACATCAGGAAGTGGACGGCGCCCCGGATGCTGTCGACGATGGCGGGCAGGCCGATGCCGACGTGCAGTATCGACGCCCTGTCCACCCCGCTGGCGACGATCGCCTGCTCGATCGCGTCACAGACCTGCGCTGCCAATCCGGGCAGGTCGGGCGGCGTCGGCAGCGCCAGATCGCGTGAGAACCGCTCCACCCCCGCAAGGTCCACGAAGGTCAGGCTGATGGAGCCGTGATCGGTGAGGTTGGCGCCGATGACGATCGCGCCCTCTGCCGCGATTTCCAGGAAAGTGCGCGGGCGCCCGCGCCCCTTGGCGGGCGTCTTGCGCTCGACGATCAGGCCGCGCGCCAAGAGGTCCGAGGTGACTTGCGTGATCGTCCCCGCCGACAGTCCCGTCAGCGCGGGCAGGTCCATCCGCGAGATGAGTTCGGCCCCGCGGATCGCCTTGAGCACCCCCAGCCGGCTGCTCGCAAAGTCGGTCCGGCGACTGGATGGGGCGGGGTCGGCTGGCATCACTATATTTATCTCACACTATGAAATAATTTGACCTGAGATCGCGGACGATCAATGAAGATGCAAGCGCGGCGATGTCAAACGCCGGCGGATATAAAAACAGAGGGAGAGAGATATGACGGAGAACGGACGCGTTCGATTCCATGCGCTGGCGCTTGCGGGCGTGGCGGCGCTGGCCCTGCTGCCTGCAGCCGGCCAGGCCCAGACAACCGAAGGAACCCCGCCATCCGACGAGGATGTCATCCTCAAGGCCAAGGCCGAATCCGAGATCGTCGTCACCGGCACCCTGATCCGCGGCATCGCGCCTGCGGGCGCCAACGTGCTGTCGACCACCAGCGAGGACATCCAGGCCAGCGGCGCCTCCTCGGTGGCGCAACTGCTGCAGACCATCCCGCAGCTCGGCTCGTTCAACTCGCTCCAGCAGCCGCTGGGCAACAGTTCCGAAGTGACCGTGAACCGGCCCAACCTGCGCTCGCTGCCCGGCTTCAACAGCGCCAGCGGATCGACCACGCTCGTCCTGATGGACGGGCACCGCCTGGTCGGCATGGGCGTAACCTCGACCACGCCGGACCCCGACGTTATCCCCGCAGGCGTCATCGAGCGGCTGGAAATCGTGCCGGACGGCGGCTCGGCGGTCTATGGCTCGGACGCGGTCGCGGGCGTGATGAACTTCATCACCCTCAAGCGCTTCGACGGCATCAAGGCCGACGGCTCCTACAGCTTCGCCGACGACTACTGGAGCTGGGACGCGAATGTCACCGCCGGCAAGGACTGGGGCAGCGGCTCGCTCTTCGTGTCCTACGCCTACCTGAAGTCCGACGAGATCCTCGGCAAGGACCGCGACTACATCCGCCAGTATCCGAACGCCAGCACCGGCTACACCGAACTGCGCTGCGAGCCCGGCAACATCGAGGCGCTGGCGGGCGCCTACGCTCCGGCGGGCAGCGTGTTCGGCGTCAACGGGGGCGCGGTGAACCAGTGCGACGCCAGCGACTACGCCACCGTCTATCCGCGTTCGGAACGCCACAGCGTGTTCGCCGGCCTGACCCAGCAGCTTTCGGACAAGCTCTCGGTCGAAGTGCGGGGCTACTACACCAACCGCAAGACCTACGTGCAGAACGGTCCGTTCCGGGCGAGCGAGATCATCGTGCCCTCGTTCTTCGCCGGCACGGCGGCGGCGCTCGGCATTCCGGCGATCACCAGTCCGTACAGCCCGTTCACGTTCGGCGGCATCGTCAACGGGGCGCCGGTCTTCGTTCCCGGCAACGCCAACGCGCGCGACCTCATCCAGCAGGTCGACTTCCAGTTCGGCCCCGACGACGCGCAGCACACCGATCTCGCGCTCGACACCTGGGGCTTGTCCTCGACCTTCGCCTATGACCTCGACGGCAACTTCCGGCTACGCCTGCTCGGCAACTACGGCCAGAGCACCGCGTCGCGCATTGCCACCGGGTTCAACGAGCAGGCCCTGCAGAACGCCATCAGGGCGGGCCTGTTCAACCCCTACGACGTGGCAAGCAGCAACCCCGACGCGGTCGACATCATCTCCAATTTCGAGGAATACGGCCGGACCCGCCAGCGCTTCACCAACTTCCGCGCCATCGTCGACGGCGATCTCTTCCAGATGCCCGCAGGCGCGGCGAAGATCGCGGTGGGGCTGGAGTACTTCAGGGAAGACTTCAATTCGGCGCGCGGACAGGCGATCCCCGGCTTCGAATTCAGCGGCGCCGATGCGCAGTACGTGGGGGCGACCCTGGTCGCCCCGGCCCAGCCGGGCGTGTTCCGCTTCGACGTCGGCCGCAACGTGAAGTCGGCGTTCGGCGAACTGGTGGTCCCGGTTCTGGACGAAGGCGACGGCGTCGGCCTCACCGTCTCGGCAGCGGGGCGCTACGACGACTACAGCGACGTGGGCGACACCTTCAACCCGCGCCTTGGCGCGACGTTGAAGCCGGTCGACTGGATTTCGGTCCACGGTGCCTGGGGCAAGAGCTTCAATGCCCCCGGCCTCGGCGACAAGGAGGGGGCCGACAACGACACGCTCTACATCCTGTCCGGTTCCGCAGCCAGCTTCTACGCCCCGCCCGCCGCGCTGCAGGCGGCGAACGGAGGCCCCTACCCCAACTACGACGGCGGGCTGGTCGTGGCGATGCGCGGCAATGCGCCGGGCATCAAGCCCCAGAAAGCGACGACGATGACGCTGGGCATCGACGTCGAGCCTCCCGTGCTGCCGGGGCTGCGCCTCAGCGCCACTTACTACAACATCGCCTACAAGAACTTCATCGGGCTCGCCCCCTTCGAGAATCCGGCCCTGCTCTACCGCGACTTCAGCAATCTCATCACGATCGCGCCGAGTCAGGCCCTGCTAGACGAGGCGCTGGCGAATGCCGACATCATCGCGCAGGGCAGCCCGCCGATCAGCGCCGCGCGCACGTATGCGTTCCTCGATGCCCGCAAGCGCAACCTCGGCAACTTCAAGCTCGACGGCATCGACTTCGCGCTGAACTACCGGACCGCCACGGCGTTCGGCTCGATATTCCTGAGCGCCAACGGCACGTATGAACTGCACCGCAAGCGCAGCAATGTGCCGGGCGGCGACTACATCGACGTGCTGAGCAAGAACACCAGCCGCCTGCGCGCCCGGACCATCGCCGGGGCAGAGGTCGGACCGGTGCTGGGCCAGATCGCCTGGAACTTCACGGAAGGCTACGACCTCGACCCGGCCGTGGGCTTCGAGCCGCAGGAGCACTTCAACTCGTTCAACACGTTCGACCTGTTCTTCAAGCTGGACGTGCCGGGCGGCGGCATCGCGCAGGATCTCGCGCTGACGGTCAACGTGAACAACGTCTTCGACCAGGACCCGCCGGTCTATCGCGGGCCAAGCTCGATCTCGGGCGCGATGGGCATCGATCCCTTGGTCGCCAACACCGTCGGACGGCTGGTGAAGATCGGCATCTCCAAGCAGTTCTGAGCCCATTG
The DNA here is from genome assembly GCA_035511275.1 of Novosphingobium sp. Classification (GTDB taxonomy): domain Bacteria; phylum Pseudomonadota; class Alphaproteobacteria; order Sphingomonadales; family Sphingomonadaceae; genus Novosphingobium. Next base: position 23,350 of record DATKFS010000370.1, read on the forward strand.
CCGGGAAGGAAGCAAACGTCATGAAGAACACCATCGGCATTTCCCGCCGCCTCCGCCGCGAGCGACGCCCGGGCCGCCTCGCCCTCGCCGCCGCGCTCTTGCTGGCGATGGGCGCTCCCGCCATCGGCGCGGACGCCCCGCCCGCGCCTGCCGCCGCCAGCACGCCGCTCTATTCGCCCGACGCCGATCCGACCTTCGCACAGCCCTATGTCGACATCGATGAATGGCGTGATGCGCCGGTCCGCCATCGCTACGTCCACGGCGGCTTCAAGGGCACCGAGACGCGCTTCTCGTACTATTTCCCCGCCAAGGAGCAGTACCAGGGACGCTTCTTCCAGCACATCACCCCGGTGCCGGACAGCGAGAACCTCGCGCAGAAGATGCCTGCGGGCGCATACGACAAAATCGGCTCCGCGTTCGAAAGCGGCGCCTATTTCGTGGAGACCAACGGCGGCGGCCAGATCGACATGACGAGGGGCTCGCTCGCCCTGGCCGATCCCATGATCACCGCCTACAAGGCCAATGCGGCAGCGGCGGCCTATTCGCGCAAGCTCGCGCTGGCGATGTACGGCGGCAAGCGACCTTATGGCTATGCCTATGGCGGCAGCGGCGGCGGCTACCGCACGATCGGCTCGATCGAGAACACGCGCGGCGTGTGGGACGGCGTGGTGCCCTATGTCATCGGCTCAACCATGGCGATCCCGAACATGTTCACGGTCCGGATGCAGGCCCTGCGCGTCCTGCGCGACAAGTTCCCCGGCATCGTCGATGCCATGGAGCCGGGCGGCAGCGGCGATCCCTACGCGGGCCTCACCCCCTACGAGGCATCTGTGCTGCGCGAGATCGAGCGCATGGGCTTCCCGATGAAGAGCTGGTTCGGCTACCGCACCATGGGCCTCCACGGCTTCGCCGCGCTCTACGGCGGGGTGGCCATGGCCGACCCCACCTACTTCTCCGACTTCTGGACCAGGCCGGGCTACCTCGGCCGCGATCATCCCGAATACTTCACCAAGGACCGCATCCGCTTCGACACCACGGTGGCCGAGGCGATCACCGCCCGGGAGGCGGCGCGGCTTGGCCTCAGTGCCGACCCGTTCGAGGCGGCGCGCGGCGGGGTCGATACCGCCTACAAGGGCCCACCCGAACACGCAGACGACATCGTCGCCTTCCGGCTCAAGGACGCGCCGCCGCCGGTCTACTTCCTCGGCGGCGAACTGGCGGGGACGAGCGGCGCGCTGGCCGGCAAGCGGTTGATGCTGAGCACGCTGGACAAGGATGTCGTGATGCTGGGCGTGGTCGACCCGAGCCTTGCAGCGAAAGTCCGCCCGGGCGACGCGGTGACCATCGACAACTCCAATTTCCTGGCGATGGAAACCTATCACCGCCACCAGGTCCCCGGCCCGGACTTCAAGGTCTGGGACCAGTTCCGCAAGCCGGACGGCACGCCGATCTATCCCCAGCGGCCGATGCTGCTTGGGCCTAGGTTCGTGCAATCGACCTCGGGCTCGCTGCAGACCGGACGGTT
>DATKFS010000371.1:0-5450 GCA_035511275.1 Novosphingobium sp.
GCGCGATGGTGTCGATGCTCATCCCGCGCCAGAGCGGCTGGTCGACCGCCATGACGAGGTCCTTGACGTCGCGGGCAGGGGTCACCGTGAGCTGCGTCTCGAACCAGTTGCCGCTGCGCAGGATCGGCTCGTGTTCCAGCACCACGCGGGCCGAAGGCGAGACGTAGGCGGTAACCTCAGCCGCTCCACCGCCCAGCCAGCCCAGCATCGCGCTGCCGAGTACCACGACGAACACCAGCGCCGCGAGCGGGGTGCGGAACCGGGCGTAACGCTCCACTTCGCAGTGGTAGGCGTCGATGCCGTAGGGTGCCGGGGAGGAAACGGTGTCGTCAGCCATGCTGCAGCAACAAATCGCGCCGGGCATGAGGGTTCCCACGAGCGGTGAGGGAAGCGGCGGGTGCTGCAGGCAAGGACCCTTCGGGCAGGAAAAAAGGCAGGGAACCGCGTGGTCCCCTGCCTTCCCTCTTTTGCGTTACCGCATCAGGCGGCGAGCTTGAACGGCTCGATCTCGCCCGAGAGGTAGAGCTTCTTGGCCTTGGCGCGGCTGAGCTTGCCTGAGCTGGTGCGCGGCAGGCTCTTGGGCGGCACCAGTTCGACCACGCAGTTCATGCCGGTGATCGAGCGCACCTTGTCGCGGATCATCTCGCGCAGTTCGAGGCGCTTGACCGGGTCCGAGACGCGGCAGTGGACGAGCACGGCGGGGGTTTCCTCGCCGTTGTCCGTCTCGACCGAGAAGGCCGCGATGTCGCCATGGTTGAAGCCCGGCAGCTGTTCCACGGCCCATTCGATGTCCTGGGGCCAGTGGTTCTTGCCGTTGATGATGATCATGTCCTTGGCGCGGCCGACGATGAACAGGTAGCCGTCGGTCATGTAGCCCATGTCGCCGGTATCCAGCCAGCCGTCGACGAGGCAGGCCGCCGTCGCTTCGGGATCGCGGAAGTAGGAATGCATGACCGAGGTGCCGCGGCACCAGACCTTGCCGATCTTGTGGTCGCCGAGCTGGCCGCCGTCCTCGCCGCGGATTACCACTTCCATGTCGCGCACGGCCTTGCCGCAGTTGACGATGGCACGGTAGCGGGCGGGGCGCGACAGGTCGCGGGGGCTGCCGGACAGGCGCTCCTCCTCGACCAGCTCCACGCGGATGCCTTCGCCCGGCGGCATGACGGTGACCGCCAGGGTCGCTTCGGCAAGGCCGTAGCTGGGCAGGAACGCGCTCGCCTTGAAGCCGGCATCGGCGAAGGCGTTGACGAAGTTCTGCATGACGTCGGGGCGGATCATGTCGGCGCCGTTGCCCGCAAGCCGCCAGCGCGACAGGTCGAAGCGGTCGCTCACCGGGCTCTGGCTGGAAATGCGGCGGGCGCAGATGTCGTAGCCGAAGGTCGGCGAATACGAGATCGAGGTGTCCTTGTTGCGCGTGATGAGGTCCAGCCATGCCAGCGGACGGCGCGCGAAGTCCTCGGTCTTGAGATAGTCGCCCGAAACCTGGTTGGCGATCAACGACAGGAAGCAGCCGACGAGGCCCATGTCGTGATACCAGGGCAACCACGAGATGCAGCGGTCCAGCGGCTCGAGCTGCATGCCGTGGCTGTGGCTGGCGAGGTTCGACAGCAGCGAACGGTGGGTCACCGCGACGCCATGCGGGAACCGGGTGGAGCCGGAGGAATACTGCAGGTAGCAGATGTCGTCGGGGCTGGTCTCGGGCAGGGGCACGACGGGCGCGTCCTTGGCCGCGAAATCGGACCAGGTCGCGTGGCCGCAGCCCTGGCGCTCGGCAGCGGCCAGCGTCATCGCGGCGATCTCGTCGGGACCGATCAGCAGCACCGGGTCCGAGCTGGTGAGCTGGACCGAAAGCTGGTCGATGTAGTTGTCCTTGCCGCCGAAGCTGGTGGGCAGGGGCAGCGGCACCGGCCAGGCGCCGGCGTAGACTGCGCCGCAGAACAGCGCCGCGAAATCGGTCCCGGTCTCGGCGATGAGGGCGATGCGGTCACCCTTGGCGACGCCGCGCGCGATCAGCGCATGGGCAACGGCCAGCGCATCCTCGCGCAGCTCGCTGAAGGGATAGACGCGCGTCAGCGTGCCACGCGGATCGTGGAAATTGAATCCGCGCCGGCCCTTCGCGGCATAATCGAGGGCATCGCCGAAGGTGGCGAATTCGGCGAAGATGCGTTCCAGCGTATCTTCGTTGGGGGTCGGTATAAGTGCCTGACCCGTATTCGGCACCATGCTGATGGTGTCGGCCATGTTTGATAACCCGTTGTTGTTATACCGTAAACTTCGCGAGATCGGCGCTTCTAACGGGTCCATCCTGAACCTGGGTTAGCTGCGTTTGCGTTCCGATCACGGTCCCGCACACCCTCCCCATTCCCGCCTGAGTGTGGCACGAATAGGGCAACATGTCTGACGAGCGTCGCAATCAGGGTCGTGACCGGGCCCCCCGCAGTGGGCCGAAACCGCTGAACCTCGCCCGCCTCGAGGAACTGGCGCTGGCCTATGTCGCGCGGTTCGCGACGACGCAAGCCAAGCTGCGCCTTTATCTGCAACGCAAGCTGCGCGAGCGGGGCTGGGACGGCGAGGACGCGCCGCCGGTGGACGAACTGGTCGGCCGCTATGCCCGGCTCGGCTACGTCAACGATGCCGCCTGGGCGCACATGAAGGCGGGCAGCCTGCTGCGGCGCGGGTATGGCGCGCGGCGGGTGGGCGAGGCTCTGGGGCAGGCCGGGGTAAGCGAGGACCTGCGCGCCACTGAGCGGCCGGGGCAGAGCGACCAGCGCCGCGCGGCCCTCGTGCTGGCGCGCCGTCGCCGGTTCGGACCCTTCGCCGTTCATCGCGCCGACAGCGCCGCAGACCCAAGGCTGCGCGACAAGCAGCTCGCCGCGATGCTGCGCGCCGGGCACCCGCTCGACATCGCGCGCAGGATCGTGGAGAGCGAAGACGTGGCCATGCTCGAGGAGTGGGCCGAGTCGGAATTCGGAGACGATTGAGTGCGCCTGACCCCCCGTACCTCGCGCGCCGGCATCGCCGCCGCCGTCCTGCTCGCCTTCGCCGCCTGCTCGCAGGCCCCGGCCGGCGCCGACGCCAAGTCCGTCGCCAGCCAGGCTGCGGTCCACCCCGAATCGGGGCTGCGGGTCGTGCCGCTCAAGGTGAAGTCCGCGGGCGGAACCCATGCCTTCCAGGTCGAAGTGGCCACCACGCCGCAGGAGCAGGCCAAGGGCCTGATGTTCCGTACCCGGATGGGCGCCGACGAGGGCATGGTCTTCGTCAACGATCCGCCGCGTCGCGCCCAGTTCTGGATGCGCAACACGGTGATCCCGCTCGACATCATCTTCATCGGCACCGACCATCGCGTGCTCAACATCGCCGCCAATGCCGTCCCCTACGACGAGACGCCGCTGTCTTCCGCCGGCGTGACCTCGGGCGTGCTCGAACTCAACGGCGGGCGCGCGGCCGAGCTGGGGATCGAGGCGGGCGACAAGGTCAGCTGGTAGGTCGGTGGCCGACGGCCCCGGCCGCGACGGATTTCTCCGCCGGTACGACCGTCAACGCCCTTGCCTTCCGGGGGGCAGAGCGGCTAGTGCGCGGCACATGGGAATCCTGTCCAAGATCTTCACCTGGTGGGACGGCGCCACCATCGGCACCTCGCTCTGGAGCGCGCGTAACGGCGAGCACGTCGGCACCGACGCGCAAGGCAACAAGTACTTCCGCTCCAAGGGCGACAAGGTCAGGACCACCGAGGGCTACGAGCGCCGCTGGGTGATCTATGCGGGCGCCAACGACGCCAGCAACGTCCCCGCCGAATGGCACGGCTGGCTGCACCACTCCTACGACGGCGTGCCCGAAAGCCACCTGCCGCCGCCGCGCATCTGGGAAGTGGACTACACCCCCAACGCCACCGGCACCGTCACCGCCTACCGCCCGCAGGGCGCGCTGGAGCGTGGCGGACGCCGCGCCGCCGCGACCGGCGACTACGAAGCCTGGTCCCCGGACGCCTGAGGGGCTCGCAGTGATTCGGCTGCGAAGCGTCGCCGCGCTTTCATTGCTGGCGGTCCTCGCGGCCTGCGGCACCGGGGAGCCTGAGCCCGAAGCGCAGGACACCGGCGTTCCCGACGCGATCGCCGGAATGCAGGCCGGACCCGCGCAGGCCGCGCGCGGCGCGCAGATCGGCACGCCGAACAAGGACCGCGTCGTCACTCTCGGCGTCCTCAACAAGCGCAACAACCTGACGCAGGACCTGGTGATGAAGCCGGGCGAATCGCGCAGGCTCGGCAATCTCGTGGTCAAGGTCGCCACTTGCGAGAAGTCGCTCCCCTGGGAGCGCCCGCAGGACGAGGGCGCCTTCGTCCAGGTCTTCGTAGAGGAACGGCGCACTACGGCCGAGAAGCTGGCCTGGCGCAAGGTCTTCTCCGGCTGGCTGTTCAAGAACAACCCCTCGATCAACGTGGTCGAGCACCCGGTCTACGACGTCTGGGTAAAAGCCTGCGCGATGAATTTCCCGGGCGAGGAAGCGAGCCCGCAGGATGCAGCGTCCGCCAGCAGCGCGCCGAAGGCGTCGGGCAGCGCCAGCACGCCGGCTCCCGCCGCCACCGCGTCGCCCACGCCGAGCGCGGCTCCGGCCGCTGCCGAGCCCGAGCCGGTCGAGGAACCCCTCGCCAACTGAGCGGGCTCGCCCTGTGCGCGTTGCAGCAGGGCCAGGTAGCGTTTCTGCGTCATCTCCTCCGCGCCGAGCGAGGCGAGGTGCGGCGTCATGAACTGGCAGTCGAGCAGTTCCGCGCCGCCGCGCCGCAGCGCTGCGACCAGCCAGGCCAGCGCCACCTTCGAGGCATCGCTGACGCGCGAGAACATCGATTCGCCGCAGAACGCCCGGTCGAACCCGACGCCGTAGAGCCCGCCGACGAGTTCGCGGTAGAAGCCGTTCTCCTGCCATACCTCGATGGAATGGGCGTGGCCTAGGAAATGCAGGTTCTCGTAGCTCGCCTGGATGCGGTGGCTGATCCAGCTGCCGCCCTCTTCGTCGCCCGCGTCGTCGCCGCGGGCCTGGCGGGGGGCGGCGCAGGCGTCCATCACTTCGGGGAAGGCCTGGTTGCAGGTCACCACGAACCGGCCGCGCCGCAGCGAGCGCGCCAGCGAGTGCGATACGCGCAGGCCGTCCAGCGGCAGGATCGCGCGCAGCCGGGGTTCGATCCAGAAGATCTCCGGATCGTCGCGGCTGTCCGCCATCGGGAAGATCCCGCTGCGGTAGGCGAGCATCAGCAGCTCGGGTTCGATGATCGGTTCGGATCGGGGAGCGTGCACGGTCCTGTCCCTCGCGAAAGAAGGGCTCCTAGCAGAGGCTGGGGGCAGGGGGGAATGGGGGTAATCCACCGTGGTGTTCCGAATGTTGCAATCGCCGCTTGTAATCCGCATCGCGCCCATCTAGAGGCACCTCCGCCCGCAGGAGTGTAGCTCAGTTGGTA
>DATKFS010000372.1:0-19666 GCA_035511275.1 Novosphingobium sp.
AAGCCGAGCGCGATCAGCAGTGCCAGGAACAGCAGCGCGAAGGGCAGCAGGGCCAGCGCCGAGACGCCCGCCGCGCTGGCGTCCGCGTAGACGCTGTAGGCGACATAGCCCAGCGCGGCGAGGATCGCGGCGCCGAAGCCCAGCTGGCCCGCCAGTCCCAGGCCGCCTTCGAGGTCGGGGCGCTCATAGTGTTCGGCCGTGATGCTGGCATTCATTTGGAACGTTCCCCGCTGGATCAGACGTTCGAGCCTAGGGCGCCCGCGTGACAGCGATATGGCATGGCATCGGCCTTCCCGTGACTTTCCTGTTGATCTGGCGGCCAAGCGGAGCGACCCTGCGTCCCGACAAGGATGGAAAGGGACCGGGAGAGGGCCTGGGGCTTCGAAGGAGCGCCAATGCCCAGGATCGCATTCAGGACCGACGACCTGCCCGTGGCCACCCGCATGTCCGCATGGGGGGACATACTCGACAAGTTCGCGCTGCGCCCCGACTTCGCCGAGACGCCCAGAGCGCTGCAGGGGCGCGTCGATCACGTATATTCCCCGCGCGGCATGGGTTTCTCGACCATGGAGGCGCATCCCCAGCGCCTTGCCTCGCGCGAGGAGCGGGCGGGCGAGGACATGTTCTTCCTCTCGATCGTGCCCGAGGGCGTCGCCGAGGTCGAGACCGACGGGGGGCTCACCCTGCTGTCGCCGGGCGACATGCTCTATGGCCGGCGCGGCGTGGTGGGGGCGCTGCGGGCGCATACGGCTTTCAAGTTCCTCAACGTCAACATGCCCGCCGGATGCATCGAGCGCGCGGCGATGGTCGATCTGCCCCGCCGGCTCGTCCACTTGCGCGGCGATGCGCCGGTCGCCCGGGTGCTGGCTGCGATGCTGAGGGAGATCGCGCATTCGCTCGACCGGCTGGACGGGGCGAGCACGTTCGCGATCGAGGCGGCCATCGTCCAGCTCGTCGTCAACACGGTGTTCGAGGCAACCGGCGCCAGCCCGCTCGGCGGTTTCGCCACGGTGCGTGCCGCGCTGCTGCGGCGGATATGGCAGACGATCGAGGCCAACCTCACCGACCTGCGCCTTTCGCTGGGGGAGGTGGCGCGGGAGAACGGCATGACGCCGCGCTATCTCCAGCAGCTGTTCGAGGAGAACGGCCAGTCGTTCCGGGGATACGTGCGCCAGCGGCGGCTGGAGAAGTGCCGCGTCGATCTGGCGAACCCGGTGAACGTGCATGTCCCGGTGGGCGAGATCTGCATGCACTGGGGCTTCGGAGACAGCGCCGCCTTCAGCCGCGCGTTCCGCGGGGCCTATGGCTGCACGCCGTCCGACTACCGCAGGGACGCGCTGGGCGGGAAGGCGAACCTCAAGACGCGGCTGCGGGGGCTCGATCGCGTCGAGGCCTGACGCCAAATTTGCGCGCGCGTAGATGCAAAGCCGAACCGGCCCCTCGGGTTAGCCTGCGCCGACAGACACATCGCACAGGCCAAGGGGAGCACCATGCAGCAAGCGACGACACTGGAGAAACCGTCCTGGCGCCGGCTCGCGCCGTTCGGCGCGCAGATCGAGAACATCGACATCGCCACCGCCGGGCCGGACCAGCTCGAATGGGTGGTCGACGTCTTCGGCCTCAACGGCGCCATCGTCATCCGCGACCAGCACAACCTCGGCGCCGAGGACCTGATGCGCTTCATGGCGAGCTTCGGGGCGTTGCAGGACAACGACAATCCCTATCTCCTCGATGGCCACAAGGAGATCACCGTGCTGTCGAACCGGGTGGTCGACGGTCGGCCGATCGGCGCGCACAACGACGGCGTGGGCTGGCACACCGACCTGTCGTTCCGCGAGAAGCCGGCGCTTTGTACGCTGCTCTACGCTGTCGAGGTGCCCGACGAGGGTTCCGACACGCTGCTGGCCGACGGCTGCGCCGCCTACGACAGCCTCCCGCCTGAAAGAAAGGCGCAGTACGAGGCGATGGGCGTGCTCAACAGCCACGTCCATTTCATCGAGACCCGCGAGCACAACCGCCGCGTCGCGACCGATGCGGACCGCGCGCGCTTCCCGGACGTGCTGCACCCGCTGGTGCGCACCCATCCGGTCAACGGCCGCAAGGCGCTGTGGCCGACCACCGGCACCGCCAAGGAAGTCGTCGGCGCCCCCGCCGGGCAGGACGGCTTCGCCATGCTCGACGAGGCGATCGACTACATGACGCAGGACCGCTTCGTGTACCGGCACAAGTGGCGCGTCGGCGACATCCTGCTCTGGGACAACCGCTGCTCGCTGCACACCGGCACCCTGTTCGACGACGAGAAGTACATGCGCACGATGTACCGCTTGTGGGTGGAAGGCGACCGCCCGGTCTGACCGGCGCGACCGGCGCGACCGGCAAGGCAAGAACGACTGGGAAGCGAGAGGACACACCCTACCACCCGACGAACGGAGGAAGCGGCATGAGCATCGTCAAGCGAATGGACCCGGGCAAGATGGGCGTGCTGATCGCATGTGTTGCCGGAAACTGCGTCAACGGACTGGTGGCCGGCAGCCTTCTCAGCATCGCACTGGTGCCGTTGTCGCGCGAGTTCGGGTGGCAGCGCTCGACGATCACCGGGGTCGGGGCGATGGTGGGGCCGATCAACATCCTGCTCCCCGTGCTCATCGGATGGCTGGCCGACCGGCTGGGCGCCCGGCGCATCCTGATCCTCGGCAACGTCGGGTTCGCGCTCTCGCTGGCGGCGGCGAGCATGATGGTGCCCAACATCTTCCTGTTCTACGCCAACTTCGCGATCATCAGCATCCTGGGCCACGTGACCGGGCCGCTGCTGTTCGGCAAGGTCATCGCCGGGTGGTTCGATGGCCGCCGGGGGACTGCGATGGGCCTCGTGGCCGGGCTGGGGAACGGGCTGTGCACGATCGTCTTCCCGATCCTCGCCGCCGTGCTCCTGTCGCATTTCGGCTGGCGCGGCGCGTACCTCGGCACGGCGGCGGTGGTGTTCCTGGTGGGCTTCCCGCCGATGTTCCTGCTGCTGCGCGATCCGCCCCGCGGCACCTTGCGGCCGGAGCGCGAGGTCCCCGTCCGGGCCGACAGCAGCCTCCAGGCCGCGCTGCGCAGCCCGACGTACTGGATGCTGGCGATCGCGATGACGCTGGGCTCGGGCTGCATGCTCTCGGTCCTGTCGCACACGGTGCCGGCGCTGACCGACCGTGGCTTCACGCTGAGCCAGGCGGTGCCCGTCGTCACCTGCATCTCGCTCGTCGGCATGATCGCGCAGGCGAGCGTTGGCGCGATGCTGGACCGCGCCCGCCACGTCTGGTTCGCGGCCCCGCTCTACGCCGCCTCGGTGATGGGCATCCAGTTGATCCTCCACGGCGGCTCCATGCCGGTGCTGCTGGCGGGCGGGGCGCTGCTGGGGGTCGGCGTGGGGACCGAGTTCGCGGTGCTGCCGATCCTCATCTCCCGCTACTTCGGGGTCGCCAACTACGGCAAGATCGCCGGGGCCACCTATAGCGGCATCATGCTGGCGGGCGGGCTGTTCCCCTTCCTGCTCGACCGTTCGTTCGACCGCACCGGCTCCTATGCCGCCGGCTTCCAGACCATGCAGATCGCGCTGGCGCTCGGCGCGCTGCTCATCTGCTGCCTGCCTTCGGTCAGCCGCAGGGACCGCGCGGTGGCGCCCGTGCGCGGGGCCGAACCCCTTCTCGCAACCGGCCATTCCGGCTGACCATCCAAGGACGATCCATGGAATACATCGAAGTGGGCGGGGTCTCGATACCGCGCCTGGGTTACGGCACCTGGCACGTGAAGGGCGCGGTGGCGCAGCGGATGGTGGAGGATGCCATCGCCGCCGGATACCGCCACATCGACACCGCGCAGGTCTACGAGAACGAGGCGGACGTCGGCGCGGCGATCGCGGCCACCGGCGTGGCGCGCGCCGAGCTGTTCCTGACGACGAAAGTCGCCACCACGCGCTTCGGGGAGGGCGACCTCCAGCGCTCCGTGGAGGAAAGCCTCGTGCGGCTGGGCCTAGACCATGTCGACCTGCTGCTGTTGCACTGGCCGCAGCCGCATCCGCCGCTGGAGGAGACGATGGCGGCGATCAACGCGGTCCACGCCGCCGGGCTGACCCGCGCGATCGGCGTCTCGAACTTCCCGGTGGTCGAACTGCGCCGCGCGGCCGGGCTCTCCGCCGCGCCGATCGTGACCAACCAGATCGAATACCACCCCTATCTCGCCCAGCAGGCGCAGATGGCGGAGCTGGAGCGGCTCGGCATCACGCTCACCGCATGGTCGCCGCTGGCGCGCGGCAGGATCGTGGACGATGCCGTGATCGCCGCCATCGCCCGGCGCCATGGCCGCACGCCGAGCCAGGTGGTGCTGCGCTGGCTGGTGCAGCAGCCGGGCGTCATCGCCATCCCGCAGACCAGCAACCTTGGCCGGATGGCGGAGAACCTGCGGATCTTCGACTTTGCCCTCGGCGAGGACGAGATGCAGGCGATCCATGCGCTGGCATCGCCGGACGGCCGCACCGGCGACTGGCTCCACCCGGCGTTCGAATGGGACGCCGCATGACGGCCCGATGATGCCCGACGCGGCGGGGAAGACCGGCGCTTCGGCCCGTGTCCCCCGCCGTGCCCGGCGCTTCGCCGGATCAGTAGGAGCCCGAGGCGTCCTTGGCATCGACAACGCCGTCGCCATTGCTGTCAAGCTTCTCGAACATGCGCTGGCCGGAGGCGTTGAACTCGGCCAGCGTCAGGTTGCCGTCCTTGTCGGTGTCCAGCACGCCGAAGCGGACGTGGGCCTGCTTGAGCTGGCCTTCCGGCACCGTCGCATCCTTGAACCGGCTCGAGAATTCGCCGACGTATTCGGCCTCGGTCACCTTGCCGTCGTGGTCTAGATCGAAGGTGTGGTACTTGGCGGTGCGCGCGGCGTTGAACTCGGCGGCGGTCACCTTGCCGTCGTGGTCGGTGTCGTTCTCGGTCATGAAGGCGGACTTGCCGTGGCCGGGCGCGGCGCGGCGTTCGGGTTCGCCATGGGCGGCCGCGTCAGCCGCCGCCTGGGCGAACGCGACGTGGCCGGCGGGAAGCGCGGCGGCGGCCAGCAGGAGGCCGGCGGAAACGAGGGTCTTGGTCATGGTCTTCTCCTTCGGGTAAAGATGCGTCATTCTTCCACCTGGAAGGTGAGCGAGGTGGTGTAGCTGCGTTCGTCGGTCCCGGCGCCCTCGGGCGCGGCGGCGCGGTGGCGGGTCATCAGCATGTAGATGCCCGGACGCTCGAAGCGGAGCACCGCGTTGCCCTGCGCGTCGGTGGTGGCCTGGCTGTGCGTGACCGCCTCCTCGTAGTCGGCGCCGCCCCGGTCGAGTACGAGCTCCTGCCCGGCCATCGGCTTGCCGTCGAACAGTACCTGCAGCTTGAACGGGGTGTCGAGGTAGACCTCGCTGGGATGGGTCACCGGCTGGATCCGCAGGCGACCGATCGCCACGTCCACCGGCGCGCGGGTGACCTTCTTCTTGGTCACGTAGACGTCGGCGACGGTCTCGGTCTGGCTGGTGCGGACCTGTGCCCCGGCCGGAGCCTCGCCCTGGACCGGCCGCCACAGCCCGCCGACGAATGCGCTCTTGCCGACCCGGCCGAGCCGGACGCCGGTGGTGAAGCGATAGGTCCCCTCCGGCCCCAATGCGCTCTCCAGGATCACGAGCTGCTTGAGCGGGGTGATCGTCTGGAATTCACCGCGCGAACCGTCGGGAAGGACGACGTGGTAGTCCTTGGAGTCGACCGGCACTTCGGGATGGAAGAACTTCTCGGCGAAGGACGATTCCAGCGTCACCATGCTCTCGGTGTTGGCGGAGAACATCTTGGGCAGGAGGTACGAGGTATGCGCGAAGGCGCCGCCGGATTGGGCGGCGGCGAGCAGTGCCGCGAGGGCGAGGGCGGCCTTGCGGGTGCGGATAGCGGCGCGGGTGCGGGTCGGTGTCGGTCGGGTCATGGTCGGGTGTTCCTCATGTATGGTCGGGGTCGTCATCCGGTGATCTCGCAGACCAGGCGGCGGGCGGCGCGGTCCGGCGGGCGCGGGAAGGGCACGGCGCGGCGGACGAGCTGCAGCGCCTGCCGGTCGAACAGCGGAACGCCGGAGCTGCGCACCACGGCGATGTCCCGCGCGCTGCCGTCCGGGTCGATCGTGAAGCCGACGAGGACCTTGGCGGAACCGACGGAATTGGTGCCGCGATGGCGGTACAGATGCTGGAAGACGAGGCCCTTGAAGTTGCTGGCGCTCGAATTTCCGGCCTGGTCGGTGCGTCCGCCGCCGCTCCCGCCGGTGCCGCGCTCGTCCGCGGCCTGGTCCGCCCCGGCGGCGGGATGCGCGGGACGTGCTTCGGCGGCCGTGGCGGCGGAAGCCGGCGACACTGTCGCCCGCACCGGGACCGGGCTGGCCACCGGGGTCGGGTGGATGGTGGCGATGCCGGTGCCCTGTCCGGTGCGTCCGGCCCCGCCGCCGCCTGGCCGCTCCTGAGCAGGAGGCTGCACGGCCGCCGAGGGCTCGGGCGAGGGTCGGGAGATCGGCTGTGCTTCCATGGTCGGCGGCGGGGGCTTCACAGCCGCATCCGGCGTTTCGCGCGGCGGCGCCTTGGTCTTGCCCGGGCCGCCTTCCTGCGCGGCGAGGTCGATGCTGACGAGGGCGGAACGGGTGCCTCCCTCGATCAGTGTCTCCTCGCCCCAGGTCATCGCGAGCAGGGCCAGCACCAGCGCATGGGCGGCGACGGACGCACCCATGCCCCCGAGGTTGACCCGCCCGAACGGCGAGGTCCCGAACCCCCTCTCACTGCCGGTCCACGTCGCGATGGCCATGTCGGCGCGCTCCCTCAGAACAGCTTCGAGATCGAAGCCTTGAAGTTGCGGCCCGTGGCGGGCCGGGTGGACAGGGCGGACTGGTAGTAGGTGTCGAAGATGTTCTCGACGCTGAGGCGCAGGGCGAGATCGTCGAGGATGCCGCCCTCGGGGGTGATCGTGGCGCGCAGGGTGTGCACGTCGAAGCCCTCGTGCTCGGTGCCGTTGATGGTCAGGTCGTCGGCCAGCGTGGCTTCCCAGCGCACGTCGAACACCTTGCCGAAGCGCTTGCCGGCCGAGAGCATGTAGGTCTTCTGCGGCAGGTTGGTCCAGTCGTCGATCACGCCGTTGGTGCGCAGGCGCTGGCCGTCCGGGATGGTGGCGTTGAAGTCGAAGTAGAGGCCGCTTGCGGTCGCGTAGGACGCCTCGATCTCGAAGCCGTCGAGGTAGATCTCGCGCACGCCCGAGTAGGCGGTGTTGTCGGTCAGTTCGGTGTCGTAGTAGTTGACCTTGATGGCGAGGCGGTCGCCCCGGCCGAGCAGGTCGGTGCGGTCGAACGAGCCGCCCGCTTCCCAGGTCCGGCTCTTTTCGGGCTGGTCCATGTAGGTGGTGTTGTCCAGGTCGTCGATGATCGGCAGGTTTCGCGTGCGCGCCCAGCTGCCGAAGGCGGCGAGGCCGAACGGAAGCTCGTACCGCGCCGAGACGCCGCCCATCCAGGCCTCGTTGTTGTAGCTGACGCGCGCCCCGGAATCGACGGTGCCCTTGACGTTCGAGGTCTCCCAGCGGATCGCCGGGCTCAGCGTGAAGCCACGGAACAGGGCGATCTCGTCGACGGCGAAGGCGGCCATGCGGTTGTCGATGCCGCCCGGCGCGCTGCTGGCGTCGAGGCGCTTCTTGTGGATGTACTCCAGGCCGAAGTGCAGGTTGTGGCGGATCGGGCCGGTGGTAAACAGGCCGGCATTCTTGAGCGTGATCTTGGAGGTTTCGTAGCGGTGGTCCGCATCGACCACGCCCGAGATCGGGGTGCCGACGGCGGTCTGGTCGATCTCCTGGTTGGCGTAAGTGTAGAGCAGCGAGATGTTCACCGCCTCGTTGTCGACCGGTGCGTAGTTGTAGGTGACCGTCAGGACCTGGCTCTTGGTGTCGCGATCGACGTTGCCGAAGATGCCGCCGGTGGTGCTGAAGCTGTCGTAGGGGACGTCGCGGTCGCTGGTGGTGGTCTGGTTGAAGCTCGCCTCGATCGTGTGGGCATTGTCCGCGCCGAAGTGGACGGCGCCCTTCACGAGGAAGCTGGGCAGGTCGAAGGCGCTGTTCTCGATCGGGTCGCCGTGGCCGTCTTCCTGCGTGCCCTGGGTGCGCCAGGTGTAGTTGGCGAGGAACTCGAAGTTCTCGGACGGCATCGCGGCGACGGTGGTGGAGGTGGCGAAGCCTTCCTTGTTGGTCTGGCCCGACAGCGTCTGGCTGACCGCGAGGCCGGTCTTGCCGCGCAGCACGTCGGCTGCATCGTTGGTTTCCAGCAGCACGACGCCGCCGATGATGCCCGAACCCCACTCGAAGCTGCCCACGGTGCCGCGGATCACTTCGGCGCGCTTGTAGAGCAGGGGATCGGTGAAGAGCTGGGTCCCGACGCGGTAGATTTCCTCCGAGCCGGTGGTCGCGCCATCGACGACGAAGGCGACCTTCTGGTCGGTGCCGTAAGTGCCGTTGGCGCCGAAGCCGCGGATGTTGATGCCCGAGCCGATCGGCGTCGATCCGTTGATGAGCGTGACGCCGGGCACCGAGTCCAGCAGTTCGGCGATGGTCGAGGCCTGGCGGTCGTCGATCTCGTCCTTGTCGATCACTGTGACCGGAACGGCGGTGTCGGTGCGAACGACGCGCGTGCTCTTGCCGATGTCGATGGTGCCGAGGAAGTCGCCGTCCTCGGAGGCTGCCGTGTCCGCACCGGTGGTATCCTGCGCCAGTGCCGGAGCCGCGAGGCAGAACGCCACGACGGAAACACCGCAGGATGCGCGGGCGGCAAAGCTACGAAGCATGATAAGTCCCCTGATAATGCTAATGCGAATCTATTGCATTAATGAGGGGCAGATACGCTTCGGGCGGCGCGAGTAAAGTGTTTTCTGCAAAGAGGGGCGGCGGACATCGCATAGCGATAATCCCGTCCGGACGCGGCAGGGCGCCGATGCGAGCTTTGCGCAGCGGGCGCTGTCGGAGGGGCATGAAAAAAGCCCCGGTTCCCCGGGGCTTCTCTCGTGCATCACAAGGCAGAAGCGAGCGTCCGGCGGTTACCCGCGTGCGCTCCGCTGCCGAACTGCCGGACTATGCGTCCAGTGCCAGCGGGCCGTGGTCGATGCGCGGCAGGACGTGGCGGGCGAACAGGTCCGCCTCGGCCGCGTGGGGATAGCCGGAGAGGATGAACGCATCGATCCCGGCTTGGCGATAGGCCTGCAGCTTGGCGAGGACCTGGTCGGGATCGCCGACGATCGCCGCGCCGCAGCCCGAACGGGCGCGGCCGATGCCGGTCCACAGGTTGTCCTCGGCATAGCCGTCGTCGCTGGCCGTCTCGCGCAGCGCGGCCTGGGCCTGCACGCCGACCGACTGCGAGTCCAGCGAGCGGGCGCGGATCGCCGCGCCCTCGGCGTCGTCGAGGCGCGAGAGCAGGCGGTCGGCCGCGGCGCGGGCCTCGCTTTCGGTTTCGCGAACGACGACGTGGACGCGGTAGCCGAAGCGCAGGGTGCGGCCGTAGCTGGCCGCGCGGGCGCGCATGTCGGCGATCGTCTCCTTCACCGCCTCCATGCGGTCGGGCCACATGAGGTAGACGTCGCAGCCCTTCGCCGCCACGTCTCGCGCGGGCTCGGACAGGCCGCCGAAGTAGAGCGGCGGGCACTTGGAGCCCGGCGCGATGATGCGCGGGGGATCGACCCTGAGGTTCCAGAACCGGCCCTGATGGTCGAGCGGCAGGCCCGAAAGCAGGGTCCTCAGAATGGTGATCGCCTCGGTGGTGCGCTCGTACCGGGAAGGGCCGTCGAGCTTTTCGCCGGGCATCTCGCTGGAGATGATGTTGATGTTGAGCCGCCCGCGCCCGTTCGCCTGGCCCCCGCTTCCTTGTCCGAGGATCTGGTCGATCGTGGCGATCTGGCGGGCCAGCTGCGCCGGCCACATCTCGCCGATGCGCACCGCCATGAGCAGGCGGATGCGGCGCACCTGCGCGGCGATGGCGGCGGCGAACGCGGTGGTGTCGATCCCGAGCGCATAGCCCGAGGGCAGCAGCACGTTGTCGAACCCACCTTCCTCGGCGCTCGTCACGATGTTGCGGCAATGCTCCCAGCTGGAGCGCAGCATGGGGTCGGGCTGGCCGAGAAACTCGTAGTCGTCGTCGCAGAGCGCCGAGAACCAGCTGATCTCGCAAGGCGCCACGGTCAGGGCAACCGCTCGCCGAGCGACGCCTCGAGCACGGCGTACCATTCGGCGGGCGTCCACTCCACTTTCAGCGCATCGCGCGAGGCCAGGATGCGCTCGGGGTTCTGCGAGCCGACGATGGGGATCGCGCGCGAGGGGTGCGCCATGACCCAGGACAGCGCCGCCGCCGCCGCATCGACGCCGTACTTCTCGCCTTGCGCGGACAGGAGCGCGGCTCCCGGCGCGGTGCCGTCTACGAGGCGGCCGCCGCCGAGCGGCGACCATGCCAGCACCGCGATCTCGCGCGCCATGGCCTGGTCCAGCGTGCCGTCGTAGAGCGGTGCGTGGCGGGCGGCGGAGAACTCGGGCTGGGTGGAGACGAGCGGGAAGGGCAGGAAGGCCTGCAGCGCGTCGAATTCCGCCGGGCTGTAGTTCGAGACGCCGATGGCGCCGACCTTGCCGCTCTCGACCATGGCGGCGAGCGCCGTGGCCACGTCGCGCGGGTGGGCGAGGAAGTCGCGGCGGTGGATCTGGTAGAGTTCGACCGAGGGCAGTTGCAGGCGGTCGAGCGAGGCGTCGAGAGCGCGGGCGAGGTAGTCCGGGCTCGAATCGTAGGGAACGCCAAGGACGATGCCGCCCTTGGTGGCGATGGTCATCCGCTCGCGCAGGTCGGGGCGCTGGACCAGCGCCCGGCCGAGCAGCACTTCCGCGCCGCCGAAACCGAGCGCGGCGTCGCAGCCGTAGATGTCGGCGGTGTCGAACAGGGTGATCCCGGCCTCCAGCGCCGCCTCGATGCGCTCGACGATGGCGCCGATGTCGTCCCGGCCGTCGGCGCGGGCGAGCCGCCACATGCCCCAGGCAATCGGGAAAACGGAAATTCCACTCTTGCCGAGCGGGACGGGTTGGGTCGATAGGCGCAGCGTCATGGGCAGCCCCATGACACATGGAGTTGTGAAATGGTAGACACGCTGCGCTACGGGATCGTCGGGACCGGGATGATGGGGGTGGAGCACATCCGCAACCTCGCCATACTGGAAGGCGCCGAAGTCGTCGCCATCGCCGATCCGGAACCGCGGTCGCTGGGCTGGGCTCGGGATGCGCTGGGCGGGGCCGAAGTCGCCGAATATGCCGACAGCGCCGCCATGGTGGCGGGCGCCGCGCTCGACGCGGTAGTGGTCGTCTCGCCCAACTTCACCCACCGCGCGGTGCTCGAGCCGTTGCTGGCGAGCGACGTCGCGATCCTGTGCGAGAAGCCGCTGTGCACCACGATGGCGGACGCGCGCTGGGTGGTCGAACAGGCGGAAGCGCGTTCGGCGCCGTTCTGGACGGGCATGGAATACCGGTTCATGCCGCCCGCCGCCGCCTTCATCGACGAGGTCCATGCGGGCAAGGTCGGCCGCCTGCGGATGCTCTCGATCCGCGAGCATCGCTTCCCGTTCCTCGTCAAGGTGGGGGACTGGAACCGGTTCTCGGCCAATACCGGCGGCACCATGGTGGAGAAGTGCTGCCACTTCTTCGACCTCATGCGCCTCGTCACCCGCTCGGAGCCGGTGCGGGTCTACTGCTCGGGCGCGATGGACGTGAACCATGTGGACGAGCGCTACGAAGGGCGGCGGCCCGACATCATCGACAACAGCTTCACCACCGTCGATTTCGCGGACGGCAGCCGTGCGCTGCTGGACCTGTGCATGTTCGCGGAAGGCGCCGAGCACCAGGAGGAGATGAGCGCGACCGGCGACTGGGGCCGGCTCGACGTGCTGATCCCGCCGGGCGACCTCGTGTGGTCGCCGCGCGTTGCGTGGCCGGGTCCCAAGGCGGTGGAGCGTCGCCACGTCGCGGTGGACGAGGCGGCGATGCAGGCGGGATCGCACCATGGCGCGACCTTCTACCAGCACGAGGCCTTCGCCCGTGCCGTGCGCGGCGAAGGCGAGGTGAAGGTCACCGCGCGCGACGGCCTGATGGCGGTCGCGATCGGCGTGGCGGCGGAACGCAGCGCGCGCGAGAAGCGGGTGGTGGAGATGGCGGAAGTGCTGGGCTGACGCCGCCGCGGCCGGCGCGCGCCGCGCAGCCGTGAGGGGCGAGGCCGCGTGGCCCCGCCCCTTTTCGTTTCAGAAGTCCTTGCGCAGCAGCACGCCGGCGTAGCGCTTGTCGTCGCGCGGGACGAAGCGGACCGTGCCCGCCAGCGCGCCGTTCGCCAGCAGGGTGGCGTACTGCTGGTTCGTGATGTTCTTCACGAAACCGCGCACCTGCCAGCTGTTGTCGGCGCCGAGCACCGCGACGCTGGCGTTCCACAGCACGTATCCGGGCTGGATGGTGCTGGGCGTCTCCGTCAGCGAGTACTGCGTCCGGCTCTTGACCGAGACGTCGCTCTGGATCTCCAGGTTCAGGCCGTCGGACAGCGCGAAGCGGTACGAGGCGTTGCTGTAGAGCTTCCACTTCGGCGCGAAGGGCAGGGGCTGCCCGTCGATGTCGCAACTGGTCGGCGCGCCCACGGGGCAGTTGAAGTGCACCACCTTGGCGTCGGTATAGGCGAGCGAGGTGTCGAGCGAGAGGCCGGGGATCGGGTGGACCCCGAAGTCGAACTCGACGCCCTTGCTCTCCACCGTGCCGGCGTTGATGAGGCGCGTGACCTGCGCCCCGCCGACCACGTCGTTGTAGTTCGCCTGATAGTCGTGGAACTTGGTTTGGTAGAGCGCCAGCGCATAGGTGATCTTGCGGTCGAGCACCGATCCCTTGATGCCGATCTCATACGAATCCGACGTCTCGGGGCGCAGCACCACCTCGTCGAGCGGGGTCGTCGCGTTGAGCGAGCGCATGTTGAAGTAGACGTTGTAGGCCGGGCCCTTGTACCCGTGCGAATACGTGAAGTACGCATGGGTTTCGGGCGTCAGGTCCGCCTGGATGCCGCCGCGATAGCTGTCGCCGCGCTGCGAGGTCGAGCCCTGCGACTTGTGGTAGGCGCGGATCGAGGTGATATCGAGCGCCGAGGAGCCGGAATTGGTCGGGTCGTTGGTCGACGTGCGCTCGTGGTAGTTGCCGAGGTCGTCCCAGATCGAGCGGTATCCCGCGAAGGCGCGCAGCCACGGAGTGAAGTTGACGTTCGCCTCTCCGAAGAGCGCGTAGTTCTTGCTGTCCACGCCGTAGTTGGCGACGCCGGTCACCGGCACCGGATTCCCCGAGATCAGGCGGGTGACGGTGCGGGTATAGGTCTCGTCGGTCTTGGCGCGCATGTAGTAGGCGCCCACGACGTAGTCGAAGAACTTGCCCTTGGGCGAGGTCAGGCGCAGCTCCTGCGAGAACTGGCTGGAGGCGAGCTGGCCCCAGTCCTCGATCTGCGGGAACGTGGCGGTGAGCTGCGACAGGCCGTCGTTGTCCTGGTGCTGGCGGTTGCGCCATTCGCGATAGGCCGTGATCGAGGTCAGCGTGTAGTCGCCCAGCGCCAGCTCGCCGGTGAACGAGCCGCCGTAGTTCTTGTCGCGCACGTTGGTGTCGAAGCTGGTGCTCGCCTCGCGGTTGGAGGTGCCCGGGGTGATGCCGGACGCGGCGAGGACGGCGGCGAGCGCGGGGGAATTGTTGACCGTGCCGCTGGGATAGGCGGTCTGGCTGGTGCTGACGTAGACGCTGGTGGCGTCGTCGTAGGAGTGCAGGTAGTCGCCTGCAAGCGTCAGCTTGAGCGTGTCGGTCGGCCGCGCCTCGATCTTGCCGCGCACGCCGTAGCGCTCGTAGCCGTTGACCTTGCTGCCCGTGTTGAGGTTGCGGATGTTGCCGTCGTAGTTGGCGTAGAGCCCGTCGATGCGTGCGGTCACGTTCTGGGCGAGGGCGCCCGTGATGCCGGCCTTGACGCGGTATTCCTCGTCCGTGGTCGCGGTGCCTTCCGCGTAGCCCCCGAACTGCTCCGAGGGAGCGGCGGTGACGACGTTGATGACGCCGGCCGACGAGTTCTTGCCGAACAGGGTGCCCTGCGGTCCGCGCAGCACTTCGATGCGCGACACTTCGCCCACGTCGAGCGTGGCCTGGCCGGGACGGGCGAGGACGACGCCGTCCACCACCGTCGAGACCGAGGATTCGACGCCCGGCGACGTGCTGATCGTGCCGACGCCGCGCACGAAGACCGAGCGGTCCTTGTTGGAAGCGCTGGTGCGGAAATCGACCGAGGGAATGGTCGCGCTGAGGTCCTGCAGGTTGTGGATGCCGCGCTCGTTCAGCGACTGGCCGCTGACGGCGGTGATGGCGATCGGCACCTGCTGGATGGATTCGTCGCGGTAGCGCGCGGTCACGACGATCTCGCCGTCGACCGGAGCCTCTGGAGCCGCTTCGTCGGCGAATGCGACGGTCGGGAACAGCGCCACGGACGCCAGCAGCAGCACGCGGCTCGTGCGGATTGGGGTAACGGTCATCAACGTCCTCCTTGAACGGTGCCGTACATACTCAACCTTTGAGGTTGAGAAAGATAGTTTTCCTTTGCGGCCCTATTTCGCAGGCGCTCGCTCGTCGGCCGGCACGATGCGCGGCATGGTCAGCTGGATCCAGCCCAGCGCGAGGAGGTAGGAAGAGGCGGCGAAGGCGAACAGCGGCCCGTAGCCGAGCCCGGCCGCGAGCACGAGCCCGGAGATCTTGCTGATCGCCGCGCCTCCCAGGTTGCCGCAGAAGGCGCCGAAGCCGGTCACCCGGCCCACCTTGTAGCGCGGGGTGACGTCGGCGATGAGGCCGAACAGGTTGGTCGAGAAGCCCTGGTGCCCCGCCAGCGCGAGCGCGAGCAGCGCCACCGTCGGCCAGTAGGCGCCGATGTGCAGCGCGAGCGGGACCGGGACCACGCAGAGCGCCGAGACCAGCATGACCGTCTTGCGGGTGCGGTTGGCGCTGACCCCGCGCGAGAGCATCCGGTTCGCCGCGTAGCCCGCCACCAGCGAGCCCACCGCCGAGCCGCAATAGGCGAGCGCGATCGGCGGGCCGAGGTCGGTGCCCGAAAGCCCGAACTGCCGGTGGAAGTAGTCCGGCATCCAGAACAGCATCAGCCACCAGGTGGCATCGGACAGGACCTTGGCGACGGCGATCGTCCAGGTCCGCCGCTCGCGCAGGAACGGCAGGTCGCCGGACAGGATGCCCACTTGCGTGCCGGTCGCGCGGTCGTCGAAGTCGACGCCGCGCGATGCGGCCAGCCAGGCGAGGACCCAGACCAGCCCCAGCGCGCCGGCGCACACGAAGGCGGCGCGCCAGCCCCAGGCGGCGGCCACCAGCGGGATCGCCAGCGGCGCCAGCACGGCGCCGAGGCTGTTCATCGCATTGGACAGGCCGAAGCCCAGCGACCGCAGGTTGGGCGGGAAGATCGTCGCGATCGTCTTGACGCCGGACGGAGTGCCCATCGATTCCGTGGCCCCCAGGCCCACCCGGCAGAGCACGAACTGCGTGAAGCTGTGCGCCGAGCCGTGCGTCATCGCCATGATCGACCACGCCGCGACGCCCGCCGCGTTCGCCCACTTGACGCCGAGCCGGTCGACCAGCCAGCCGGCCGCCAGGAACCCGAAGGCGGCGCCGCCCTGGAACCACGCGGCAAGCGTGCCGTAGTCGTCGTCGCTCCACCCCAGGTCCGCGGCGATGGTCGGCTTGAGGACGGAGATGATCTGGCGGTCGACGAGGTTGAGCACGCCCGCCGTCAGCGCAAGCGCGAAGAGCAGCCAGCGGCGGCGCGGAGAAAGGGTCATGCGCCGGGAACTGCGGCGGGCGGGGGGACGGGCATCGGGGACTTTCTGCTTGGAGCTACCGTCTAGGCGTGGGCCGGAGGGGCGGCGAGGAAGATTTTCTACGCGCCGGGCGCGGGCCGGGCACTCGCATGTCGCCCCAAGGTCGCCCAAGGTCGCCTTAGGGTCGGGTCAGGTGCGCTTCGGGAACGGTGCATCGATCGCGCTTTACTTGCGCTCTACCATGCCTCTACTTTCCACCTTCGCCGACCTGCCGCTTGAGTTCTTCGGCCAGCGGCGGCGTGTAGACCATCGGCCGCCCCTCGGCCTGCGCTTTCAGCTTGGCCGGGGTGTCGGGCAGGTTGGGGTCGAAGCGGTCGGTCGGGTTCGGCTTGATGTACCATTCGGCCGGGAAATCCGCCGCCCGGGGCCCGTCGATGCCCCGGCGCAAGGCGCCCTGCGCGGTGCGCCGGGCATAGGGAACGACGTGCCGCCCCTCGCGGTTGGCGAGCTGGTCGTACAGCGCAAGGCGCAGTTCCTGCCGCTTTTCGGCCCATGCCGGGACGGTGATGAGGTTGTGCATCTCGTCCGGGTCGGCCTTGAGGTCGTAGAGTTCCTCGGTGTCGTAGACGCCGTGGTACTGGATGTACTTCACCCGGTCGCGCTCGATCGCGAAGGTCGTCGGGGTCATCGGGAAATTGTGTTCCCAGTAGTATTCGTAGACGAAGTCGCCGGGCTTCCACTGCGCTTCCGGCAACTGCCCCTCCCACAGCTTCCACGCGCTCGTCCCCTCGAACTGCGCAGGCGCCGCGGCTCCGGCGACTTCGAGGAAAGTGGGCGCGAAATCGAGGTTGCGGATGCGGCCGGAATTGACCTTGCCGGCGGGAATCGTGCCCGGTTCCCAGACCAGCAGGGGCACGCGGATGGACGCCTCGTAGGCGTTGCGCTTGTCGATCAGGCCATGCTCGCCGATCATGTAGCCGTTGTCCGACGTGAACACGACCAGCGTGTCCTTCTCCAGGTGATGCTTGTGCAGATAGGCCATGATGCGGCCGAGGCTGTCGTCGATCGCCGAGAGCGTGCCATAGTAATACTTGAGGTATTCCGTCATAGGCACGTCGGCATTGTAGAAAAAGTCGATACCATGCCAGGTATTGCGCTGGTTCTGCACCCAGAGCGGCTTGCCCGCATTGTTCTCCGCAGTATTCGCCGCACTCGCGGGCAACGAGAACTTCGCACGATCATACTGGTGCGCATGGCGCGGCGCCGGCAACGGATCGGAATGCACACCCTTGTGGCTGAGGTAGAGGAAGAACGGCTTCTTCGGATCACGCTCTTTCGTCAGCCAGTCCATCGCGTAATTCGTCAACTCGTCCGTGATGTAACCCTGTTGGGGAACGGAGCGGCCATCGACGTTGAGGTTGGGGGACGATTGCCCCGTGTTCACCTTGCTCGGCCAGTAGTTGCCCTGACCGATGAAGCTGACCCACTTGTCGAAGCCCGGACGCGGCGCGTCGGTGCTGGCACCCATGTGCCACTTGCCGAAGAACGCGGTCTGGTATCCGGCCTGCCGCAGGTAGCTCGGGAAGAAGGTCAGGCCCGCCTCAGGGCTGTCGTTGTTGTCGACGACGCCGTGGTTGCGCGCGGTCTGGCCGGTCAGGATCGTCGCGCGGCTGGGGCTGCACAGCGCCGAGGTGACGACCGCGTTCGGGAAGTAGGTGCCTTCCTTCGCCATCCGGTCGATGTTGGGCGTGTGGATCAGGCCCGGCTGCAGGAAGCCGAGGCCGTCGTAGCGCAGGTCGTCGACCAGCACGAAGATGATGTTGCGGGGCGGCGCGTCCTTCGCGGCGGCGGGGAGCGTCGTGCCGAACGCGGCAAGGCAGGCGGCGCCGAGCATTGCCCTCAGCAGGGGCGCGGTCTTCTTCGTCATGATGCTTTCCGGCACTCTTTCCTGATGGCGTCGAACCTGGGACACGGGCGCAATCCGGCAAAGGCGTTTGCGGTTCCGCGCCTCATGTTCAGTTCACCTGATGGCTTATGATGAGGTTCTGCTCGCGGGCCTGGTAGACGCGGCTGAACGGCGCGACGTCGTGCGTCAGCCACACGTTCCCGCCGATTTCCGAACCCGCGCCGATGGTCACGCGGCCCAGGATCGTGGCTCCGGCGTAGATCACCACGTCGCTTTCGATGATCGGATGGCGCGGGATGGCCTTGATGAGCATACCCGAGGGTTCGGCGGGGAAGTTCCGGGCGCCCAGCGTCACGCCCTGATAGATGCGGACGTTGTCGCCGATGATCGTGGTCTCGCCGATGACGACGCCGGTGCCGTGATCGATGAAGAACCCGTTGCCCACCTGGGCGCCGGGATGGATGTCGATCCCGGTGCGGCCGTGCGAGATCTCTGAGATGATCCGCGCGACGAGGGGTGCGCCCTCGCGGTGAAGGACATGGGCCAGGCGGTGATGGATGATCGCCAGTAGCCCCGGATAGCAGATCAGCACTTCATCGAGGCTGCGGGCGGAAGGATCGCCCCGGAACGCGGCCTCGATGTCGAGGTCGAGGACGCGGCGGAGGTCGGGCAACTGGCGGGAGAGGGCGAGGACGATGCGCGTGGCCGCACCCTCGATGGACTGCTCCTCGGCGGCATCGTGGGTATATGTCAGTTCGAGCCGCAATTGGGCATGGAGGCGGCTCAGCGCGATCTGCAGCGTCTGCGTGACGAACAGGTCCTCATTGTGCAGCCGCACGTAGTCGGGGCCGAGGCGCAGCGGGAAGAGGACGCCGCACAGCTCGTCCATCACTTTCGACAGGCGCACGCGCGAGGGAAAGCTCTCGAACCCATACTCGGCGTGGTGGGTGTTCGCCTGCCGCCAGTCGCGGCGGATCCGGGTGAGTTCGCGCACCACGGCGGACACGTCCCAGAAGTCGGCATCGTTGCCGCCGGTCTTGCCGCTCATGACGACAGGGAACCGGCGGCGCGCGCGTGCAAGCTCGGTCGCGGCAGAGCTGGTGACGTATCGGACCTGAGCGCGCGCAACGGCATCGGCATGGAAATATGGACTTTATGATCGAGTGGAAACCGGGCAAGATCGCGAGCCGGGCGGCTCGAAACCCTTCTCGATCCCGGCCCCACGACCTGAATCTCAACTAAAATTATAGACAATCGAGGTCAAGGGCGCAACGGCAACGCCGGTCCAAGAAAAGCTGACCTGCGGAGAAGGAGGGCTTTTCCTGACACGCGGCGTTGCCGCCAGCACTCAATCCCGCACGACGACCCTGACGCGTCCGAGGTTCTGGACCTGGCGGTAGGTGTTCGCCGCGTCGCCTTCCCGTTGCGCGCTGCCCTTGAGGGCGACGTAGACCGTTCCCGGCTGGTCGAACCGATGCGAGATCGCGACCTTGGCCTCGCGCGTGCGCGGAGGGACTTGCGACGGCGTCGTGAACGCGCCCTTTCCGGAGAAGTCCCAGTCCGCGCGGGTGACGTATCCGGCGCCGCCCGGTACTGTGATCGTCCCTTCGAACCGCACGGTCTGGCCGGCGCGGATCGTGATGCTGTCGCGGCCACCCACCTTGAGGTCGACCACCGGCTGGATGCCATGGCGCTCGGCGGCGGTCGCGGGAACCAACACCTGCCCGTCGGCGATGGTGTAGCGGGTGGAGGCGGGTGGAGCGACGCCCTTCTCGACCCACAGCGCCAGATCGCGCAGAGCCTCCTGCAACACGGGCACGTAAGTGACGACGTGGTTCGCCGCCTCGGTGGTCGGCTCGTCACCGTGGAGGGCG
>DATKFS010000373.1:0-6387 GCA_035511275.1 Novosphingobium sp.
GGTTGTTGTTCCACTGGTAGTTGGTGACCGAGGAGACCTGCAGCATGTCGGCGTCATACGTCACGTTGAGCGTGCCGCCCGCCGAGCGGTACTTGTTGTAGAGCCGCCCGTCGCTCTTGGCGTAGGGGTAGTTCGCGGCGATGTCGGCCGGCATGTTGTTCTGGTGGCTGACGAAGTCCTTCTCGCAAGGATAGCCGTTGAGCTGCGAGGTGGAGCCGTTGCCGCAGCGGAAGGCCACGTAGTTCCACGAGGAGTTGTTGACCGTGCTGATGTCCATGGTGCCCTTGAGGCTCACGGTCAGGCGGTCGGTCGGCTCCCATTTCAGGGTGGCGCGGGCGAGGAACTCCTCCTCTCCCGGCGCCTTGCTCGCGGCCGGGGTGCCGGTGTGCGAGGTCGGATCGCCGGTGCCGCCCGCAAGCACGCTGGCGGCGTCGATCTCGGTATAGGTCACCGGATCGGCGACGTTGCGGTAATAGCCGCCGTCCATCTTGGTGTAGCGCGCGGCGAGGCGGATGCCGAGCGTGTCGGTCAGCGGCATCGAGGCATAGCCCTCGGCGCGGTACTGCTGGCTCTTGAACTCGTAGCCGCCCTTTATCATGAATTCGGGCGTGGCGGTGGGGTCGGCGGTGGTGATCGAGATCACGCCGGCGGTCGCGTTCTTGCCGAAGAACAGCGCCTGCGGACCTTTCAGCACCTCGACCCGCGCGAGGTCGAAGAAGCCCTCCTGGATCACGCGGCCCTGGCCGTAATAGGCGCCGTCGACGACGACCGCGACCGACTGCTCGATGCCGATCGAGGTCGAGGACGAGCCGATGCCGCGCAGGGTGAGCTGTGCGCCCGACCCGTTCGAGGCGCGCCCGACGCTGAACTGCGGGGCGATCGCGGTGATCTTCTCGACGCTGGTGACGTCGCGGTTGGCGATCTGCTCGGCGGAGATGGCGGTGACGGCGACGGGCACGTCCTGCACGGTCTCCTGCCGCTTGCGTGCGGTGACGATGATGTCGTTGAGGCCGCCGGCCTGGACGGTCTCGTCCTGCGGCGGGGCAGCGGCTTCCTGCGCCATGGCGGGCGCGGCGACCATCGTCAGCGCCGTGGAGACGAGCAGGACGGATCTGTGGATGCGCATTTCAGGTAACCTCCCATGTAATCGTTATTGCATCCTGCCTAGACCCGCCGCCGGGCAGGAGAGTCCTGTGCAAACGGATAGCCCTATCCGTTTGGACAGGTGGTCTTTGCGAGGCAGGGGGCGAGGGTCCGCGCGAGGAGACCTGAATTGAGCCGTTGTCGTTACTGGCGCCTTGACCGCCACCCAGAGGGAAATACCGGGTTCGCCCGTTTCCTCAGCCTGCAGGAAGAACCATGCGCGCCGCTGGCCGGGGGCGAGGTGCGCATCGCGGTCGAGTGGCTGTCGATGGATGCGGGCACCCGCATGTGGATGAGCCCGCGCACCGACGGTTATCAGCCGCCGCTGCCGCTGGGGTCGAAGATGGTGGGCCTCGTGCTCGGCCGGGTGATCGAGAGCGCCGACGCCGCCTATCCGGTGGGCGCGCTGGTGCGCGGCTTCGGGTAGTGGGCGGATGTCGCGACGGTGGTTCCGGCGCTGACCGGGCTGGAGGTGGTGGACGAAACCGTCGCCGATCCGCGCCAGCACTTCGGCGCGCTCGGCATGAATGCGTGGACGGCTTACGTCGGCGTCAAGGAAGTCGCGGCGGTGAAGCCGGGCGAATGGCTCGTCGTCTCGGCGGCGGCGGGGGCGACGGGGAGCCTCGCCTGCCAGGTCGGCAGGAACCTCGGCGCGAAAGTGGTCGGCATCGCCGGGGGCACGGACAAGTGCCGCTTCCTCCTCGACGAACTCGGCGTCGACATGGCGATCGACTATCGGGGCGAGGATGTCGGCGCGCGGCTTGCCGAAGTGCCGGGCGGGGTGAACGCCTTCTTCGACAACGTCGGCGGCCCGATTCTCGACGCGGTGCTCGGCAACATGGCGCATTACGGCCGCGTCGCGGTCTGCGGCATGGTCGCGGGCTACGACAGCGACGCGCCCATGCCCGGCCCCGCGCAGTTCGACCAGGTGCTGATGCGGCGCCTCAGGATCGAGGGGTTCTTCATCCCCGACTTCCTCGAACGCGGCGCCGAGTTCATGCCGCAGCTGCGCCGGTGGCTGGACGAGGGCAAGCTATCGGTCCGCTTCGACGAGACGGAGGGGCTGGAGAACGTGCTCGCCGCCTACGAGCGGATGCTCACCGGCCGGAACATCGGCAAGGTGGTGGTGCGGCTATAGGGCCTACTTCGCCAGCCGGTCGAGCCAGGCCTGCGCCTGCTTGGGTTCGCCCACGGCCTGCGAATCCACCGGCCCGCGCGAGGCGAGGAATTCGCGGTGGAGGTCGAAGGGCTCCATGAACAGCGTCTCGCGCATCGCGTCGATCGCTTCGCCGAGTTCGGTCAGGTTCTCGACGACGGGAGCCACGGCGGCGCGGGATGCCTTGTCGGCGTTGTGGTCGAACAGGCCCCACTTGCCCGCGGCGGTGACGCGCAGGGCCGCGACCAGCGCCTCGGCATACTCGGCTTCGAGATCGGCGCGGCGCGCATCGAGGCGTTCAAGACGATCGGCTTTGGCCATGCCGGGAGCCGTAGACCGGTGGTGGGTGCGAGGCAAGCAACTGCAATTCTCCCTGTTGCGCAGCAATGGGGAGGATTGCGGATGTTACGCCATCACCGACGCGCTTTCGATGACGCTGAAAGTCCTGATCCGGCTGCGGTCGAACAGTTTCTCCTCGTCCTCGACGATCATCGCCAGCGTGGCCGGATCGCCGAGCGCGGCGAAGCAGGCGTTGCGGGTGGGCTCGTCGGGGAAGTCGATCTCCATCACCACGTCGAAGTCGAAAGGCGCGTCGATGCCGTCCATCGGCGTCAGGAAACGGCGGACGTAGCGCGTGGCGTAGCCCGACAGCACCGCCTCGCCGATCTTGCGGTGGTTGTTTTCGTAGTAGGCGCGAAAGTCCTGCGGGCTCATGCCCTTGCGGCGCTTGAGCAGGGTGACGACGGTGACGGTCACGCCAGCGCCTCCATCCAGCCGCGCGTTGCATCCAGCACCGCCTTGGCCCGCAGCGCGGGATGCGCGAACGCCTCCCGCAGCGCCGCGGAGCGCAGTTCGATCGACAGCGGAATGCCGGCGGGCAGTGCCTGCAGCATCGCGGCGAGCGGCAGCACGCCTTCACCCGCCTGCTCGCGCAGGTCGATGGCGTCGGTGATGACGGCGTCGAAGTCCGCCGGGTCGGGGCGCTGCGCCCGCGCGTCACAGAACTGGGCATAGGGCAGCAGCGCCGGGTCGATCGCGGCGATCTCGGCTATCGTGGTGCCGGAGCGGTCGACGTGGATCGGATCGACCAGGACGGCGCGAAGGGGGTGGCCTACCCGGTCGAGCACCGACAGTGCCTGCGGCAGGTTCCGGACCTCGGTGAAGATCCCGAACTCCAGCGCCACGCGGATTCCCGAGCCCTCGGCATGGCGGCACAGCGCCGCAAGCTGCGCCACGGTCTCGCCCACGTCGGGGTGCGAGGAGACGCACAGCACGTTGGCGGCGCCCAGCTCCGCGCCGACGTCGAGGACCTTGCGGTGATCGTCGAGCCGGGTGTCGGGCCTGATCCACACCACCTCGACGTCGAGCACCGGCAGCCCGGTGCGTGCCAATGCTGCGCGCGCATCCAGGGTATGCTGCGCGGTCCACTCCAGCGGATCGACCCAGAGCCCCACCGCGTCGTAGCCGGCGGCAGCGCCCGCCTCGATGACGTCGACGGCGCCGAATTCGGGCAGGACGCCGGAGGCAAGGGACAGCTTGTGCATGAGCGATTCTCCCGGAGCCATGGGAACCCCGTCATCCCCGGCTCGACCGGGGACCGCTGGGTATTCTTGAGGCGACACCTCGCGATGGGCCACCGAAACGCCCCGCCCCGCCTGGGATCGGGCGCGGCCCTGCCAGCGGTCCCCGCCTTCTCGCGGGGACGACGGGTTTGCCCTACATCACCGGCTGGGGCAGCGAGGCGTCATCTTCCAGATACCAGTTCAGCCATTCGTGGAAGTACTGGTTGCCGCGCTCGTTCTTGCCGAAAGTCAGCTCGTCGTGTGCGCCGGATTCGAGGCCCTTCTGGATCTCGAGGCCGATGACGTAGTCTTCCTCATAGGTCACGTCGCGGAAGAAGTTCATCGCCGCTTCCGCCGCCTCGCGGTCGGCCTCGTCCCGGATGGGCTCGCGCCTCAGGTAGTTGAGCACGGTGCGGTTGCGGTCGGGCGTCGGCCCGGGGAACAACTGGGCGACCTGGGTGATCTCGGGCGCGATGAAGATCGAGACGTTGGGGAAGAAGATGCGCACGAAGTCGTAGCCGTAGTTCTCGCGGTTGCCCCACTCCTCGCGCGGCACGCCCTTGAGCTGCTCGGCGATGGTGTGCTGCGGGAAGCCGATGCGGATGTTCGGGCCGAACCCTTCGTAATGCGTGCAGTTCGACGGCGTGCGCGGGAAGATCGTCTCCGGGTGGAGCGACTTGAAGTGGTAGCCTTCGAGGTATCCGTCGAAGGCGATCTTCCAGTTGGCGCCGACGATCGTGCGGTTGCCGAGATAGGTCCAGTTCGCGAAGTCGAGCGCGTCGAAGTCCTCGAGGAAGCCCTGGAAGTAGCTGTCGAGGTCGATCGGCGCGTCGGGCGTCAGGCAGACGAAGATCATCCCGCCGCGCTCCTCGCAGGGGAGTTCGCGAAGGCCCATGCGGCTCTTGTCGACCTCGCCGAAAGTGCCGGGCTCGGCGATGCCGATCAGTTTGCCGTCGGCGCCGTAGGTCCAGGAATGGTACTTGCAGGTGAAGCGCGAGCAGTTGCCCTTGCCCTCGGGCGCGACCGGCGCGCCGCGGTGCGAGCACACGTTGAGGAAGGCGCGGACCTTGCCTGCCTTGTCGCGGTTGATGAGTACCGGCGAGCCGACCGCGTCCATCGCCTTGTAGTCGCCCGGGTTCGGCAGTTCGGCGGTGAAGGCCAGCATCAGCGGCACGCGCTTGAACACCAGCTCCATCTCGGCCTTGAACTGGTCCTTGTCGGTATAGCTGGTGGTGGGGACCCTGAGCGGCCTGTCGGTCTGGTAGGTCTTCTTGTTCTCCACGTAGTCGAGCATGATCTCGGCCACGTCGCCAATGCGCTTCACGCGTTCCACACGCCATCTCCCGGCAGATTATTGTGCGGCGATCCTGATCGAGTGAGGGCGTGGCGGCAACCTGCGCAAGGTGATAGGCGAAGGCGTCTCATTTCGGCCCGATTGGCATTTTGGCCAGTTGGCCCCGGCGGCGGCGCGGAGCACTCAAGGGCCATGACGGAGAGGAAAAGCCCCAAGTGGGCATGGCTAGAATCGCGGCTTCCGGCGCATCTCGCGGCCTATGCGGGCGCCGGCCTGTGGGACGAGCGCACCATCGCCGAACAGGCGACGGCGCTGGCCGAGGCCGACCCCGGCTTCGTGGTGCTGGCCGAGGGCGACGTCGAGGTCACGCGCGGGCAAGTCGTCGCCGATGCCGAGGCGCTGAGCGCGGCGCTCCATGCGCGGGGGCTGCGACCCGGCGACGTCATCGCCTTCCAGGTGCCCAACTGGCGCGAGGCCATGGTCATCAACTTGGCCGCCGCGATGTCGGGGCTCGTCGTCAATCCCATCGTGCCGATCTACCGCGACCATGAGGTCTCGCTAATGCTGGCGGACTGCGGGGCGCGGGCGGTCTTTGTGCCGTCCACCTTCCGCAAGTTCGACTATGCGGCGATGGCGCGAAGACTGGCGGGTGCGCTGCCCGACCTCGACTTCGTGTTCACCGTGCGCGGGGAAGGGGCGGACGATTTCGCCGCGCTGGTCGAGGAAGGGCGGGGGCTGTCCTTCGCGCGGCCGAAAGTCGATCCGCTCGGCGTCAAGATGGTGCTCTACACTTCGGGCACCACCGGCAAGCCCAAGGGCGTGCTGCATAGCCACGTCTCGATCGCCCGCATCCTGCGCGAGAGCGGCGCCTACTGGGGGCTGACCGAGGGCGAGGCGACGCTGATGCCATCGCCCGTCACGCATGTCTCGGGCTATGCCAACGGGCTGGAGGCGCCGTTCCTCTGCGGCACCCGCACGGTCCTGATGGAAAGCTGGAACGCCGCCGAGGCGCTGGCGCTGATCGAGCGGCACGGGGCAGTGGGCACTGTCGCGGCGACGCCGTTCCTCGTCGAACTGGCGGCGGCTGCGCGCGAGAGCGGCAACCGCCTGCCGAGCTTCCGCTTCTTCGCCTGCGGCGGCGCGGCGGTCCCGGCCGACCTCATCCCCGCCGCCAATGCCGCCTTCGACCACTGCCGCGCCTTCCGCGTGTTCGGCGCCTCGGAAGTGCCGCT
>DATKFS010000374.1:0-3533 GCA_035511275.1 Novosphingobium sp.
CGGCACCACCGTGATCTTCCAGTGGACCTACTCGCAGGCCAAGCCCCACGACGTCATCTGGAACCAGAACTACGGCCACATCGGCACCGGCCTGCCCTATGCGACGGGCGCCATGCTCGCCGACCAGGCGGCGACCGGCAAGGTCCGTCCGGGCATGCTGCTCACCTCGGACTCCTCGTTCCTGTTCCACGTCGGCGAGCTTGAAGTCGCGGTGCGCAAGAACCTGCCGCTGGTGATCGTCGTCGGCGTCGACTTCCAGTGGGGTCTCGAAGTGGGCGTCTACAAGCGCACCTTCGGCCATGGCACCAAGGAAACCGGCGTGCACTGGTCCGACAAGGTCCGCTTCGACAAGATCGCCGAGGGCTTCGGCGCCGCCGGTGACTACGTCGAGAAGGCCGCCGACATCGGCCCCGCCATCGAACGCGCCTATGCGCGCGGCGGCGTGACCGTCATCCACGTGCCGATCGACCCGGCCGCGAACTCGGAAGAAATGCCGAACTACAACGAGTTCCGCACCTGGTACGCCGAAGGCACGCAGTAACAACGAAGCGTTCCTCCCCCAGCTTGCTGGGGGAGGGGGACCAGCCAAGCTGGTGGAGGGGCACCCTCCCGATTACGTGACATCTCGTCATGCGAGAGTGCCCCCTCCACCACCCTGCAGGTGGTCCTCCTCCCCATCCCGGGGAGGAATTGGGAGAGAGCACATGCGCAACTACACGCAGTTCTACATCGACGGTCAGTGGGTCGACCCGGTCACCCCGAAGACCGCCGAAGTCATCAATCCGGCCACCGAGCAGGTCTCGGGCGAAATCTCGCTCGGCTCCCCCGCCGACGTCGACAAGGCCGTCGCCGCCGCCCGCCGCGCCTTCGCCAGCTATTCGGAAACCAGCGTCAAGGAACGCCTCGACCTGCTGGAAGCCATCCAGGCCGAATACCTCAAGCGCGAGGCCGAACTCGGCGCCGCGATCACCGAGGAGATGGGCGCGCCCGCCTCGCTGGCCAACGGCTTCCACACGCTGCTCGGCAAGGGCCACCTCGGCACCGCGATCGAGGTGCTGAAGGAATTCAAGTTCGAGGAACAGCGCGGGGTCACGATGATCCGCAAGGAGCCGATCGGCGTCTGCGGGCTCATCACGCCGTGGAACTGGCCGATGAACCAGACCTGCGTGAAGATCTTCCCGGCGCTCGCCGCCGGTTGCACGATGATCCTCAAGCCCCCGCAACTCGCGCCCTATTCGGCACAGATCCTCGCCGAGATCCTGCATGACGCGGGCGTTCCGGCGGGTGTGTTCAACATGGTCCAGGGTCAGGGCTCGGTGATCGGCGCGGCGCTGTCGAAGCACGAGGACGTCGACATGATCTCGTTCACCGGCTCCGAGCCGGTCGGCGTGCAGATCCAGAAGGACGCGGCGGACACCGTCAAGCGCGTCGGCCTGGAACTGGGCGGCAAGAGCGCGTGGATCGTCCTCGACGATGCCTCTCTCGCCGCCAACGTCGCGGGCGCCACGGCAGGGATGATGGGCAACTCCGGCCAGACCTGCTCGGCGGGCTCGCGCCTCTTGGTGCCGTCCTCGCGCATGGACGAGGTGAAGGCGATCGCCGCCGAGGCCGCCAACGGCGTCACCGTGGGCGATCCCACCGGCAACTTCGCGATGGGCCCGGTCGTATCCAAGAGCCAGTACAACATCATCCAGGAGTACATCGAGAAGGGCACCGCCGAAGGCGCCGAACTCATCGCCGGCGGCCTCGGTCGTCCCGAGGGTCTCGACAAGGGCTGGTACGTGAGGCCGACCGTGTTCGTGGGCACCAACGACATGGTGATCGCGCGCGAGGAAATCTTCGGCCCCGTCCTCGTCATCATCGGCTACGACGACGTGGACGACGCGGTAGCCATCGCCAACGATTCCAACTTCGGGCTCGGCGGCTACGTCTCGGGCGAGGACATCGAGGCCTGCCGCGCCGTCTCGCGCCGCCTGCGCACCGGCGCGATCTGGGTGAACGGCGGCTTCGACTTCCACGCCCCCTTCGGCGGCTACAAGCGCTCGGGCAACGGGCGCGAGTGGGGCGAGTTCGGCTTCCACGAATACCTGGAAGTGAAATCGGTGGTCGGCTGGGGCTGACCCCGACCGATCCCGGAGCCGCGAAGGACGATCAGGTATCGTCCTTCGCGGCATCCTCCGCCGCCTTGACCTCGGCAGCCGTCGGCAAGCCGCAGCTGCCGCTCTTGCGGGCATCCGAAGACACCTTCGACAGCGCCAGCGTGATCTTGTCCTGGTCCGCCGGGGCCAACTGGTCGAACGCCTCGCGCTGCTCCGGATTGAGGAAGGCGATCTCGCAGGCCTGGACGAGCGCCTTGTCCTCGCTCATCTGGCAGCGGGTCAGCGCCGACGTCAGGCCGGGCACGTCCCGCGCCTGCACGGCGATCGTGATCATCGCTGGCAGGAACCTCTCGTCGTCGCCGTAGCGCGATCGCGCCAGCGCGATCACGGTCTTCGCCTTGGCGTGGTTCTTCATCCTCAGCAGCAGCTCGACATGCTCGGCAAACCCGTCGAGGCTCTGCTGCATGTAGATCGCCCCGGCCTGAACGGGCTGCGACACGGGAGGCGGAGGCGGCGCCACGACCTTGGCGGGCACCTTGCCTTTCCCCTTGCCCTTGCCTTTCGCGGCCGATGGCGCGGCTGGTGCCGCGGGGACGCCGGCCCGGTCCGCCACGTCGTAGAGCTGGTCCGCCGAGGCATAGTTCCCGCTCACCCGCGTCAGGAAGGCGACGGTGTTCACCACCAGCGGCGTGGAGCGGTAGCGGGTGGCCTGCGCGGGCCGGACTTCCAGCAGCGCCTTCGCCGCGCCCGCCATTACCGCGTCCGGGCAGGCATTGTCGGCGGGCGCACAGGCGTCGGCGGGGATCGTCTCGCGGGCAAGCGTGATCGCGCGCACGGTGGCCTCGGCCTCCTTGTACTCCGCCGTCGCGCGCACGCCGGTCAGCCAGGTGTCGCCGCCATCGACGGGCTCGAGGCTGGAATAGGCGTTGTCCATGTACTTGCCGAGGCCCGCCAGCCGCTTCTTCGCGGGTCGGTGGGTGGCGGTGACCATGCCCTTGACCTTCTTGTAGGCGACGCTCTGCGCATTGCGCCAGAGCCCGTCGGCAAGGCCGCGCCAGATGCTGTTCACGTCGCCGCCCTGCGAGAATTCGGCGAGGGCCTTGCCGCTGGCGCTCTTCAGATAGCCGCTGAATTCGTTTCCGAACTGCTGGAAGACGTCACCGTCGCGCACTTCCTGCTGCTGCAGGAACGTCAGCGCGTTGCCGAAGCCGCCGTCCGAGTATTTGCCCTTAATCACGAGGTCCAGGCCGAGCGCATCGGCCTGGTCTTCCTGGCGACGGGACAGGCCCTGGTTGTAGGCGTCCAGCAGGTCCTTCACGACGTTCTTCTTGTTCCAGACCTGCGTGTCGAGCGCGCCCAGTTCCTTGTCCTGCGCCATGTAGGTCCGTACCTGGTCGCCGACCTTCTGAAAGCGCATGTCCGCCAGCAGCAGGC
>DATKFS010000375.1:0-12004 GCA_035511275.1 Novosphingobium sp.
GGCGGCGATCACCATGGTGATCCTCGTGGCAAGCTCGTCGCCCGACCTTTCGGAATCGCTCGGCCTGTCCGGGCAGGGCAGCGACACCGCCGACTACCGTCGCGAGCTGCTCGACCGTGGCAGCGAGGAATTCTGGAAGAATCCGCTGATCGGCTATTCCTCCGCCGAGCTGGAATACCGCCTGAACGACATGCGGCAGGGCGAAGGCATCATCGACTACGTCAACGTCTACCTCTGGTTCGCGCTGGTATCGGGCGTCTTGGGGGCGGCCGTGTTCGTCGCCAACCTGTTCGTCCCGCTGGCGCAACTGTGGAGCGGGCGGCGGGCACTGTTCGGGATCGATGCCGCGACGCCCGCCGCCTTCGTGTTCGGCTGCATCGCCATGCTCGGCATGACGCTGTTCTTCACCTCGTTCGGCGCGCGGCCTACGATCATGGCGTTCGGCTTCATGGGCTTCGCCGCCGCGCTGCACACGACTTCCCGCAACTGGTGGCACGAGGAAGTGGGAGGAGAGGTCCCGCCGGTGACACCGGAGAACGCCGTCGCGTGGCCTCTCCCGGTCGGCGCGGTCTAGAGGATCAGCGCAGCAGGAACGGCGCCAGCAGCGCATCGGCGCCGAAGCCGATGCCCGTGCCCACCGCTCCGGCCGCGAGGAACAGGCCTTCCTCCCGCAGATCCAGCAGGCCCGCCTGGCGCATCCGCAGCCACTTGAACCCCATGCCCGAGCCTTCCATCAGGCCCACCGCCAGGACCAGCCCCAGCTGCCCCCAGGCGAGGTAGCCGGCCGTCCCCGCGCTCGCCAGCCAGACCAGCTTGGCGATGCTGGCCTCCAGCGTGGCGCGCACCCGTCCGGTCGCGGTCAGGCTCTCGTTCGCCGCGTTCGAAGGCAGCGCGAGCAGCGAGGAGATGCACAGGATCTGGAGGTAGAGTGCCGCATCCGCATAACGCGGGTCGTAGAGCACTCCGATGATCAGCGGCGCACTGCCGATGATGCCGCCCGTCGCCAGCGCATAGAGCAGCGAGGGCACCCGGCGCCGCGCGTAGAACTGCGCGCGGATGTCCGCCGCGCCTTCGTTCCACAGGCGGGCATAGGCGGGATAGAGCACGCGGCTGGCGTAGTTCGCCGCAAAGCCGAGCGGCGCGGAGGCGAGGTTTCCGGCCAGGACGTAGAACCCGAAGTGGTCGAGCGGCAGGACCTTGGCCAACACCAGCTTGTCGCACTGGGTGACGAGCAGGTAGATGATGCTGGAGCCCGTCACGTAGCGGGCGAAGGACCACAGCTCGCGAAGGGTCTTGCGCTCCAGCGTCGGCCGGTGCGGGCCTTGCCCGAACATCGTGTAGCTCAGCAGCGACTTCAGCGCCGCGCCGACCAGCATCCCGCCCAGGATCGCCCAGTAGTTGCCCCAGGCCCATGCCAGCACCGCGCTCGCCGCGATCTGCACTGCCAGCGTGACGATCTCCAAGGTCGAGAGGCGCAGGATCTGGCCCCTGCGAAGCGCGCTCAGGAGACTGATCGACGCCGTGCCCTCGACAGCGAAGACGAGGCCGGAGGCCGCGATCAGCGGCGCCAGCTCCGGCCTGCCGAGCGCGTGGGACACCGGCAGCGCAAGGATCGCCAGCACCGCCGCCAGCAGCAGCGAGCGCAGGAACGAGACGGTCCAGACCGTGTCGAGGAATTGCCTGCGCTCCCCGTCCTTCTGGCGGACCACGAAGGCCTGGAAGCCGAGGTCGCTCGCCAGCGCGACGGTGAACTGCAGCGAGGCGATGACGCCCGAGATGCCGAACACCTCGGGCACGAGGAGCCGCGTCAGGATCATGCTGCTGACGGCGCGCATCAGGTTGTTGAGCACCACCGATGCGACGACCACGTTGGTGTCGCGCAGCACCGTTCCGCGAAGGCGCGCGAAGGGCCCCGGGCGCGGGGGGGGCGGAGAGGACGACCAGGCGGCGTCCAGAATTTCCACCGTCATTGCAGTTCGAGTTCCGCCGCGCGCACCGCCGGCTCCTGCCCGATCGCCCGCGCGTAGCATTCGAGCAGGCGATCGCCCACGACTTCGGTCGCGAAGACCGCCTCGCAGCGCCGCCGGGCCGCCGCGCCCATGGCGGCGGCGCGCTCGGGGTCGCCGAGCATCCGCTCCAGCGTCGCGGCCAGCGCGCCGGGGTCCGCCACAGGGGTGAGCAGGCCGGTCTCGCCATCGACGATCACTTCGCCGCTTGCCGGCCATGCCGTCGAGATCAGCGGACACCCGGCCGCCATCCCCTCGAGCAGGACGTAAGGGAAGCTCTCCCAGCGCGACGCGCAGACCTGCACCATCGCCCGGAGGCGCAGCGGTGCGATCTCGGCAGCGGTCAGCTTGCCGGTGAAAGTGATGCGCTCGCGCGCCCGGCGCGAGAGGTTGGCCTCGACGAAGGCCTCGAAGCCGACGCGTACCCCCGGCGCGGTTTCCAGCCCTTCGTCCGGGCCGACCATCGTCAGGCGGGCCGAGGGCCGGGTCTCCAGAAGGCGGTCGAACGCCAGCAGCAGCGTGTCAGCGCCCTTCCAGAAGTCGAAACGGCCGATCGCCAGCACATGGTCCCGCTCGCAGGCGTCCAGGCTCCAGCGCGGCGCATCGGCGGCGATGCCGATCGGATTGGCGATCACCAGCGAGCACCGGGCGGGATGGCGGCCGTATTTCTCGCGTGTCTCGTCGAGGATCGCGCGGGTGGGCGAAGTGACCAGCGGAGACAAGCGCACCGCGTGCGCCTCCGCCCGGCACCGCGCCGCGTCGGACTGCAACTGCTCGTCGGTCAGGTTGCGCACCGGCTTGACCACGTGGGGGCCGTGCAGGCGCGTGATGACCGGGCAATCGATCGCGCGGCCGACCATCTCCGACCAGCCGAAGCTCTCCTCCATCTCGAACACGTCGAACCGCCTGATCCGGTGCGCCGCAGCCACTTCACGCGCCAAGGCGCGGCCGAGCGGGGCGAGCGCGCCGGAGGAGCGGTCCAGCCGCCAGGCGATGCTGTCGCCCGCACGGGCCAGCACGCGCGCCGCGCCGCCACGAGGGGCGAGCGCGGTCGTCGTCCCGTCCGCCGCGATCAGGTTCCCCTGCGACACGATGGAGACGTCGTGCCCGCGCGCAAGGAAGTGCCGGCGCACCTCCGCGACGTAGCTGACGATGCCGTTGGCCCCCAGCGCGGGCGGCCAGTGGGGTGAGCAAAGCCCGATGTGCACGCGGCAACTCTCCTTGCATGCCGGAAGGGCACGTTCGCCGCGCAGTCTATTGGCCGGCCATGGTGGGTGTCGATCATGAGAACCTACTAGGGGTTTTCAGGTCTGCCCCAGCGGGGGTCCTCGCCTCTATCTTCGCCCCGACCGGCCCCGGCGGCCGACCCTTGCGCCACTGGCGCGGGACAGGAGGACCTGATGGCGTTTCTCGGGCTGACCGATCTTGGCGGCTATCACTGTTTCGACCACGACGCCTGCCGCGAGGCGGGCATGGCGAAGGCCGCGCAATATCGCGAGGCAGATCCCTTTCCGCACATCGTCATCGACGAATTCCTCGCGCCCGAGTTCCTGCGCAAGGTTCTCGCGGAGTTTCCCGACAGCTCGGCACAGGAATACTTCGACCGAGACCAGGAGCGGCTCAAGTTCCAGTTCCGGCCCGACCAATGCCTCGGCCCTTATACGCGCATGCTGTTCGCGGAACTCAATTCGCGCGCCTTTCTGGCGTTCCTGAGCGCGATGACCGGCATCCGCGGCCTCATCGCCGATCCCTACCACATGGGGGCGGGCCTGCACGAGACCCGGCGCGGGGGGCACCTTGGCATCCACGCGGACTTCCCGCACCACGGCCGGATGAAGGTGGAGCGCCGACTCAACCTGCTGATCTACCTCAACGAGAACTGGGACCCCGACTACGGCGGCGCGCTGGAGCTGTGGGACCAGGGCATGAAGCAGGCGCGCCGATCGGTCCTGCCCGAACTGGGCCGCGCGGTGGTGTTCAGCACCGACCGCGACACGTTCCACGGGCATCCGGAGCCCCTCGCCTGTCCGGCCAGTGCATCGCGCCGCTCGATCGCGACCTACTACTACACCGCCATCGCTGCCCCACTGCCCGACATCGAGCGGACCACCGACTTCCGCGTCAGGCCCGGCACGACCGACAAGACCGACTGGCGCATATTGTGGCAGAACCTGAAGTCCGACTGGATGCCGCCCGTCCTGCAGCGTCGTCACCGCGAACCGCTCGCTCCGGCGACCCCAGAACAGCCCGCCCCATCGTCGTGATGCCGCTGGCCATCGTCCCCTCCATCCTCGCCTGGACCATTGCTGCCGGGACGGCGGTTCCGGTCCTGACGCTGGCGGCAGAATGCCTCGCGGGCAGTCGCCGCGCGGACCAGACGCCCTCCGCGCCCGCCCCGCCGTTCCTCGTGCTGATGCCCGCCCATGACGAGGCCGCCGGGATCGAGGCCTGTGCGCGTTCGGTCCTGGCGCAGCTACGCCCCGTCGACGAACTCGTGGTCATCGCGGACAATTGCTCGGACGATACCGCCGACCGCGCCCGGGCGCTCGGTGCCACCGTCATCGAACGGTGCGAACCCGAACTGCGAGGCAAGGGCTACGCGCTCGAATTCGGGCGAATGTTCATCGCCGCGAACCGGCCCGCGGAGCCCGGCGACGCCGCCGCGCGGGCGGTCCTTGTCGTGGATGCGGACTGTCGTCCCGGACCCGCCGCGCTTCCGGCGCTGGCGGCCACCGCGACGCGGCGGCAGGCGGCGGTGCAGGCGATCTTCCTGTTCGATGCGCCGCCCGATACGACCGGCAGGCCCAGCCCGATCGTGCGCATCTCCAGTTTCGCCTTCCTCATCAAGAACCTCGTGCGGCAGCAGGCGCTCGACCGGCTGGCGGGCGCCGCGCTGCTGCACGGCTCGGGCATGGCTTTCCCGCGCGCGATGTTCCTCGGGATGCACTGGTCCCACAGCTCGCTGGTCGAGGACCTCGAGATGGGGCTCGACCTGCTGCTGGCCGGGCATTCCGTCGTGGTCGAGCCCGCCGCGCGGGTGGTCAGTTCGCCCAGTTCGGTCGAGGGCACCGGCAGCCAGCGTCGCCGTTGGGAGCACGGGATGATGCAGACCGCCGGCCGCTACGTGCCGCGCCTGCTGGCCCGCGCCGTCGCGCGTCCGGCGAACGGCGGGTGGCGCCTCGCCATGGTCGCGCTCGACCTCATGGTGCCCCCGACGGTGCTGCTGGCGGCGTGGTCGCTCGTCGCCCTCGGGCTGGTGCTCGCGTTGGCCGGGCCGACCCTGCCGCTCCTCGTCCTGGTGGGAGCGCAGGCAGCCGCCTTCTGCGGCATCGCCCGGGCCTGGTGGCATCAGGGCCGCGCCGTGCTGCCGCTGCGCAACCTGCGCGATCTTCCGGGCTATTTCCTGTGGAAGCTGCCGCTCCTCCTGCAATTCGTGACGCGCCGCGAGCGCGAATGGACCCGAACGGAACGCCTGCCATGAAGAACCTCGGCTTCGTGATCATCGGCCGCAACGAAGGCGCCCGGCTAGGCGTCGCGATCGACAGCGTGCTGCGCACCGGCCACAGCGTTGTCTACGTCGATTCCGGCTCGGTGGACGACAGCGTCGCGCTTGCGGGCGCTCGCGGCGTTCCGGTGGTGGAACTCGACCCGACCCACCCCTTCACCGCCGCGCGGGCGCGCAACGCCGGGTTCCATTGGCACGTGCGCAACGACCCGATGATCAGCTTCGTCCACTTCATCGACGGGGACTGCGAGCTTGCCCCCGGCTGGCTGGAAAAGGCGGTGGAGGCCCTGGGCGCCGACCATCGGCTGGCGGCGGTCTGCGGCCGCAGGCGCGAGCGCGACCCCGGCGCCAGCCCTTACAACCAGCTGTGCGACGACGAATGGAACACGCCGGTCGGGCTGGCCAGGACCGTCGGCGGGGACGCCCTGTTCCGGGTAGCGGCGCTCAAGGCGGTCAAGGGGTACGACGAAAGCCTCATCGCGGGCGAGGAGCCGGAACTGTGCTACCGCATCCGGCGTCGCGGGTGGCTGATCCGGCGGATCGACGCCGACATGACCATCCACGATGCGGCGATGACGCGCTTCGGCCAGTGGTGGCAGCGCAACCGGCGCAGCGGCTACGCGACTGCGGAATCGCTGTCCATGCGCGGCACCGAAACCGCCGGGATCGAGCGTGAAGTGGCCAGCAACCTGGTCTGGGGACTGCCTCCGATGTGGCTGCTCTGGCCCATACTTTGGCTGCGCATAAGGCTACGCAAGGATGCCCTTCAGGCCACCTACATGACCCTTGGCAAGGTGCCGCACCTCCAGGGCCAGATCGACTACTGGCGCCGGCCGAGGAGCGGCCCCAAGGGCCAGGGCCCCGGCAAGACGCGGCTGATCGAGTATAAATAACAGCGGGAAAATGCGCCGAAAACGAACCACCCTAAAAATAGGGAGTGAGTTCGAAAGATAGCTATACGCGACATGCTCGAATAACGTCTTTGGAGGACTGGAACCGTCCAAAGATCATGGGGCATGTCATGACGAATATCAACACACACATCGAAGAACTTGTCATCCGAGAAGACGTTCCCGGAAAAGAAGTACTTCGTACTATTGTCATCGGCAACGAGACATTGCTTGCCGAATGCGGCAAACTGTTGCTTGAGCGCGATCACGAGATCGTTGCCGTCGTCGCTGCCCCGCTGTCCCCCGCCGCCGACTGGGCCCGCCGCGCGGGACTCGCGATTTTCGAGACGCCGCGCGCGCTTCTCGATGCCGGGACCGGCGGGGTCGACTACCTGTTCAGCATCTCGAACCTGACGGTGCTTCCCGCCGAAGTGCTGGCGCTGGCGGCGCGGGGGGCGATCAACTTCCACGACGGCCCGCTGCCCGAGCGCGCCGGCCTCAATACCCCGGTCTGGGCGCTGCTGGAGGGCGCGGAGCGCCATGGCGTGACCTGGCACCTGATGACCGGCGCGGTCGACGAAGGCGCCGTCCTTGCCGCCGACGCCTTCGAAATCGCCGCCGAGGAAACCGCGCTCTCGCTCAACACGCGCTGCTTCGAGGCCGGGCTGCGCTGCTTCGCCGCGATGGTGGACGACCTCGACGCCGCCGTCACCGCCGCGGTGCCGCAGGACCGCGCGCCCGACCGCATGTACACCCGCGCCAGCCGCCCGGAGGCCGCGGCGACGATCGACTGGAACCGCCCCGCCGAAGACATCGCCATGCTGGTGCGCGCGCTCGACTTCGGGCTCTACGCCAATCCCGTGGGCACGGCCAAGGCGCTGCTCGGCGAGCGCCTGCTGCTCGTCCAGCAGGTGACGCCGCTGGCCACCCGTTCGGGACGCGCGCCCGGCACGATCGTCATTTCCGGCCCGACCCCGGTCGTGGCGACGGCGGACCAGGACCTCAGGATCGACCGCATCGCCACGCTGGACGGCGACGTGCTGTCCGGATCGGACCTTGGCCAGCTTCTCATCGAGGCGCAGGGCTTCACCTCGCTCGATGCGGCGCGGCGCGAGCAGCTCGACTGCCTCGATGTCGCCGCCGGTCGCTACGAGGCGTGGTGGCGTCGCCGCCTGCGGATGCGCGAGAGCCTGCAACTGCCGCAGTTCCGCCCCCGCGTCGGCGTCGCCGAGCCGCAGCCCTTCGCCTTCGACCGCGCCCTGCCCGCAGGTCTCGCGAAATCCGGGGTGCTGGCCGCCGTGCTGGTGTGGCTGGCCCGCGCGGCCGATCGCGACCTCGTGGAAATCGGCTATGGCGACAGCGTCGGCCGGGCACGGCTCGACGACGTGGCGGGCTGGTTCGCGCCGGAACTGCCGCTGCGCCTCGCGATCGATTTCGACGCCCCGCTCGCGACAGTGAGCGACGCCGTGCAGGTCGAGCTGGCGGGGCTGCACCGCCGCGTCGCGATGTCCGCCGACCTCGTCGCCCGCAGCCCCGAACTGCG
Source organism: Novosphingobium sp. (assembly GCA_035511275.1). Taxonomy (GTDB): domain Bacteria; phylum Pseudomonadota; class Alphaproteobacteria; order Sphingomonadales; family Sphingomonadaceae; genus Novosphingobium. The sequence continues at coordinate 7,945 of DATKFS010000375.1, forward strand.
CGGGCGCGTGGCATTCGGCCATCCGGTGACGGTGCAGGTGGTGGACAGCCTCGACGAGGCGCGGCCTGCCGCCGAGGCCGTGCTCGACCTGGCGATCTGCCTTGCCGGGGGCACGATGCGCTGGACCTGCGACGGCACCCGCCTCGACCGTGCCGAGGCCGAAGACCTCGCGCGCGGATTCGATGCGCTGTGCGCGGCCGCCATCGCCGCGCCCGAAGCGTCGGTGGCGACGCTTTCGGTGCTGGAGCCGCAGGAACGCCGCCGCATCCTGGACGAGTGGAACGCCACCCAGGGCGCGGTGCCCGCAGGACCCGCCTGGCACCACCACTTCGTCGCGCAGGCCGCCCGCACGCCCGGGCGCACCGCCGTCACCGCGCTCGGCACTTCGCTGACCTATGGCGAACTCGATGCGCTCTCCAACCGCATCGCCCACGATCTCGTCGCGCGCGGCGTCGGGCCGGAAGTACTGGTCGGCCTGCACCTCTCGCGCTCGGTGGAGATGCTCGCCTGCCTCATCGCCGTGCACAAGGCGGGCGGCGCCTACGTGCCGCTCGACCCCTCGTACCCGCGCGACCGCATCGCCCACATGATCGCCGATTCCGGCCTCGGCCTGATCCTCAGCGAGACCGCGCTCGCCGCCGACCTGCCCGCGACGCCCGCCCCGGTGCTGCATGTCGATACCATGGCCGACGCCTTCTCCGCCCGCCCCGCGACGCCGCTGCAGGCCGCGATCGCGGGCGGCAACCTCGCCTACATGATCTACACCTCGGGCTCCACGGGCCTGCCCAAGGGCGTCATGGTCGAGCACCACACCCTGCTCAACTTCTACGCGGGGATGGACCGCCACATCGAGCCGGACGGCACATGGCTCGCCGTCACCAGCCTCAGCTTCGACATCTCGACGCTGGAGCTGATGTGGCCGCTGATGCACGGCTATCACGTGGTCGTCGCCGGCGAGCGCGAAGTGCGCGGCGACGTCGTCGCCACCACCGACGAGACACGCCCGGTCGGCTTCAGCCTGTTCTACTTCGCCAGTTCCAACGCCGGGACGGCGGCGGAGCAGTACCACCTGCTGCTGGATGGCGCGCGCTTCGCCGACGCCAACGGGTTCGAGGCGATCTGGACGCCGGAGCGCCACTTCCACGACTTCGGCGGCCCCTATCCCAACCCGGCGGTCGCCGCCGCCGCGATCGCCGCCGTCACTTCGCGCGTGCAGATTCGCGCGGGCAGCGTGGTCGGCACACTGCACCACCCCTTGCGCATCGCCGAGGAGTGGGCGCTGGTGGACAACATCTCGAACGGGCGCGTGGGCATCGCCTTCGCCTCGGGCTGGCAGCCGAACGACTTCGTGCTCAACCCTGCCGCCTACGCCGACCGCCCGGCCACGCTGGCGCGCTGCATCGAGGACGTGCGCGCGCTCTGGCGCGGCCAGCCGCGCAGCTATCCGGGGCCGCTCGGCCATGATGTGGAGGTGCTGACCTATCCCCGCCCGGTCCAGCCGGAACTGCCGTGCTGGATCACCTCGGCGGGCGGTGTCGGCACGTTCCGGGAAGCCGGGCGCGTGGGCGCCAACGTGCTCACCCACCTGCTGGGCCAGTCGATCGAGGAAGTGGCCGAGAAGATCGCCGCCTACCGCGCGGCATGGCGCGAGGCGGGCCATGCGGGAGAGGGCCGCGTCACGCTCATGCTGCACACCTTCCTCGGCGACAGCGAGGAGGCCGTGCGCGCGGCGGTGCGCACTCCGCTGATCGACTACCTGCGCACCTCCACCAACCTGCTGAAGCAGTACGCCTGGTCGTTCCCGACCTTCAAGCGCGCCGATGGCTCGGTGGACGTGGCGGGCGACCGCCTCGAACTCTCCGACCTCAGCGGCGAGGAGACCGACGCGCTGCTGGAGCACGCCTTCGACCGCTACTTCGAGACCAGCGGCCTGTTCGGCACGCCCGAGGACAACGTGGCCCTCGTCCGGCGCCTCTCCGGCCTGGGGGTGGACGAGATCGGCTGCCTCGTCGACTTCGGCGTGGACACGCAAACCGTCATCGCGCACCTGCCCGCCATCGCCCGCCTGCGCGAGATGACGCAAGGGTCCGGGCAGGCGCAGGAGCGCCCGCTCCACGAGCTCATGGCACGCCACGGCGTCACCCATCTCCAGTGCACGCCCTCGCTACTGCAGGTGCTGGCGAGCGACGAGGCCTCGCGCCCGCGCCTCGCCGCGCTGCAGCGCCTCATGGTCGGCGGCGAGGCGTTCCCGCCGCATCTGGCGCGGGACATGACCGGGCTCGTCTCGGGCAGCGTCATGAACATGTACGGGCCGACCGAAACCACCGTCTGGTCCGCCGTCCACACGCTGGAGCCGCAGGACGCCGCCCCGCCGCTGGGCCGACCGCTGCTCAACCAGCAGATCTACATCCTCGACCGCCGCGCCCAGCCGGTGCGGCAGGGGACGCCGGGCGAGCTGGTCATCGGCGGCGCGGGCGTCGTGCGCGGCTACCACGCGCGGCCCGAACTGACGGCGGAGCGCTTCACCGCGCATCCCTTCACCCCCGGCGAGCGGGCCTACCGCACCGGCGACCTTGCCCGCCAGCGCGAGGACGGGACGCTGGAATTCCTCGGCCGTCTCGACCATCAGGTGAAGATCCGCGGCTACCGCATCGAACTCGGCGAGATCGAGGCGGCGCTCACCGCGCACCCGGACGTCACCGAGGCCGTCGTCGTCGCCCGCAAGGACGGCGCCGCCACCCGCCTCGTCGCCTACCTTGCCCCGCGCACCGGCGCTCCCGCCGTCGAGGACCTGCGCAGCCATCTGCGCGAGCGGCTGCCGGACTTCATGGTGCCGGGCAACTTCATGATGCTCGAAGCCCTGCCGCGCACCCCCAACGGCAAGATCGACCGCAACGCCCTGCCCGAGCCGGTCAGCGTCGTCGTCGACAATCCCGAGGGCGAGGCCGCCATCGCCGCCAACGGCGTCGAGGCGCAGATCCGTGCCATCTGGTGCGACCTTCTCGCGGTGCCGCAGGTGCGGCTGACCGACAACTTCTTCGACATCGGCGGCCACTCGCTGCTCGCCATCCAGGTCCACCGCCGGCTCGCCGCCGAACTGTCGCAGCCCGTCGCGCTCACCGACATCTTCCGCTTCCCCACGATCGCCGCGCTCGGTGCGCACCTGTCGGGCGCGGAGGGGACCGACGCCGCCAGCAACGCCGCCGCGCTCGGTGGCCAGAACCGCGCCGAGATGCGCCGCGACATGAACCGTCGCCGCAACATGGCCCGCGCCGGGATGAGGGTTTGAACCATGCATGAGCCTATCGGATCCTTCGACGACCGCGACCTCCCCGGCAGCGAGAACGCCATCGCCATCGTCGGCATGTCGTGCCGCTTCGCCGGAACGCGCACCCCGGACGACTTCTGGAACCTGCTGCGCGAAGGCCGCGACGCGGTGGAGACCTACTCCGAGGAGGAGCTGCTCGCCGCCGGGGTGTCCCCCGCCCTGCTGCGCAATCCCGGCTATGTCCGGCGCGGCGCTCCGCTTGCCGACATGGAGTGCTTCGACCCGGCGCTGTTCGGCCTGTCGAAGCGCGATGCCGCGATCATGGACCCGCAGCATCGCCACTTCCTCGAATGCGCATGGGAAGCGCTGGAGGACGCCGGGCACACGCCGCAGGGGTTCGAGGGGCCGATCGGCGTCTTCGCGGGCTCTGGCCACAATGCCTACATGCCCTACAACCTGCTCACCAACGGCAAGCTGGTGAACGAGGTCGGCCTGTTCCTGCTGCGCCACACCAGCAACGACAAGGACTTCCTGACCACCCGCGTCTCCTACCTGCTCGACCTCAAGGGGCCGAGCATCAACGTCCAGACCGCGTGCTCCACCTCGCTCGTCTCGATCCACATGGCGGCGCAGAGCCTGCTTTCGGGCGAGTGCGACATGGCGCTGGCGGGCGGCACCTCGATCGAACTGCCGCACCGGCAGGGCTACCTCTACGAAGAGGGCGAGATCCTTTCCCCCGACGGCTGCTGCCGCCCGTTCGACGCGCAGTCCAAAGGCACCGTCTTCGGCAGC
>DATKFS010000376.1:0-4612 GCA_035511275.1 Novosphingobium sp.
GACGGCGGCGACCTGTTCCTCGATGGTGAGGTTGCGGTGGAGCACGCCGATGCCGCCCATCTGCGCCATCGCGATGGCCATGTCGGCCTCGGTCACGGTGTCCATCGCGGACGAGATCACGGGAATGTTGAGCCCGATCGTGCGGGTCAGCATGGTGCGCGTATCGGCCTGGGTGGGGACGATGTCGGACTTGGCGGGACGCAGCAGTACGTCGTCGAAAGTGAGTCCGAGCTGGATATCCATGTGCGCCACCAATGCCTTTGCGGGGGGAGAATCGTGGCGGCCCATGTAATCAAAGGGGACGGCAAGGGCTAGAGCCTGATCGCCATCAATTTCATCCCGAGGGTTCGGCCCTTCGCTGGCCCTGCTCCGTGGCCGCCGTCGCGGAAAAATCCTCGGCGCACTGTCCCGAACCGGGGCATCGGCCGCAAAAGATCCGGCAAAATATGCACCCGGCACTCCGACACACACTAATTCACGGTAGAAATTCCCAATTTTTCAAAGACGCATGAAATTTATATTTGAGAATGGTGGATTTTCATAATGGGATTCACCGGTCTTGTCGCGAAAACCGATTCATGGATTCTATAGATCGACTATATTTCACAATGTTTCCGAGGAGTTCGCCGTGGAGCGTCTGCGCAGGAAAGTCCTTGTTATCGGCGGTGGCAGCTTCATCGGCAGGCATCTCATCGCGCGGTTGAAACAGGAAGATGTAGAAATCAGGGTGCTGGGGCGAAGTTCATCTTTCCCGGATACTTCCGGCATCGAGTATGTTTCGGGAGACTTTCGCGATCCCTCCGTCACCCAGCGCTGCCTCGACGGCGTCCATGCCGTCTATCACCTCGCCAATCCAATAGGCCGCAACTGGGAGCAATACGCGTCCGAGGTGGTCGAGCCGACGATGCGCGTCGCGGAACTGGCGGCGGCCGCCGGGGTGCGGCAGTTCTTCTACGCCAGCAGCATCGACCTTTACGATTCCGCCTATCCGCAATCGAAGGTGACGGGCACCACCTCGTCCGACCCCTCGATCATCCGGCGCAACCACTACGCGCGCGCCAAGGACGCGTGCGAGCGGAGCTTGCTGTCCATCGATGGCCGCAACGGACTTCGCGTCACGATCTTCCGGCTGGGGCTCACCATCGGCAAGGGCAGTTCCCCGGCCCATCGCGGCGTCGGCCACTTCTCGTCCGCGATCAAGGTGCGGTTCTGGGGAAGAGGCGACCATCGCCTGCCCTTCGTGCTGGTCGAGGATGCGGTGGACGCCTTCGTGCTGGCGCTGGACAACGCCGAGGCGGCCGGGCGCACGCTGCTGCTTTCCGCCCCGCCGAGCCTGTCGGCGCGGGAGTACATGGAAGCGGTCGCCGCGCGCGCCTATCCCGGCGTTTCGTACCGCGCCCATCCGATCGTGCTGTTCTGGGCCGAAGAGGCGCTCAAGGAGTGCGTCAAGACCATCATCCGGCATCCCAACCGCCGCGTCGCCAGCCTGCACGACTGGCAATGCCGCGCCCACCGCGCGAACTACGATCCCTCGGAAACGGAGCAGGTCCTGGGATGGCGACCGGCGGGCGACCGGGAGACCCTGATCCGGCAGGGCATCCACCCCGCCGTCGACGAATTCATCAACGGACCCCGCGCCGCATCGGAGATGCCGCTCTAGCGCGCGGTCATTTCCCCAAGGAGGGCTTCGCCACCGGCCCGCCCGCCGGAACCCTGCGAAGGTCCCCGAACCAGCGTCCGAGTGCGGTCAGCATCTTCACGTCGTCCACCGCGCCTTCGAGCTTCAGCGGGTGCGACAGGTCGTCGCTCGGCCGGTGATAGTCGCTGTCGAAGAAGGCGCGCATCCGGTCGATGTCGCCATAGGCAGTGGTCACCATGACGGTCGGGATGTCGTGCTGGAGCAGCGCCCAGCCGTCCTGCCGCTTGACGAACTCGTTGGCCGCGTCGTTCTCGCGCAGCTTGAACCCTTCGGCCTTGGCGACGCGGGCGATGTCGCGATCGAGCCCGGTCATGCCGCGCCCGACGATGGCGAACGGGGTCCGACTCGGCGCGATCGCGATCGAATCGATGTTGAATGCCGCGACGATCCGCTCCAGCGGCAGCGGCGGGTTCTCCGCGAAGGCATGGGCTCCCAGCAAGCCCACCTCTTCCGCCGTCGTCGCCAGGAAATAGACGTCGCGGTCCAGTTGCTGCGGGGCGCGGGCAAGGCGGCGCGCCACTTCGGTCAGCGCCGCGACGCCGCTGGCATTGTCGATCGCGCCGTTGCAGATCAGGTCCTCGGCGGGCGCTTCGCCGCATTCGCCGAAGTGGTCCCAGTGGGCGATGTAGAGCACCGCGCCGGCCTGCCGGTTGCGGCCCGGCAGCTTGCCGATGAGGTTGTGGGTGCGGATCGTCGTCTCGTTGGTGGTCGCCTCGAGCGTGGCGGTGACGTCCAGCATGATCGGCGTGAAGCTCGGCGCGGCCGCCGCCTGTTCGAGCGAGGCGAGCGTGTGCGCGGTGCCCTTCAGCAGGGTCTCCATCGTCGTCCGGCCGACGAAAGCCTCAAGGTCGCCGCCCAGCGAATCCTCGGACAGCGCATAGCCCGAGCGCTGGCGCCGCGCCGCGACTTCCGCCAGGCCGCGCTCCCCGTCGAGCACGGTCAGCACCGCCGAGGCGCCCAGCGCGAGCAGCGCGTTCTGCCGCTCGCTGTCGGGCGTCTCGCCATCGAGCACGACGGCGATCCGTCCCGCCAGCTCGGTGCGGGTGAAGTCCTGGCTGCGGGCCCGGCCGACGAAAAGCAGCGGCGCATTGCGCACCAGGCTGCGCTTGCCGGAAGTCAGCACCAGCACGTCCGAAGGCGCGATGGTGGTGCGGTAGCCACGACGCAGGAACTGCGCGGTGCCCGTGGCTGGAGCGCGCGCCACCAGCGTGACGGGGGCGAACCACTCGTTCCCGGGATCGTTGGTGCCCGATACCAGCCCGATGTCGAACCACTGCTTGGCGAGGTAGCGCAGCGTCTTCGCCTCGCCATCGGTCCCGGGCTCGCGCCCGTCGAAGGCGTCGCTGGCGAGTGTCTCGATGTGGATCCTGAGCCGCGATTCCAGTTCGCGGTCGGCACGGCTGGGGCCCGCGGCGCTTGCCGGACCACTGGAGAGCAGGGCAAGACCGAGCACCGCCGCTACGCAGAACGCCGCGGCCGCGCGCATCAAATTCCCTTGTCCCAAACTGCCCGCCATCATCGTCCGTCCCGTATAAGATACAAATCCTTCGCCGGTTGCAAAATCTCAGCCCTAATGGCGCGTTCAGCACCTTTTTGTACGCGGCGAGCCCAGCGTGACGCATCGCGGCAACACCCGCGCGCCGCAAAGCGTCCTACGGAACGTCGGCGCCGCTTGCGAATTGAGCGGAGCGTGGCGAAAAGGTCGGCGACACGGCGTCCCGGCCCTGTCGCCAAGTCATGTGCATCACGAAGGACTCCCGGCAATGCGGCTCAACAGGTTCGATCCTTCCAACATCCGCGTGACCAGCGGAGGCGGGGGCTTTCCCGGCGGAGGTGGCGGCAAGCTGGGTTGCGGCTCCCTGGTGATCGTGCTGATCGGCGCGCTGGTGTTCGGCGTCGATCCCGGACAGATGCTCGGCACGCTGGAGGGCGTGCAGCAGCAGACCAGCGCCCCCTCGGCGCCGTCCGGGCCGCAGGATACCACGCAAATCTGCACGGCCAACGCCTACTCCCTCGAATCGTGCAACGCGCTGGATTCGCTCAACCGGACCTGGCAGCCGCTGTTCCAGCAGGCCAACATCCGGTTCGAACAGCCCACCCTCAACTTCTACGTCGGCGGCACCCGCAGCGGATGCGGCGCCGCGCAGAGCGCGATGGGGCCGTTCTACTGCCCCGCCGACCAGGGCATCTACATCGACACCAGCTTCTACGAACAGCTCGACAAGCAGCTCGGCGCCAAGGGCGACTTCGCGCGCCACTACGTCATCGCACACGAGTACGGGCACCACGTGCAGCACATGCTCGGCCTCAACGCGCAAGTCCGTCGGGAGCAGGAGCGCAACCCCTCGCAGGCCAACGCGCTGCAGGTGAAGATGGAACTCCAGGCCGACTGCTATGCCGGGGTCTGGGCAGGCAAGAACCGCTCCCTCATCGACCCGGGCGACATGGAGGAAGGCCTCACCGCCGCCGCCGCCATCGGCGACGACACCCTGATGCGCAACGCCGGGCAGGACGTGAACCCGGAAAGCTTCACCCACGGCTCCAGCGCGGAACGCATGAAATGGCTGAAAACCGGGCTGGAGACCGGGAACGAGGACGCATGTGACACGTTCACGTCCATGAAGTAACATTACACCGGCGCGGCTCGATCTGGCGGGTCGCCGCGCCGTGTCCGACAGGAGAACGGGGATGCGCAAATACTGGATCAGTGCTGTCGTCATGGCAGGAATGGTCGCGACGCCGGCGATGGCCGGGCAGGAAGACAAGGCGATCACCAATCGCGATCCGAATGCCGTCGACGTCGCCAAGACCCCGATCGACGACCTCAACGTCGGCCGGGACCGCGAGATCCCTCCCCTGCTCATCGCCGCGACGAGCGAGCCCTACACGCTCAAGAACCTCGGCAAGTGCCGC
>DATKFS010000377.1:0-2380 GCA_035511275.1 Novosphingobium sp.
GGAGGCGCGGAGACGCGGAGACACAGAGGAGTCGGTTTGTCGGCGGGGCCGCTTTCGTCTCGACGCCGCGTTTGGCGCGGCGTTGGATGAACGGCAAAGCCTTGGCGCAGAGCGACCCCTCCGCGTCTCCGCGTGCCCAACCCATTCCTTCTTCTCCGCGCCTTCGCGCCTCCGCGTGGACCCGATCACCCATGGCCCACGTCCTCCCGGAACATCGGCAACCACACGTCGTCGTGCTGCTCGAACTCGACCGTGAGCGGCATACCGACGCGCACCGCGTCGATTTCGGACAGCACGTTGGTGAAGACGTAGAGCTGCGGCTGTTCCGCCAGCTCCACCACGCCGAAGACGAACGGCACCGGCAGGCCCGGCACCCACGGCTCGTGATTGATGGTGTAGCTGGCGAGGCGTCCCTTGCCCGACACCGCCTCCGGCGCGACGGCACTGCCGTGGCATTTCGAGCAGAGCGGGAAGGGCGGGTGCTGGTACGTCCCGCAGTCGGCGCAGCGCTGGATGCGCAAGATGCCGTCTGCGCCGGCGGTCCAGAAGAACGCGGTCTCGGGCTCCAGCTTCGGTAGCTTGCGGGCAGGGGCCTCGGTCATCAGAACACCACGCCCTGCACCTTGAGGTCGATCACCTCGTCCTCGGAATAGCCGAGCGATTCCAGCACCGCGTCGCTGTCCGCGCCCAGTTCCGGCGAGCGGGTGGAGGAGAGCGGCGCGCCGTCGAACACCATCGGCAGGCCGACCATCGGAATCTCGGTGCCGTCGCCGTAGTCCACGCGCTTGAGGTAGCCGTTGGCGGCGGCCTGCACGTCGTCCTTCATCTCGCCCACGTCCTGCACGACGTCCCACTGGCCCTGCTGGCGGGCGAGGATCTGCTTCCATTCGGCAAGCGGCTTGCTAGCGAACAGCGCCTTCACCTCGGCATAGCACTCGGCAATGTTCTCGCGCCGCGCGGCAGCATCGGCGAAGCGTGGGTCTGCGGCGAGATCGGGGCGGCCGGCCACGTCGCAGAACGGCGCCCAGTACTTGTCCGCCTGCAACATGCACAGCGCCAGGAACCGGCCGTCCGAGGTACGGTAGTTGCTGACCAGCACGTTGTGTGGGCGGTCGGCGGGGGGCTTGGGGAACTTCTGCACCCCGTCCGCCGTCGCCTGGCAGACGTAGCGCTGCATCGACCAGAGCGCGGTGCCCAGCAGCGAGACGTCGACGGTGGACGCCTCGCCGGTCATCGCGCGCTTGGCGATGGCGGCGCAGATCGCGCCCGAAAGCATCGAGCCCGACAGCGTGTCGCCGAAAGCAGGTCCCGGAGGGCCGACCGGGTGCGCGGCGTCCGCCTCGGTCAGCGAGGAGGAGATGCCGCCGCGCGCCCAGAAGGTGATGGCGTCGTATCCGCCCTTCTCGTAGTCGGGGCCATTGGGGCCGAGCGCACTGCCGCTGGCGTAGATGATCTGCGGGAACTTCGCACGGATGGTCTCCGCGTCGATCCCCATGGCGCGGCGGGCGGGGGGCAGCAGGTTGGTGAGGAAGACGTCGGCGTCTTCCAGCAGCCGGTAGAGCACGGCGCGCCCCGCCTCCTGCTTGAGGTCGAGTGTGACCGAGCGCTTGCCCCGGTTGTAGCTCTCCCACGAAAAGTCGATCCCGCCGCCGCCGAGGCCGCCGATCGAGAGCCCGCGCAGGGGATCGCCCGTCGGCGGCTCGATCTTGACGACATCGGCGCCGAGGTCCGCGAGCATCCCTCCGCAGGCAGGCACGAACGCCCACATCGCGACTTCGACGACTTTGATTCCTTCCAGCGGCTTGCCCATGGGCTGTGCCTCTCCCGTGTGTTGCCCGGCCTTTTCGCGCTGAATCGGACGCCTGAATCGACGACCGCCGCGTGACCGTTGAAATTCTCTATTGCGAAGGATGGACCGAAATGGCGAATTAGGTCAAGCCAAGCGAATGGATATCGCGGAAAGGGCGAAGGTATGTCTCAGGTTCTGGAAAGGCGGCTTCCGTCGCAGCCGCAGGTAGCGGTGCCGACGACGCTGGAGGGCGCGCTCGACGCGCAGTGGCTGGCGGGCGCGCTGGCCGACATCGCGGGCGGACGGACGATCACGGCGGTCGAGCAGGTCGAGGTGATTCGCACCGTCGCCACCAAGGTGCGCTTCGCGGTGACGTTCGCGGACGGCGAGACGCTCGGCTTCTGCCTCAAAGGCCTGCTCGACGTGGATGCGATGACCGCGCGCGGCGGGCCGACCTGCGTGCTGGAGGCGGAGTTCTACAACAAGGTCGCGCCCACCATCGACGTGCGCGTGCCGGACTGCGTGGCGACCGTGATCGACCGCGAGGCGCAGCAGGCGGTGACGATCATGCGCGACCTCGTCGCCAGCGGC
>DATKFS010000378.1:0-3926 GCA_035511275.1 Novosphingobium sp.
GGCCGATGATGATTAACGCAAATTCCACCGTGAATGAACCCGGCGCGGCATCATCCTCGCAAAGCGATGCGGATCACGAGGAAGTCCCCGGGGCCGACGCGAACAGTCCTCTGAAAATGCCCCGCGCCGCCTGGTTCCGGGTGTTGAAGCGCGTATGGGTCATGATCGGGTTTCACGAACTGGGACTGCTTTCGGCAGGCCTCGCGTTCTATGTGTTTTTGGCGCTGACGCCGCTGCTCGCGTCCACCGTCATGGTCTACGGGCTGATCGCGGATGTCGCGATGGTGCGCAAGCAGATGGCGAGCATCGTAGACGTGGTGCCGGCGGACGTCGCGCGGGTGCTGGAAGAGCAGTTGCTAAACATCATTTCGACCAATTCCGGGGTCACCGGCCTCGCCCTGGTGATCGCGCTGTTCTTCGCCATCTACGGCGGGATGCGCGCGGCGGGCGGCATGATGAGCGCCCTCAACATCATCAACGAGGAGCGTGAGACGCGCGGCACGATCGCCATCACCCTGCGCACGGGGGGGCTCACTCTCGCGGCGATCCTGCTGGCCCTGACCGGCGTCATATCGGGCGGCGTCTTCGCATGGCTCCAGACCCAGACCGCCGTCTACCTCGGCGGCGCCACCCAGACCCTGTTCAAGCTGCTGACCTGGGCTTTCGCCATCGCTCTCGGCAGTTCCGGCTTCGCGCTGATCATGCGCTACGGGCCGGACCGCCGCCCGGCGAAGTGGCGCTGGCTGGCGCCGGGCGCATTGCTGGCGACGCTGCTGTGGCTGGCGATCTCGTTCGGGTTCTCGCTCTACGTCGCCTACATCAGCAACTACAACGCCACCTACGGCTCGCTCTCGGCCATCGTCGTGTTCCTGATGTGGCTGTTCCTTTCGGCCTATGGCGTGCTGCTGGGTGCCCTGCTCAATGCCGAGATCGAACGGCAGACCTTCTGCGACACCACCGTCGGACCTGCCCGCCCCGCCGGGGAACGCGGCGCGGTCCTCGCGGACCTCGTAGACGACCATGTCCCCTCGGCCGAGCAACTGGAAAAGCGCAAGCGCCGCCGTGCCGACGCGGAACGCCGCCGGGCGGACGCGGCCTCTAAGACCGAGGTGTAATCGCCAGAGGGCGACGCTCCGCGTCCAGTTGCACCACGAGGTCCGCACGGTCCGGCATCTCGTTCAGAATATGGCACGTCAGCCGCTCGTAGTGGCTGACGAAGCGCCCGATCGCCGCGGCATCCAAGACGTGCGGGCCTCCGCGGAGAGCCAGTTCGGCTTCCTGCTGCGCCCTCCATCGCTCGACCACCGAAAAATCCGGCGCGGCCAGCAGGACCAGCCGATCGAACCGGGCGAACAGCCGCGCATAGGCCCCTGCCAGCGCCGCGTTTGCATATATCCGCCATGTCGCGTCGGCATCCTCCGTCCGCTCCAGTTCGTTCACCGGCTCGCCCAGCGCCCAATCGGCCTGCGGCCTGGCGCCGACGCACCAGCCTTCCAGCAGGAGCACTTCGCACTTCGCAGGAGCGCTCGGCCAGGAGATGCGGGGCACGCGGTCGTCCTCGCCCTTGTCGAAGCGCGGCAGTGGCGCCGCCTCGCCGCGTTCGAGCGAGGCGACGATCGAGAGGCCCAGTTCAACGTCGTGGGTCCCGGGCACCCCTCGTGTCGCGAACAGCGGATGCACCCGGCGGGCAAGTTCCTGCCGTGCTGCCCGCGTCAAGTAGATGTCGTCGATCGACAGTCCTGCGCAGCGTAGCCCCCGTGCGCGGCACGCCTCCAGCACCTCGCCCGCCAATGTCGTCTTGCCCGAGCCTTGCGCGCCGCACAGCCCGATCACCACCGGCCGCCTGCAACTGCCGTCGAGCGCCGCGTCGACCTGCTCCAGCACGGCGGCAACGATGCGCGGATCGGCGCCGCTCACGGCACCGTCAGCGCCGACGGTATCGGAGCGTCGGCGCGGCCGGCGGCGCGAACAGAACGCAGCGCGAATCCGGCATAGAAGGCCGTCAGCGCCTCCAGCGAGTAGTTCGCCATGGCGTCGATCGGCGAGCCGTCCTCGTGCCGATACCAGTCCGCGCCCGAATTGAGCATCCGCATGATCGTGGATATGGTCAGGTAGCCGTCGATCCCCGCGTGGAACTGACCGGCGGCGACGCCTTGCTCCAGCACGGAGCGCCAAGCCTCGAACGCCTCCTTCCGCGCCTTCATGAGGTAACCGAAATCGGGGCTGCGGCGGAAGAACTTGCGCTCGTTGAAGATGATCGCGTAGGCCTCGATCCGCTCCGCCAGCGCGGCCAGTTCCTCGCCCACGAGCGTGACAAAGCGCGTCTCGGCATCCCCATCCGCCGCCGCTATCCGCACCGCGCGCTCTCGCTGGTCGAGGACGGCGTCGCGCACGATCTGGTCCAGCATCTCCTCCTTGGTGGCGAAGTGATGATAGAGGCTGCCTGACAGGATGTTCACGTCATCGGCGATCTGGCGCACCGTCGTGGCCTCGAAGCCGAACTCGGCGAAGCGCCGCGCCGCCGCAGCCAGGATCACCTCGCGCCGATCCGGTTGACCCGCGCGGCGCCCGGCCGCTTCCCGCCCTCTTCCTGCCTTCGACGCCACTCTGGATCCTTCTTCCGGCCCGTTCCAGCCCCGGCACTAGCAAGCCCCGGGCCGCGTGGCGAGCGATGCGCGTTACGATTTACATTGGCTCAAAAGCCGATAGGCTTGGCCCAAACAAAGATTCTCGGGAGGGACCATCATCATGCGCACCATCGCATCCGCGCTCGCCGTCGCCGCGTTGGCGCTGGCGTCGACTTCGGTCACCGGCGCGGGCTCGCCGCCAAGGGAGGCCGGCGCCGGGCAGGACTGGACGGCCGTCGGCGGCGCCTTCGACGAAAGCGGCTACTCCCGCCTCTCCCAGATCGATACCGGAAATGCATCACACCTCGGCCTCGCGTGGTCGCTCGACCTGCCCGACGAGGTGACGCTGGAGGCAACCCCGCTTGAAGTGGACGGAACGATCTACTTCACCGGCTCCTATGCGCGAGTCTACGCCGTGGACGCCGCGACCGGAAAGGAGCTCTGGACTTACGACCCGGAGGTCTGGAAGCACCATCCCGAGAAGATGTTCTTCTCGTTCGGCGCCAACCGCGGAATGGCGTTCGAGCGCGGCGCTGACGGCGTCGCCCGTGTCTTCGCAGCCGCTCTCGACGGACGGCTGTTCGCGCTCGACGCCCGCACCGGCAAGGAACTCTGGGTCGTGGAGAGCGTGCCCAAGGGCGCGCTCAACATCTCCACCGGCGCGCCGCGCGTGATGGGCGGCAAAGTCATCATCGGCAATGGCGGCGCGGACTTCGGTGCACGCGGCTTCGTCACGGCCTTCGACACGGCTACGGGCAAGCAGCTCTGGCGCTTCCACACCACTCCCGGATCGGCCGAGCAGAACGCAGGCGATCCGGCGATGGAAGCGGCGGCTAAGTCGTGGGGACCGGAGTTCTGGAAGACCACCGGCGGCGGCGGCACCGTATGGAACGGCATGACCTACGACGAGGAGGCCAATCGCATCTACATCGGCGTCGGCAATGCCGGCCCCTACGATCCCGACAAACGCGATCCGGGCGGCAAGGGCGACAACCTCTACACCACCTCGATCGTCGCGCTGGACGCCGATACCGGGCGCTACCTCTGGCATTACCAAGAGAACCCGCGCGATAGCTGGGACTACAAATCCACGCCCAACATGGTGCTGGGCACGCTGGCGATCGGCGGAAAGTCGCGGCGGGTTCTCATGCACGCGCCCACCAACGGGTTCTTCTACGTCCTCGATCCCGATACCGGAAAACTGCTCAATGCGCCCGGTATGACCACGCTGGTCGAATGGGCAAAAGGCATCGACCCCGGCTCCGGCCGCCCGATCGAGAACCCGGATATCCGTTACGA
>DATKFS010000379.1:0-3339 GCA_035511275.1 Novosphingobium sp.
AGGTCCGCAGACGTTCCCGGCATCCAGCTGCCCGCCACGATGACCGCCATCGGCTACGAATCGCCGGGAGGTCCCGAAGTCCTCCGGCCGGCGACCGTGCCGGTGCCGGTGCCCGGGCCGGGAGAGGTACTGGTCCGGGTGGCCTTCGCCGGCGTCAATCGCCCCGACGTGGTCCAGCGTCAGGGCAACTATCCACCGCCGCCGGGCGCCTCGCCGATTCCCGGGCTGGAGATTTCGGGCAGCATCGCCGCGCTGGGCGAGGGCGTGGACGATCTCGTCCCGGGCGAGCCGGTCTGCGCGCTCGTCTCGGGCGGCGGCTATGCCGAGTACTGCATCGCCAAGGCTGCGCATTGCCCGAGCGTTCCCGACGGCCTCGCCATGGACGAGGCGGCGGCGCTGCCCGAGACGCTGTTCACCGTCTGGCACAACGTGTTCGAGCGCGGCTGCGCGCGCGAGGGCGAGACGCTGCTGGTCCACGGCGGCACCAGCGGCATCGGCACCATGGCGACGATGCTGGGACGCCACTTCGGGCTGACCGTGATCGTCACTTGCGGCTCGCCAGACAAGTGCGCGGCGGCGCTCGGGATCGGCGCGCATCACGCGATCGACTACCGGGCCAGCGATTTCGTCGAGGAAGTCGCGCGGATCACCGGAGGGCGGGGCGTGGACCTCGTGCTGGACATGGTGGCGGGCAGCTATGTCGCGCGCAACCTCAAGTGCCTCGCGCCCGATGGTCGCCACGTCACCATCGCCGTGCAGGGCGGGGCGAAGGCGGAGATCAACATGGCGGTGGTGATGACCCGCCGCTACACGCTGACCGGCTCGACGCTGCGCCCGCGCACCGACGAGTTCAAGGCGCTCCTCGCCCAGGAGATTCGCGAGTGTGCCTGGCCGCTGGTGGAGGAGGGGGCGTTGCGTCCGGTGATGGATACGCGATTCCCAATGGTCGAAGCCGCCGCCGCCCACGCGCGGATGGAAGCGGGCGACCACGTCGGCAAGATCGTGCTCGAAGCCTGAGGGGTTCCACGTGGAACGCTCCAAGGAAATTCCCGGAGAAGGCTTGAGAATTGCGAGCCTTTTACTTGCCGAATCCGCAGACATGGCCTAGATCGACCCGGTACGGCCGCTCCGCAAGGGGCGGCCCTTATTGTTTCCGCCGGAGATAGAGACATGAGCCAGCCCACTCCGCTGATGCCGCACGCGACCGCCTCGTGGCTGGTCGACACCACTGCCCTGACGTTCGAGCAGATCGCCGAGTTCTGCGGTCTGCACATGCTCGAAGTCCAGGCGATGGCTGATGATCTGGCGTCCAGCAAGTATACCGGTCGCGACCCCGTGCGTTCGGGCGAGCTGACCATGGAAGAGATCGAGAAGGGGCAGGCCAACCCCGAATACAAGCTGCGCATGCACAAGGCGCCGGTGACCGTGAGCCGCACCAAGGGCCCGCGCTACACGCCCGTGTCGAAGCGCCAGGACAAGCCGGACGGCATCGCCTGGATCCTGCGCAACCACCCCGAGGTTTCGGACGCGCAGGTCGGCAAGCTGATCGGCACCACGCGCAACACGATCGCGGCGATTCGCGACCGTTCGCACTGGAACATCAACAACATCACCCCGAAGGACCCGGTCACGCTGGGCCTGTGCTCGCAGCGCGAGCTGGACGCCATCGTCGCCAAGGCGGCGAAGAAGGCCGGCATCGAGGAGGACGAGAACCTCACCAACGAGCGCCTGTCCGACGATCGCACCGCGCTGATCGAGGAACTGCGCGCCGAGCGCCAGGCCGCTGCCCAGGCCGCCAGCGAAGCCGCGCAGGAAGCCGAAGTCGCCGCCTGGCTCGAAGCCAAGCGCGCCGCCGAAGCGCAGGAGCGCGGCGAGTAACTTAACGCCTTTCCCGACAGGCGGCGCACGGCTGAGCGGCGCCCCTGTCGGGGGTGTTTACAACTGCACACAATCCCCTTGTTCCCCGTCGCCGCCGAAGGCAAAGCGACGCCATGGATGAGAGGATGGGCCCGAAGGCCTGGCGGGACGCTTATGCGCACCCCTGTAACTGGGAGCAGGCGTTCGCTCCGCTGGCGATGACGGACATGTTCGCGGCAAGTGTCGCCGGACATGGGCCCCGCGCGCTGGTCGATTTCCTCGGACGCCGCTTCACCTACGACCAGATCGCCGCCGAGGCGCGCTGCTTCGCCAGCGGGCTGCAGTCCCTCGGGATCCGCAAGGGCGACCGCGTCGGGCTGCACATGGCCAATGTCCCGGCCTACCTGTCCGCCTATTTCGGCGCGATGATCGCGGGGGCCACCGTGGTCAACTTCTCCCCGCTCTACTCCGCCGCCGAACTGCGCGCGCAAGTCGCCGATTCGGGCACCCGGCTGCTGGTGACGGTGGACGTTCCCGCGCTGCTGCCGACCGCGACCGAGGTCCTGCGCACGTCCTCGCTCGAGTGGCTGGCGGTCGTGCGGCTGTCGGCGCAGCTGCCGTTCTGGCAGGGGCTGGCGCTGCGCCTGTTCGGACGCGGCCAGATAACGCCCATTCCCGGCGCGGCCACCGTGTTCGAGTGGGACGAACTGCTGCTCGACCGCGATCCCGAACCCGTGGCCATCGATCCCGAGGCCGACATCGCGCTGCTGCAATATACCGGCGGCACCACCGGGGCGCCAAAGGGGGCGATGCTCACCCACCAGAACCTCACCGCCAATGCCCGCCAGATCGAGGCGATCGACCCCCATGCCCACCAGCGCGACGTGATCCTCGGCAGCCTGCCGCTGTTCCACGTCTTCGCCAACGCCTGCGTGCTCAACCGCACGATCTGCAACGGCGGCATGATCGCGATGCAGCCGCGCTTCAAGGCGGGGCAGGCGCTGGCCATGGTCGAGCGCACGCGGGTGACCGCCTTGCCCGGCGTGCCGACGATGTTCCAGGCCATGCTCGACGACCGACGCATCGCGCGGACCGATTTCTCGAGCCTGTTCACCTGCATTTCCGGCGGGGCTCCGCTTGCCGCTCCGCTCAAGGCGCGTTTCGAGAAGCAGACCGGCGCCAAGCTGGTGGAGGGCTACGGCCTCACCGAAACCGCCGGGGTGGCCGCCACCAATCCCTTCGACGGGCGAGAGGTGCCGGGTTCGGTGGGGCAGCCGCTGCCGGGCACCGACCTGCGCCTGCTCGACCGGGACGACCCGCAGCGCGATGCCGCTTCGGGCGAGGCGGGAGAACTCGCGATCGCCGGGCCGCAGGTCATGGCGGGATACTGGAACCGCGCGGGAGAGGATGCCTTCGTCACGCTCGAAGGGCGGCGCTGGCTGCGCACCGGCGATGTCGCCGTGATCGACGAGGACGGCTACG
>DATKFS010000380.1:0-43580 GCA_035511275.1 Novosphingobium sp.
GGGCGCGCTCGCCAGCGCACGGAAGGGCGCGAGGTCCAGCTCCAGCTCCTCGGCCGTGGCGGTGACGGTGGGGAGCTCCTTGTGGCTGTCGGCCATGGCGCGGCCGTGGCCGGGCATGTGCTTGATGCAGCCCGCCACCCCGGCCCGCGCGAACCCGTCGAGGAACGCGCGGCCCAGCGCGGCGACGCGCATCGGGTCGGAGCCGAAGGCGCGGTCGCCGACGATGTCGTGCGCACCGGGCTGGCGCACGTCGAGCATGGGGTGCAGGTCCACCGTGATGCCCGCTTCGGCAAGGTCCAGGCCGAGCGCATGGGCATTGGCCCGCGCCGCCTCGATCGCGCTGGCGGGGGCAAGGTCGTAGAGCCGGTCGAACACCTCGCCCGGCGGGTATTTCGGCCAGACCGGCGGCTTCATCCGGGCGACGCGGCCGCCTTCCTGGTCGACGCAGACGAACAACCGCTCGCGCCCGTGGATCGAACGCAAGTCGTCGGTGAGCGCGCGCAGCTGCTCGCGACCTTGCGCATTGCGGGCGAACAGCACGTAGCCCGCCGGATCGGCATCGCGGAAGAAGGCGCGTTCGTCGTCGGTGAGGGTCAGGCCGGAAAGGCCGAAGATCGCCGGTGTCATCGCGGTTTGGTCGCAGAAACGGGGGCGTTTCGCAAGGAAGCGGGGAGAGCGGGGTGTGGATGGCCCGCTTCAATCCTCCCTGTCCCGAAGGGATGGGGAGGTGGCAGCCGCGGAGCGGCTGACGGAGGGTTCTCCCCCTCCACCACCAGCTACGCTGGCGGTCCCCCTTCCCATTCCTGCGGAACGAGGAGGACCTGGAACTAAGGCCGCATCACCCAGCCGCCATCGACGTGCACGGTCTGCCCGGTGATCCACTGCCCCGCCGGCGAGCACAGCAGCAGCAGCGCGCCGACCAGTTCGTCCGGTTCGCCGCGCGGCTTGGTGGCGCAGCTCATCTCGAGGAACTTGATGAACGGCGAATCGTCCGGGACCAGCAGCTTGCCCGCGTCGGACTTGACGTTGCCCGGCGCGATGGCGTTGCAGGTGATGCCGTCCTTGCCGAGCTGCTTGGCGAGCGTGGTGGTCAGCCCCACCAGCGCCAGCTTGGAGATGCCGTAGAGCCCGATCGCCGGGAACGCGCCGCCGCTGGTCTGGTTGACGATCCGCCCGCCGCCCCGCTCGCGCATCGAGGGGATCACCGCCCGCGCACAGAGCAGCGCGCCGTTGAGGTTCACCGAGAACGCCCGGTTCCACGCTTCCAGACCGATCGTCTCGCAATTGTCGTAGCTGATGTCGACCATCAGCGCGGCGTTGTTGACGAGGATGTCGACCCCGCCGAACGCCTCGACCGCAGCCTTGCCCATGGCGAGGGTGGAGGCTTCGTCGGCGACGTTGACTTCCACCGCCACGGCCTTGCCGCCGCCGGCGACGATCTCCTCCGCCACGGCCTGCGCCCCTTCGCGGTTGAGGTCGGCGACGACGATGCTCGCGCCTGCACCGGCAAGGCCCAGCGCATAGGCCCGGCCGATCGAATTGCCGCGCCCGCCGGCGCCGGTCACCACCGCCACCTTGCCGTCGAGGCGGAACTGGTCGAGCGTGAAGGTCATTTCGAAACTCTCCTTTTGATGCTTGGTTGGGTTTCGCGCGGCGGTGTTCTCCGCCGACCTAGCCCCGCACCCATCGTCATCCTGAACTTGGTTCAGGATCCATTTCGCCGTCCACACCGCGGTTTGATCGGCGCGATGGACCCTGAACCAAGTTCAGGGTGACGAGGGGAATGGACGGAAGGAGGTGCGCAGTCGCCCCACGCTCAACCCGCCGTGATGCCCTTGTCGATGTCGATGCACGAGCCGTGGAAACCGCGCCCGGCCTCGGACGCCAGCAGCAGGACCATGTCCGCCACGTCGTCCACCTCGACCTGCCCGCGCAGGCCGGAGTAGCGCTTGAGCAGTTCGAAATCGCAGTTCTCGGGCGGGCGGAAATTGATGGCGATGTTGGTGACCATGCCGCCCGGCGCCACCGCGTTGATGCGGATCGGAGACTTCTGGTACTCCATCGCCATGGCCTTGGTCATGCCCAGGATGCCCCACTTGCTGGAGCAGTAGGCGGCGGCATAGGCCTCGCCGATGTAGGAGGCGCAGGAGGCGACGTTGACGATCGCCCCGTTCGTCTCGAGCAGGTGCGGGATCGCCCCCTGCGAGAGGATGAACGGCGCGTCGAGGTTCACCGCCATCGTGCGGCGGTACTGCTCCATCGGCATGTCGGGCGTGTTGGCGAGGTAGATCAGCCCGGCGACGTTGCACAGCGCGTCGAGCCGCCCGAAGCGCTTCACCGCCTCGGGCACCACGCCCGCGCAGGCGGCTGGGTCGGACAGGTCGGCGACTTGCGTGGCGACGGCGCGGCCGCTCTTCGCCAGCAGCCCGACGGTTTCGGCCAGCGCCTCGGCGTTGACGTCGACCAGCCAGAGGTCGGCGCCGGCCTCCGCCAGCTTGAGCGCACTGGCGCGGCCCAGCCCCGAGGCGGCGCCGGTGACGAGGGCGACCTTCCCGGTCATGTCGGTGTTCATGGTAGCATCCTCCTCACGCGTGCCACGGCAGGCCCTTGGCCACCTTGTCGATCATCTCGATCACCACCCCGTTGATCCGCGAGGCCTTGGGCCAGCCGGCGTGGGTGCCGTATTGCAGGACGAATTCGAGCATCTCCTCGCCGGTACAGTTGCCGCTCGCCATGGCGGCGTGGACGTGGCTGCGGATGGGAATCTCGGCGGCGGATTCGCACACCCCCACGAGCGTGATCCAGCGGCGCGAGGGCTCGTCGAGGCCGGGCCGCCACCACATCTCGCCGAACACGAAGTTGTTGATGCCCTGCAGGTAGGGCGAGTTGGGCGGGCCGGGCGGGAAGGTCATGACCTTGGCGAAAGCGGCATGGCCCCTATCGTTGCGGACCTGGGGGTCCCACGGCTCGGGCGCGAGCGGGGGCAGGTCGGCAGGTGGCAGGCCCAGCTCGGCGGCGACGCGGGTGACCGCGCGGTCGAGCTTGCCGCCGTTGCCCCAGCCCGCATAGACGGCAAGGTGCAGCGCCGCCTCGCGCAGTTCGGGAAGGGAGAGGTGTTCGCCCACCAGCGCGCCGCGCACGAAGTCGTCGAGCTGGCTTTCCTCCAGCCCGCAGGTCGCCGCGCTCGCCATGGCGACGATGTGGCGCGGACGCGGGGGGAGGCCGGGGCGGGTCCAGACTTCCGCCCAGACGAAGTCGCGCCACGATTGCTCGAACAGCGTCGCGGGCTCGCGCGGGGGGCGGCCGGTGGCCTTGGCTTCGGCGGCGAGGCCGGCGGCGATGCGGGTCTTGGGGTCGATCAGGGTCATGGCCATCAGTCCTGCAGGTTGACCCAGACGTTGCGCACCTGCTGGAACTCGCGCAGCGCCTCGATCCCGCCGAGGCGGCCGTGTCCGGAATGCTTCATGCCGCCGAACGGCACGCAGGGCGTCATCGCCTCACCCGAGCCGTTGACCTGCACCTGCCCCGCCATCATCTGCCCGGCAACGCGGTGCGCGCGGGCGAGATTGGTGGTGTGGACATAGGCGCCGAGACCGTAGTCGCTGTCGTTGGCAAGCGCGACGGCTTCCTCCTCGCTGTCGAAGGGGGTGACGACGAGGACCGGGCCGAATACCTCGTTGCGGGCGATGGCGCTTTGCGGAGAGACGTCCGCCAGCACGGTGATCGGCAGGAAGAAGCCCGAGGCGTGGTCGCCGCCCAGCCGCTCGCCGCCGCAGACGACGCGGGCGCCGTCGGCCACGCCGCCGTCCACCATGCCCTGGATGCGGGCAAGCGACGCCTCGGAGATGACCGGGCCCATGATCGTGTCCATCGCCAGCGGGTCGCCGACCTTGATGTAGCCCGCCATGGCGCCGAGCATCTGGACGTAGGGCTCGTAGATCGAGCGCTCGACCAGCAGGCGCGTGCCGTTGACGCAGCCCTGCCCGTTGGCACTGACCGCGCCCGAAAGCCCGCGCTTGGCGGCGGCCTGCAAGTCGGCGTCGGCGAAGACCAGCACTGCCGACTTGCCGCCCAGTTCCAGGCCCACGGGCTTCAGGCTATCGGCCGCGCTGGCGAGGATCTTGCGCGCGGTGGCGCCGGAGCCGATGAACTCGATCTTGCCGATGCCCGGATGCGCCACCATCGCCGCGCCCACGTCCGGCCCGCCGGTAACGAGGTTGACCACGCCCGGCGGGAAGCCCGCAAGGCCGATGATCTCGACCAGCTTCATCAGCGAGAACGGCGCGTTCTCGGGCGCTTTCAGCACCACGCAGTTGCCCGCGGCCAGCGCCGGGGCCATGCACATCGTCGCGGCGAAGAGCGGGCCGTTCCACGGCACGATCAGGCCGACGACGCCATAGGGCTCGTAGCTCACATAGTCGTGCGCGGGACCGCCCCAGGTGCTGACGGTGCGGCCCTCGATCTTGTCCGCCCAGCCGCCGAAGTAGCGGAACTTCTGCGCGGCGTCGGCGCTCATGTGCGGACCGGCGAGAATGATCGAGCCGTTCTCGATCGAGAGCAGCGGGGTCATTTCCGCCGCCTTCTCCTCGATCAGCGCGGCGAGGCGGAACATGAGGTCCCGCCGCTTGTCTCCCGGCAGCGCGCGCCACGCGGGCGCGGCGGCCTTCGCGGCGGCGACCGCGCGATCGACGTCGTCGGCATTGGCGAGGCGCAGGCTGGCGGTGACTTCGGCGGTGCCGGGATAGACGTGCTCGAACGCCGCGCCGCTGCCGCCCGCCTCGCTCGCTTCGCCGATCACGAGGCCATGGCGCGGCAAGGCCGACCGATCCGGTGTGAGGAATGCCATCGAATTGCTCCCGTCCCAAAACACGCGGACCTTCGCTGCCCCCTGCCTTCGTCATCCCCGTACCGGCGGGAATGACGGGGCAAGTTCGAGCCTGCGGCGATCCGTCTTGAGCACAAGGTTATGTGTGTCTAAATGGCAGGGCAACGGACTTGAATTGCGTTTCAAAGTCCTGAATCGGCGGGGTGTGATGCTATTATATGCCTGTAATTGACGCCGTCCCGCCCGAACGCCGGGTCCGCCGCCGCCGCGGCATCAACCTCGTCGCCGCCACCACCGAGGTCCTGCGCGAGCGGATCTTCGCCGCCGAGCCGGGCGCGCTGATCGGCTCGCTCCACGCGCTCGCCCGCAGTCTGGAGGTGGGCATCGTCACGCTGCAGCAGGCCGCGCGCGTGCTCGAGCACGAGGGGTTGCTGGAAGTCCGGCGCGGCCCCGGCGGCGGCTACTACGGCGCGCGGCCCGACGATGCGGCGCTCGAGCGCGCCTTCGACGCCTACCTGCGCGTCCACCCCGCGACGTGGGAGGAGGCGCTCGACATGACCTCGCTGCTGTTCAACGAACTTGCCGGCGCCGCCGCCGGATGCCGCGACGCCGACCTGCTGCGCGATCTCGCCACCATGGCGGAACGGGTGGAAACCTGCGCCAGCGACGCCGACCTCGGCGCCTTCGAATTCGCGTTCCAGGAACTGCTGTTCCGCATGGTCCGCCGCCCGCTGTTCGAGATGCTCACCCGCGTGACGCTCCACTACGCGACCACCCGCAGCGATACCCCGGTGCGCGCGCTGAAGCAGGACATCGCGAGCTGGAAGGCGGGCCGCCGCCGCATCATCGCCGCGATCCTCGCCCACGACGGCGCGCTCGCCCGGTTCGAGGCCGACCGCAGCAACCGCGCGGTGATCCTGCGGCACCTGGCGGCGGCGCGGGAGTGAGGGCGGAACGGGATCGTGGACCGCGCTCCCCCTTTTTCGTCATCCCCGCCTGCGCGGAAATGACGAGGGTGATGTGTGGAAGAAGCATTCCGCCACGCTCCAAACAGTGCCACAACCGCGCCATGACCCGCCGCTTCGGACCGCCCCCCTCGCCCGCCGATTTCGAGACGCTCGCCCACGCCGCCTTCGCGCGCATCCCGGCGCCGTTCGCCGGGCATCTCGACGGGATCACCGTCCACATCGAGGAATTCGCCGACGAGGAAACCCTGCGCGAGATGGAGATCGAGGACCCGTTCGAGCTTACCGGGCTCTACCACGGCCGCTCGATGGACACCGATTCGGTGTGGATCTCGGGCGAATTCCCGCCGCGCATCACGCTCTACCGCCAGCCGCTGCTCGCCGAGTGGTGCGAGACCGAAGTGGCGCTGGAGGACCTCGTCACCCACGTGGTGATCCACGAGGTCGGCCACCACTTCGGCCTGTCGGACGAGGACATGCACGCGCTGGAGGACGGTGCGCGCTGAGCGCGGCGCACGAACTTGCTCCAAACCCGCGCCAATCGCCGAATTGGTCCTTTGAACGTCACGCAGGCTTGCGATAGAGCCGGGTCATGACCACCGCGCATTTCCGGGCCCTCCCGCTTCTCGCCGTTTCCCTGCTGGCCGCCTGCGCCGCGCCGCAGGCCACCCGCCAGACCGCCACGACGCCGGCCGCGCCCGCCGGCCCGGTCGAAGTGGGCATCATCGGCATCAACGACTTCCACGGCGCGCTCGAACCGCCCAGGCAGTCGGTCAACGTGAAGCAGGCCGACGGCTCGATCCTGCCGGTCCCGGCGGGCGGCGGGGCGTGGCTTGCCTCGGCGGTCGATTCGATCAAGGCCAGGCACCCCAACCACGTCGTCGTCGCGGCGGGCGACCTCACCAGCGCCTCGCAGCTCGCCTCCTCGCTCTACCTGGACGAGCCGGCGGTGGGCGTGATGAACCGGCTGGGCCTCGAATTCAACGCGGTGGGCAACCACGAGTTCGACCGCGGCTGGAAGGAACTCCAGCGCCTGCAGAACGGCGGCTGCGAGAAGAACGGGCGGCTCCAGCCCTGCCAGCTCGAACAGTTCAAGGGCGCGGGCTACCGGTATCTCTCGGCCAGCACCTTCAAGGCGGACGGCACCACGCTGTTCCCGGCAACCGGGCTCAAGACCTTTGGCGAGGGCGCGGCCAGGGTGACGGTCGGCTTCGTCGGCCTCTCGCTGAAATCGGTGCCGACGCTCGTCTCGCCCGACCAGGTCGCCGGGCTCAGCTTCGGCGACGAGGCGGACGCGATCAACCGGGCGATCCCCGTGCTCAAGGCCGAAGGCGCCGACGCGGTGGTGGTGCTGATCCACCAGGGCGGCAAGACGCCGGTGGGCGATCCCAACGGCTGCGCCGACTTCGCGGGCGAGATCACCCCGATCCTCGACCGGCTCTCGCCCGGGGTGGACGTGGTCGTCTCGGGCCACACGCACTGGTCCTATGTCTGCAACTACAAGCCCGCGAACGGCACCGCGCCGATCCTGCTGACCAGCGCGGGCGTCTACGGCGAACTCGTCACCGACATCACGCTCAGGATCGACCCGGCGGCGCACCGCGTGGTGTCCTCCTCGGCACACAACGTGATCGTGCAGTCGGAGCCCTACCGCGCCACGCGCGGCGACATCGCCAATACCGACGCCTTCCCGCGCTTCGCCCCGCGCGCGGACGTGGCGGCCTACGTGAAGCAGTACAAGGACGCCTCGCTCTCGCTGGTGGCGCGCCCGATCGGCAAGATCTCCGGCAGCGCCGCCAAGTCGGACGGCGAGGAATCGGGCACCGGCGGCGCGCTCGGCAACCTCATCGCCGACGGCCAGCTCGCGGCGACGCGCGGTGCGGGCGCGCAGGTCTCGTTCACCAACCCCTTCGGCATCCGCGCCTCGCTGGTGCCTGCTGCCGACGGCACCGTGACTTTCGGCCAGCTCTACGCGGTCCAGCCCTTCAACAACGAACTGGTGACGATGACGCTCACCGGCGCGCAGCTGAAGGCGGTGATCGAGGAGGGACTGGACGACAACGGGCCGAAGCAGGTGCTCTCACCCTCGGCCGGACTGCTGATCCGCTACGACCTTGCCCGGCCCTCGGGCAACCGGATCGTTTCGCTGACGCTGGGCGGCAAGCCGGTGGCGGCCTCGGCCAAGTACCGGGTGAGCGTGGTCAACTTCCTCGCCGAAGGCGGCGACGGCTACTCGACCTTCGCCAAGGGCACCGACCGCACGCGCGGCGCCATCGACGTCGAGGCGTTCGAGGACTGGATCAAGGCCGTCCCCGTCCGCGAAGTGCCGCAGGAAAGCCGCGCGGTGCGGGTGAGCAAGTAAGCGGCGGCTCTCGCCTCAAGGGCATCCGGCGATCCCCACTTTCGCGGGGATGACGGCTGTTGGACGGGCACGAAACCCGTCGTCCCCGGCTAGCCGGGGACCGCTGGCAAGGCCCCGTCTTGTTGTTGGCAGCCGCACGCAAGCTCGCGGCTGAAGCGCCTCAGCCGAGCAGCCAGTGTCCCAGCAGGCGGTTGAACGGGAAGGTGAAGAAGCCCGCGATCAGCAGGGCGCCGATGATCATGCCGCGCACGGTGCGGCGGTGGCGGGCGACATTGTGGCGGCGCGCGGTGACGACCAGCACGGGAACCAGCACGATCGTCGCCACCGAGAGGATGTGGATCGGGCTGAACCCGCCGGTGCGCCCGGTGAGGAACATGCTGTCGATCGCCGTCAGCAGCATCGCGCCCGACCAGACATAGCCCAGTTGCCGGTGCGCGGCGGTCCCGCGCGGGCGCCAGAGCAGCACCGGGGTCAGGACCAGCGCCACCACGATCGTCGCGAGGTGAAGCCAGACGACGGCGGGAATCTGCGCCCATTCGGCCCGCCCCCTCGCCACGGCGGCAAGGATGAAGCCCAGCATCACCAGCGCCAGCCAGCCGAGCGTGCGCTCCAGCCGGTCAGGCGCGAGCGAGCGCGGCGCGGCGGCGGGGGCGGCGTCCGGGGCGGGCGCCATGGCGGTCTGCCTCGAGGCCATCATGCCTTCTCCCGGCGGTGGAACAGCATCCGCCAGAGCGGGATCGTCGCCATCGCGAACTGGCTCAGTTGCGGGATGACGAAGGCCATGGCCACGCTCAGCCCGGCGGCGGCGACGACGCTGGGCGATCCGGTGCGCCCCGGATTGGGGGTGGCGGCCTCGGGCGCGTAACGCTCGACCTGGCTCATCAGCAGCCACGCGGTCAGCCCGGCGACCAGCAGGTTCAGGTTGTAGCACAAGGCGGGCACGAAAGTGTTGCGCCCGGCAGCCATGAACGCCGTGGTGAAGGGCATGAACACGATCGCCAGCAGGTAGAGCATGTTCGACCACACCATCCGCACGTCGAAATGCGTCACCCGCGCGAAGATCTGGTGGTGCGACAGCCAGAAGCGGCCGATCACCAGGAAGCTCAGCAGGAAGGCCAGGAAGCTGGGCACCAGCTCGCCGAGATGATGCCAGTATTCCGCCGGGGCCGCGTCGTGCGGCAGGTGCGGCACCTCGATCTCCAGCACGAGAAGCGTGATGGCGATGGCGAAGACGGCGTCGGAGAAGAAGACCAGCCGTTCGAGGCCCAGTCCCTTCACGCTGTGCACCGGCTCCATCAGAAGCCCGCTCCGTCAGGCCACGCAGGCGCGGCCAGCCCGATTACCTTGAACAAAGTCCCCATCTGCCCCTCGTCGACAAGTCGATCCCGGGCGGAGTGTATTGCAGATGATTGCTGCGGCGCAACAGCGGAAAGCTGCGCTGTTCGCACGTCGATGCCGAGCGCGCGCAGGAAATGCCCTTGGGTAACGGTGCCGAGATGGCGCGCGCCCCCCGCGACGGCGACTTCGGCCATCGCCGCGAAATCGACGAGGCAGGTGAGGTCGGCCTCCCCCGGAGAATCGAAGGGATCGACCTTGCGGTGGTCCCTGAGCGCCTGCAGCGTCGAGCCGGTCTGCATTGCGGCATAGCCGTAGTCGATCAGCAGCGCCGCGCCGCCCTGCCGGGCCAGCCGCCCGGCGATCTCGTCGACCACGGCGGCGGCGCCGGGGCAGGTCTCGATCAGGGTCTGGTCGGGTGCGTCCTTCAGGTGCTCCGGGATCGCGGCGTCCATCGGCTTGTCGCCGCCGACGGGGACGAACCGGCCGTCCTGCAGGCCGACCATGCGCTCGCGCCAGCCCTGCGGGGTCTTCACCAGCTGGCGGACCGGCAGCGCGTCGAGGAATTCGTTGCCCACCAGCAGCAGCGGCGCATCGGTGGGGAGCGTGGCGAGATCGTCGTGCCACTGTGCGTGCGGCACCGCCTCGCGCTGGAGCGCGCGCAGGGCGGCGGAGCCTTCGACGAAGTGGACCTCGGGCTCCAGCCCCTGCCGCTTCATCGCCCGCAGTGCATCGCGCGCCAGGGTGCCGCGCCCGGGGCCAAGCTCGACGTAGTGGACCGTGGGGCGCCCCGCCCGCGCCCAGATGTCGACCAGCCACAGCCCGATGAGTTCGCCGAACATCTGGCTGATCTCGGGCGCGGTGATGAAGTCCCCGCCGCTGCCGAGCGGGTCCTTGCCGGCGTAGTAGCGGGCGTTCGATTCGCCCATGTACTGCTGCAGCGTGATCGGCCCGAAGTTGGCGATCAGGCGCTGGAACACGGCGGTGAGCGATTCGCCCTCTGCCACGCGGGCGTCCTCAGGTGATCTCGATCGGCCGCCGCGTCGAGAGCGCCGGACGGGCCAGCGCGCGGGCGACGAGGAACAGGCCGAGCAGGATCAGCGGGATCGTCAGCCACTGGCCCATCGACAGGCCGGTGGACTGGGCGAACTGGGCCAGCTGCTTGTCGGGCTCGCGGTAGAATTCCACGGTGAAGCGGGCGGCGGCGATGCCGGCGGTGAAGACGCCCACCAGCAGGCCCGGACGGAACCGCGCGCGCGTCTTCCAGAACAGCAGCAGCATGACGACGACCATCAGCAACCCCTCCAGCCCGGCCTCGTAGAGCTGGCTGGGGTGGCGCGGGAGCTGATCGGGCGCGTCGGGGAAGACCATCGCCCAGGGCACATGGCCGGTGACCACGCGGCCCCACAGCTCGCCGTTGACGAAGTTGGCGAGGCGGCCGAACAGCATCCCGAAGGGCACGCAGACGGCGATGTAGTCCGCCACCCGCACGAAGTTCAGCTTGTTGCGCCACGATACCCACAAGAGCGCCAGCAGCACGCCGATGAGGCCGCCGTGGAAGCTCATGCCGCCGTGCCAGAGCTGGATCATCTGGTCGGGATGCGCCCAGAGGCTGGGAATGTCGGAACTGCCGCCGGTGTAGAACGTGGCGTAGCCGAGCCTTCCGCCCAGGATGATGCCGAGCGTGCAGTAGAAGAACAGGTCGTCGGCATGGCGCTCGGCCAGCGGCGCGCCGGGCGCCTTTATCATGCGGGTCAGGTGCCAGTAGCCCAGCACGATCCCCGCCAGATAGGCCAGCGAGTACCAGCGCAGCTCGAAGCTGCCGATGCGGAACAGGTAGTTCTTGAGGCCGAGATTGACCCAGTAGATGGGCTCGGGCGCCTCTGCCGCGGCTGCGGCGAGCAGTGTCAGGGACAAGTCTGGGACCTCGCGTGGTTGTCCTGCGCACCCTGCGACCGGGGCGCGTCGATGGCCGGCCTTCTGGCATAGGCCGTTGTCCGATGGTAGCCGGCAATTGACGAGCCTGTGCGATATCGGGCCTCGCCCCCGCAGCTCCCGTCTTCCCCTCCCCGGCGACAACCCCTAGATGCAATCCATGAGCAGCGTGATCCGTATCCCCTCCCCCCGCTCGGTGATCGACCGGCGCGACCTCGTCGAGCGCATCGAGGCCGTCGTCGCCGGGCATGGCGGCATCAAGGGCCGCAAGGCGATCGTCGAGCTGCTGCGCGCGGCGCTGGAGAACGGGCGGGCCGAGATCGCCCGCCGGCTGATCGAGAAGCCCTCCGCCGGGCACGAGGTGGCCGAGGCGCAGGCCTTCCTGGTGGACCAGCTCATCCGCGTGATCCACGACCACATCGTCGTCAACGTCTACCCCGCCGCCAACCGGTCCAAGGGCGAGCGGCTGACGATCATGGCGGTCGGCGGCTACGGGCGCGGCGAGATGGCGCCGCATTCCGACGTCGACATCGCCTTCCTCACCCCGATCAAGCAGACGCCGTGGTGCGAGCAGGTGATCGAGGCGATGCTCTATTTCCTGTGGGACCTCTCGCTCAAGGTCGGCCAGTCCAGCCGCTCGCTCGACGACATGGTGCGCATGTCGAAGTCGGACCTGACGATCCGCACCGCGATGCTCGAAGGCCGCTACGTCTGGGGCGACCAGGAACTCTACGAGGAGGCGCGCACGCGCTTCTTCAAGGACGTGGTTTCGGGCACCGAGCGGCAGTTCGTGGTCGAGAAGCTGGCCGAGCGGGAGGAACGCCACAAGCGCATGGGCGACACCCGCTACGTCGTCGAGCCCAACATCAAGGAGGGCAAGGGCGGCCTGCGCGACCTCCACACGCTCTACTGGATCGGCAAGTACATCCACAAGGTCCGCTCGCCCGCCGAGCTGGTCGACGTCGGGCTGCTGACCCACAAGGAATACCGCGCCTTCCGCCGCGCCGAGAACTTCTTCTGGGCGGTGCGCTGCCATCTCCACACCATCACCCGCCGCGCCGAGGACCGCCTGACCTTCGACATGCAGCGCGAGGTGGCGGCGCGGATGAACTTCTCCGACCGCCCCGGCAAAAGCTCGGTCGAGCGGTTCATGCAGATGTTCTTCCTGCAGGCCAAGGTCGTCGGCAACCTGACCGGGGTGTTCCTCGCCCAGCTCGACGAGCAGTTCGCCAAGCGCCAGCCGCGCGGGCTGCTGGCGGGCTTCCGCGCCAAGGAGCGCATCCTCAAGGGCTACAAGGTGTTCGGCGGCCGGCTCAAGGCCCCCTCGGACGACTGGTTCGCCACCGATCCGGTGCGCCTCATCGAGATCTTCGTGCTGGCCGACCGCGAGCGCCTGGAGATCCACCCCGAGACGCTGCGCCTGATCTCGCGCGATGCCGTGCTGATCCGCGACGACGTGCGCGTGGACAAGCGCGCCAACGAGCTGTTCATGGAACTGCTCACCAGCCGCAACAACCCCGAGGTGGCGCTGCGCAGCTTCAACGAGGCGGGCGTGTTCGGCCGCTTCGTGACCGAGTTCGGCCGCGTCAACGCGCAGATGCAGTTCGACATGTACCACCACTACACGGTGGACGAGCACACCATCCGCGCCATCGGCCTGCTCTCGCGCATCGAGAAGGGCGAACTGCGCGAGGACCATCCGCTCGCCCACGAGCTGATCCACAAGGTCCGCTCGCGCCGCGCGCTCTACGTGGCGACGCTGCTCCACGACATCGCCAAGGGCCGCAAGGGCGACCATTCGATCCTCGGCGCCGAAGTGGCGATGAAGCTGTGCCCGCGCTTCGGGCTCGACGAGGAGGAGACCGACCTCGTCGCCTGGCTGGTGCGCAACCACCTGCTGCTCTCGGCCACCGCGATGAAGCGCGACCTGTCGGACGGCAAGACCATCGCCGACTTCGTGGAAGTGGTGCAGTCGGTGGACCGGTTGCGCCAGCTCACCGTGCTCACCATCGTCGACATCCGCGCGGTGGGTCCGGGCACCTGGAATTCGTGGAAGCGCCAGCTCATCGCCACGCTCTACGGCGCCACCGAGGAACGCCTGCGCCTCGGCCATGCCGAGTTCGGGCGCCCCAACCGCGTCGCCGCCAAGAAGGCCGCGGTGGAGGCGATGGGCGGCGACTATCCGGCGCTGATCGAGCGGATCGGCGGGGCCATGGGCGATGCCTACTGGATCGCCGAGCCCGAGGACGTGATCGCCCGCAACCTCGTCCAGCTCGTCGCCAGCGAGAACGACCCGCTGTCGATCTCCACGGAATACTATCCGGCGCGCGGCGCCACGCTGGTGACGGTGATCGCCTCGGACCATCCGGGCCTGTTCTACCGCATCGCGGGGGGCATCCACCTGGCCGGCGGCAACATCATCGACGCGCGCATCCACACCACCCGCTCGGGCCGCGCGGTCGACAACTTCCTCGTGCAGGACCCGCTCGGCCGCCCGTTCATGGAAGTGAGCCAGCTCGAACGGCTGAGCACCTCGATCGAGAACGCGCTGGCCAACCGCATCCGGATCCTGCCCCAGCTCGTCGCCAAGCCGGACGCCCGGCCCCGCGCCGATGCCTTCGAGGTGCGTCCGCGCGTGCTGTTCGACAACAAGGCCTCGAACCGCTTCACCGTGGTCGAGGTCAACGCGCGCGACAAGCCGGCGCTGCTCAACCGGCTGGCGCACGCGCTGTTCGAATCGAAGCTGATGGTCCACTCCGCCCACATCGCCACGTATGGCGAGCGCGCGGCCGACACCTTCTACGTCACCGACCTGCTGGGCGAGAAGCTCACCGCACCGCAGCGGCTGAAGGCGCTCGAACGCCGCCTGCTCGAAGCGGCGAGCGACCCGGCCAGCGCGGAAGTCGCCGCCTGAGGGCGCGGCGGTTCCGGGATTTTCCTAAACGCCGCGGCCCTGCTACTTTCGCGCAGGTTCTTTCCCATCGTCGCAGGCCCGCCCGGCCCCGCCCTCCCAAGAAGCCCGCGCGCGCATGTACTTCCTCAACAAGCCTTCCCAAAACAGCAGTTGAAACCACCCGCCGACGCCCCCAACTGTTGCACTGCAACAAAGTGGGGCAGAACATTGGCTCGAGGTTCTTCCGTCATTCCAGCGCAATCCGACTCAAACCTTCGCCCCCAATCCGTGCTCGTCCTCCAGGGCGGCGGCGCGCTCGGCGCCTACCAGGCCGGCGTCTACGAGGCGTTGGCCGAGGACGATGCCCTGCCCGACTGGGTCGCCGGCATCTCGATCGGCGCGATCAACGCCGCGATCATCGCCGGCAACGCGCCCGCCGACCGCGTCCCCGCGCTGCGCCGGTTTTGGCGCCATGTCTCCTCCGAACTGCTCTACCGGCTGGACGAGCCCCTCGGCTTCGCCCGCCGCGCCTTCAACGAGGGCGCCGCGCAGTGGGTCGCCACCTTCGGCATCCCCGGCTTCTTCACCCCGCGCCTGCCGGTCCCGATGCCCGAATGGCCCGCCGACCTCGGCCGCCTCAGCTACTACGACACCGCGCCCTTGCGCGACACGCTGCTGGAACTGGTCGATTTCGAGCGGCTCAACCGCACCGACCTGCGCTTTTCCGTCGGCGCGGTGAACATGCTCAACGGCAACTTCGCCTATTTCGACAACACCGAGCGCACCATCCGGCCCGAGCACATCATGGCCAGCGGCGCCCTGCCCCCGGGCTTCCCGCCGGTAGAGATCGACGGCGAATGGTACTGGGACGGCGGCCTCGTCTCGAACACGCCGCTGCAATACGTGCTCGACAACCGCCCCTCGTGCGAGATGACGGTCTACCAGGTCGATCTGTTCTCCTCGCGCGGGATCGTGCCGCGCACCATGGCCGACGTCGCCCAGCGCGAGAAGGACATCCGCTTTTCCAGCCGCACCCGGCTCGGCACCGACCAGTCGAAGCGGCTCCAGACGATGTGCGCCGCCGCCAAGCGCCTCGCCCAGCGGCTGCCGCCCGAACTGCGCGACGACCCGGACCTCGCCCACCTGCTCGACTGCCGCCCCGCCGGAGCCGTTGCGGTGATGCACCTCATCAACCGGCCCGACGACTACGAGACCAATTCCAAGGACTACGAGTTCTCGCGTATGACGATCGAGGAGCACTGGGCCGCCGGCCGCGCCGACGCGCTGCGCTCGCTCGCTCACCCCGAGTGGCTGGACCGCCGCCTCAAGGCGGACGAGATCGTGACCTTCGACCTTGCCGGGGTCCACCCCGAAAAGCCGCTTACCGCCTGACCGAACACCCACTGGGAGTACAATGATGAAGCTTCAGGACAAGGTCTGCATCGTCACCGGCGCCGCCAGCGGCATCGGCAATGCCATCGCCCACACCTACGCGGGCGAAGGCGGCAAGGTCGTCATCGCCGACCTCAATCTCGAAGCCGCGCAGAAGGCCGCCGATGACATCGTCGCCAAGGGCGGCAAGGCGATGGCGGTCGCCATGGACGTCACCAGCGAGGAGCAGGTGAACGCCGGCGTCGCCCAGGTGGTCGAGGCCTGGGGCACGGTCGACGTGCTGGTCTCCAACGCGGGCATCCAGATCGTCAACCCGGTCGAGAACTACGCGTTCTCCGACTGGAAGAAGATGCTGGCGATCCATCTCGACGGCGCCTTCCTGACCTCGAAGGCGGTGCTGCCGCACATGTACGCCCAAGGCTCGGGCTCGGTGATCTTCATGGGATCGGTCCACTCCAAGGAGGCCAGCCCGCTCAAGAGCGCCTACGTCACCGCCAAGCACGGCCTCCTCGGCCTGTCGCGCGTGATCGCCAAGGAGGGCGGCAAGAAGGGCGTGCGCACCAACGTCATCTGCCCCGGCTTCGTGCGCACCCCGCTGGTGGACAAGCAGATTCCCGAGCAGGCGAAGGAACTGAACATTTCCGAGGAGGAGGTGGTGAAGAAGGTCATGCTCGGCCAGACGGTCGACGGTGAGTTCACCACGGTCGAGGACATCGCCGAGGTCGCGCTGTTCTTCGCCAGCTTCCCCACCAACGCGCTGACGGGCCAGTCGCTGGTGGCGAGCCACGGGTGGTTCATGGAGTAACCGAAGCCGTCGTCCCCGCGAACGCGGGGACCGCTAGGTACTCTTGAGGCGATCGCTCGCCGTGGGCCACCGAAAAGCCGCGCCCAGCCGAAACCGGGCGCGGCCTTGCCAGCGGTCCCCGGTCGAGCCGGGGACGACGTTACATCACCCCAGCAGCACTTCGGCGATCTGCACCGCGTTCAGCGCCGCGCCCTTGCGCAAGTTGTCGCTCGCCACGAACAGCGCGAGGCCGTTCTCCGAGGTCGGGTCGCGGCGCACGCGGCCGACGAACACCGGGTCCTTGCCGGTCGCGTCGAGCGGGTTGGGCACTTCGGTCACCACCACGCCCGGCGCCGAACCGAGCAGTTCCAGAGCGCGCTCGACGTCGATCGGACGCTCGAACTCGGCGTTGATCGACAGCGAGTGGCCGGTGAACACCGGAACGCGCACGCAGGTGCCAGCAACCGGCAGGGCGGGAATGCCGAGGATCTTGCGGCTCTCGTCGCGCAGCTTGATCTCTTCCTCGGTGTAGCCGTCCTCGGCATAGACGTAGTTCAGCGGCACCACGTTGTGCGCCATCGGCACGGCCCACTTCTCCGCTTCCGGAAGCAGCGCGGACGTATCGCCGGAAGCCAGTTCGCGGGTGCGGTCGCCAACGTGGGCGATCTGCCGGGCCAGCACGTCGATGCCCTCGAGCCCGCCGCCCGAGACGGCCTGGTAGGTGGAGACCACCAGCTTCTTCAGGCCCGCCTCGTCATGGAGCGGACGCAGCACCGGCATCGCGGCCATGGTGGTGCAGTTCGGGTTGGCGACGATGCCCTTGGGGAGGTTCGCCAGCGCCTCCGGGTTCACCTCGGCGACGACCAGCGGCACTTCGGGGTCCGAGCGCCAGGCGGAGCTGTTGTCGATCACGATGGCGCCGGCAGCGGCCGCCTTGGGCGCCAGTTCCCTCGAGGTCGAGCCGCCGGCCGAGAACAGCACCACGTCGAGCCCCGCGAAATCGGCGGTCGCCGCGTCCTCGACCACCACGCCGTCCAGTTCCTTGCCGGCCGAGCGCGCCGAGGCGAACAGGCGCAGCGAGGCGACGGGAAACGCGCGCTCGGCGAGGATTTCGCGGATCATCGAGCCGACAAGCCCGGTCGCGCCGACGATGCCGACGTTGAGCTTCTGACCGGGGGCGAACTTTGCAACCATGACTAAGCGTCTCCTATCGAGGGGAGCAGCGCGAGGTTGTTGTTTTCGAATGTGAAAAGCCCCGCCTGCCGTATGCGGGGTCGATGTCCGGGTAGTGCTTCAGATCACGCACACCACCGACACCGACCGCGCGATGGCAGTCGGTTTCGGGGTGGTAATAATGATCGGCTTGGCGAACATGCCCGCGCCATTAGCGGCAAGCGCCGGCGGTGTAAATGGAATTTATGTTACGCGCTGCGGTATGGCGGCCGGGGCTTCGACAGGCTCAGCCTGAGCGGGATCAAAGGGGATTGCCTGACGTCCGCTCACCCTGAGCTTGTCGAAGCCCCCAGCCTGACAACCGCCGCCTCGCGCCCGATCAGCGGGAGCAGCGCAGCCATGTCCGGCCCATGATCCATGCCCGTCAGCGCTTGCCGCAGCGGCAGGAACAGCGCCTTGCCCTTGCGCCCCGTCACGTCCTTGAGCGCACCGGTCAGAGCCTTCCACACGCCCTCGTCCCACTCCAGCGCCGCGAGCACATCAGCCGCCTGCGCGCAGAAGGCACGGTCCTCGTCCCCGAACTCGGGCACCGCGACGGGGCCGGTCACGACCTGCCACCAGTCCCCGGCCTCGGCCACGCGGGCGAGGTTCGGGCGGACGGCCTCCCACGCCGCCGCGTCCATACCCTCGGGCAGCCGGTGCGCCACCGCCGCGAACGGCAGGGAATGAACCACGGCGGCATTGACGCGCTCCAGTTCGGCCTCGTCGAACCGCGCCGGTGCGCGGCCGAAGCGGGAGAGGTCGAAGGCCGCCGCCAGTTCCTCCAGCCCGAGCGCCGGGTCTACCGGGTCGCTGGTCCCCAACCGGCCAAGCAGCGCCACCAGCGCCTGCGGTTCGATCCCCGCCTCGCGGAAATGCGCCGCACCCAGCGAACCGAGGCGCTTGGAGAGCTTGCCCTCGCTCCCCACGAGCAGCGCCTCGTGCGCGAAGGCGGGAACGGGCGCGCCGAGCGCGGTGAACATCTGCACTTGCGTGGCGGT
The DNA here is from genome assembly GCA_035511275.1 of Novosphingobium sp. Lineage (GTDB taxonomy): Bacteria > Pseudomonadota > Alphaproteobacteria > Sphingomonadales > Sphingomonadaceae > Novosphingobium. Next base: position 18,705 of record DATKFS010000380.1, read on the forward strand.
GTTGGAGACGTGGTCCTCGCCGCGCAGGATCTGGGTGACGCCCATGGCGACGTCGTCGATCACCGAGGGCAGCATGTAGAGCCACGAGCCGTCCGCGCGGCGCACGACCGGGTCGCTCATCTGCGCGGCGTCGAACTTCTGCGGCCCGCGTATGCCGTCGATCCATTCGATCGGCTCGTCGCGGTCGAGCAGGAAGCGCCAGTGCGGCAGGTCGCCCGCGGCGATCCGTGCCGCCTTCTCGTCCGCGCTCACGGCCAGCGCGGCGCGGTCGTAGATCGGCGGCAACCCGCGGCCCAGCAGCACCTTGCGCTTCAATTCCAGTTCCTGCGGGCTCTCCCAGCACGGATAGACGCGGCCCTGCGCCTCCAGCCTGGCGAAGGCTTCCTCGTAGACCGGGAAACGCGCGGACTGCCGCTCCTCGCCCTCGGGGTACAGGCCCAGCCAGGCAAGGTCGGCGCGGATGCCCTCGACGTATTCCTCGCGGCTGCGGGCGGCGTCGGTATCGTCGATCCGCAGCAGGAAGCGGCCGCCGGCCTGCTTCGCCAGCAGGAAGTTGTGCAGCGCGGTGCGGATGTTACCGACGTGGAGGTGCCCGGTGGGCGACGGGGCGAAGCGAGTGACGGTCATGCCCTGCGCGTTACGGCGCGCACGGGGCAAGGTCAATTTCCGGCGCCGTCAGACGATCCCGGCGTTGCCCACCACCCAGCAAGCCAGCGCCATGACCAGTCCGGCATCGCGGTTGGAGCGGAACCGGGCAAGCGGGTTCTCCGCGTCGTCGGGATCGAGCGTCGCCACCTGGAAGCCCAGGTGCAGCGCCATCGGGACAAGCGCGACCAGCCCGACCCAGTCCGGCCGCATCGCCCAGAACGCCAGCGCCCACAGCGCCAGCGCCAGCGCATAGAAACCACCGACGCCCGCGCGCACCCGCTTGCCCATCCGCAGTGCGGAGGAACGGATGCCCACCAGCGCATCGTCCTCGCGGTCCTGCAGGGCATAAATGGTATCGTAGCCGATGCACCAGGCGATCGAACCGGCATAGAGCGCCGCCATCGCCTCCAGGTGATCGCCGCGAATCTCCACCCAGCCCACCAGCGCGCCCCAGGTGAAGACCATCCCCAGCCACGCCTGCGGCCACCAGGTGATCCGCTTCATGAAGGGATAGCCCGCCACCAGCGCCACGCTGCCCAGCGCCACCAGTTGGGCGGGGCCGCGCAACTGCAGCAGGACCACGAGGCCGATCGCGCAGAGCAGGCCGAGCCAGATCCAGGCGGCGGCGGCGCTCACCCGCCCGCTCGCCACCGGCCGCAGCGCGGTGCGCGCGACCCGGCGATCGAGGTCGGCGTCGACGATGTCGTTGTAGACGCATCCCGCGCCGCGCATCGCGATCGACCCCGCGAGCATCCACAGCAGCAAGCCCCAGCGTCGCTCCCCGCCCGCCAGCATCACGCCCCAGACGCAGGGCCAGAACAGCAGCCACCAGCCGATGGGCCGGTCCAGCCTTGCCAGCATGGCAAAGTCCCGCAGGCGGGGCGGCAGGAGCGAAACGAGGCCGCGATGCTGGCTGTCCGGTACGAGCGAAGGTTGGGTCACACCCGGACGCCTAGTCCATCGCGGCGATTCTGTCATGCCCGAACGTGATTCGTGCACACTTCGGCGCGCCCGTTGCATCCTCCTCGCGATCGGGCGAGAAGGCCCCTTCCCGCCGACGACCCCGGAAAGCCCGCCAAAGACATGCCCGCAACTCCCGCCTGGCCGCCCCGCTCGGCCCCGCGCCTGTTCGTTCCCGGCCCGCTGTCCGAAAACGGCGAGATCGTGATCGAGGGCCAGCAGGCGCATTATCTCGGCAAGGTCATGCGCGTGGCCGTCGGCGACGCCGTCATCGCCTGCGACGACGAGACCGGCGAGTGGGCCTGCGAGGTCCTCTCCGCCGGGAAGCGCGACGTGGTGCTCGTCGCTCGTCGCCGCCAGCGGATGCGCGAGGCCGTGCCGGACTTCGTGCTTTGCGCCGCACTGCTCAAGAAGCCCAACTTCGACCTCGTGCTGGAAAAGGCGACGGAACTGGGCGTCGCCGCGATCCGCCCGGTCGTCACCCGCCGCTGCGTCGCCGACAAGCTCAATCCGGAGCGCGCCCAGACCATCGTCACCGAGGCGGCGGAGCAATGCGCGCGCACCGCGCTTCCCGTCGTGGAGCCGGTGCTCAAGCTGGACGCCCTGCTGCGCGACTGGCCCCAGGACCGCGCCCTGTTCTTCGCCGACGAGCAGGGCGGCGAGCCCGCCGCCGCCGCTTTCGCCGCCCACCAGGGGCCCGCCGCGCTGCTCGTCGGCCCCGAAGGCGGCTTCGACGAGGACGAGCGCGCCCTTGTCCGGGCCCATCCGCAGGCCCGCGCGATCACGCTTGGTCCCCGCATCCTGAGGGCCGAAACCGCCTGCATTTCCGCCATCGGCGTGTGGATGGCGACCGTGGGGGACTGGTCGCAGGGCGCACAATAAACTGACCGGTACAAAAAGTTGTAGCGCAGCCAAGCGCGCCGCACTAATTCCGCCGCCATGAGCACCCGTGAGGTTTCGGATCGCGAAGATCCGGTGGTCGAAAGCCTGGATCAACTGGCCGCGCCGATGGCAGCGGGCGAAAAGCCGCGCGAGGCGTGGCGGATCGGGACCGAGCACGAGAAGTTCGTCTACGACACCGCCGACCACCACGCGCCGTCCTACGACGAGCCCGGCGGCATCCGCGACCTGCTCAACAACCTCACCGAATTCGGATGGGAGCCGATCGTCGAGGGCGGCAACGTCATCGCCATGAAGGGCGCGGACGGCAACGTCAGCCTGGAGCCGGCGGGCCAGCTCGAACTGTCCGGCGCCCCGCTGGAGAACCTCCACCAGACCTGCGCCGAAACCGGACGCCACCTGTCCCAGGTGAAGGCCATCGGCGAGCGAATCGGCAAGGCGTACCTCGGGCTCGGCATGTGGCCGGACAAGACCCGCGAAGACCTGCCGATCATGCCCAAGGGCCGCTACGAGATCATGCTGCGGCACATGCCGCGCGTCGGCTCGATGGGCCTCGACATGATGCTGCGCACCTGCACCATCCAGGTCAACCTCGACTATTCGAGCGAGGCCGACATGGTGAAGAAGTTCCGTACCTCGCTGGCCCTGCAGCCGCTGGCGACCGCGCTTTTCGCGAACTCCCCCTTCACCGAGGGCAAGCCCAACGGCTACCTCTCGTACCGCAGCCACATCTGGTCGGACACCGATCCGCAGCGCACCGGGATGCTGCCCTTCGTGTTCGAGGACGGCTTCGGGTACGAGCGCTACGTCGACTACATGCTCGACGTGCCGATGTACTTCGTGTTCCGCGACGGCAAGTACATCGACGCCGCCGGCCTCTCGTTCCGCGACTTCCTGAAGGGCGAGCTTTCGGTGCTCCCCGGCGAACTGCCGCGCCTGTCCGACTGGACGGACCACCTCTCCACCGCCTTCCCCGAAGTGCGCCTGAAGTCGTTCCTCGAGATGCGCGGCGCCGATGGCGGCCCATGGGGCCGTATCTGCGCGCTACCGGCGCTCTGGGTCGGTCTACTGTACGACCAGGGCGCGCTCGACGCCGCCTGGGACCTCGTCAGGGATTGGGACATGGAAGGCCGCGAGGCGCTGCGTTCCGCCGCGCCGAAGCTGGGCCTGGACGCTCCGATCCCGGGCGGCGGCACCTTGCGCGACATTGCGGCGCAGGTGCTCGACATCTCGCGTTCGGGCCTCGCGGCGCGCGGACGCCTCAACGCGGGCGGCGACAACGAGACCGGCTACCTCGAGCCGCTCGCCGAGATCGTCGCCACCGGCAAGGTCCCTGCGCAGCGCCTGCTCGACCTCTACAATGGCGAGTGGGGCGGCGACCTGTCCCGCATCTACGCGGTGAAGACCTTCTGATATCCCGTCGTCCCCGGTCAGGCCGGGGATGACGGTTTCCCCGGCTTGGGCAGCAGAGCCAGCAGGCGGCCGAAGCTGCGCGTAATCAGCGCATTCTCGCCCATCCAGGCGTGGTATTCGCGGTATTTCGGGTCCTCGGCGAGCAGGTGCGCCTCCTCGGTACGGGCGCGCCAGTAGTAGATGCCGCTGACCACGCCGAGCAGCACGGTATTGCGCACCGCGTCGGTCAGCGAACCGCTGGTGACGAGGAACGGCAGCGTCGAAGTCCACCAGAACAGGTTCTTCGACAGGTAGGCCGGGTGGCGCGTGAAGCGGTAGGGACCGTTCGTCAGCACGCCGCGATAGGTGAGGTTGGAGAAGCGCAGGCCGAAGGCGAAGGTCGCCCAGGCATAAATCGCCGTCAGCAGGACCATGAGCGCCGCCCAGCCCCACAGCAGCGCCTCGTGCCCTGCCATCCAGTAGGCCCAGCCTCCGGTGTTGACCTCGTAGCCCAGCACGTCGGTACGGCCCATGGTGCCCCAGACGAAGGGTGGATAACAGATCAGCGCCGCCACCCATCCGGCGAGCAGCGGGTTGCCGCTGCGGATGTGCGCGTCGAGCGGGCGGAAGGTGAACAGGTAGCCCACGGTGCCGATCTGCACGTCGACCAGGAACAGCGCCTCGATCGTCATCGAGCCGAGATCGACGGGATTGCGGGCGATGGCGGCTAAGTCCGCCTCCACCACGTTGCCGAAGCCGCCCGGCAGGATCGAGATCATGAAGGCGCCGAAAAAGCCCTTGATCGCCCAGGCGCGCCAGTGCTTCTTCACCTCGCCCGCATCCCATGCGCCGCCACCGACGACCATGGCGCCGAAGTGCCACGACGCGTCTCGCGGCTCCACCATGACGCGGTCCAGCCACAGGACGTAGGGGATCGAAAGCAGGAACAGCGGCACGGAGGCGGCACCGAGCACTTGCATCGCGAAGAGATACTGGCCGTCCCAGTACCAGCGGCAGATGCAATAGAAACAGGCGATCGCAGCCCAGGTAGCCCAGAGCCCGGCGATCTTGGTGATCGACACGTCGAGCGTCTCGGACAGTGGGCGGCGGAGCGACCAGTCGATCCCCGTCGACGAACGCCGATGGACCTTGTCCACCAGCAGCGACCATGCGCTCATGGCCCCTCCGGTGAGGAACAGCGTCGCGACGGCCGCATAGGGCCCGCTGAGCGGTGCGCGCGGGCCGGGGAGCGCCAGTGCGTCGGCGAGGGACGCCCAGTTGCGGCAGACCAGGATCCAGGCGAGCAGGGCTGCGACGCCCGCAAGGCCCACGCCTGCCGAGATGTCACTGGCGGGGCGGTGGGCGGGAACGGTGGTGGCGTGGCTCATGAGCCATCGCCTAGCCGCAATTGGTTAAGGGGGCGCAAACCGAAACCGCTCGCGCCGGAGAGCCGCCCCCTCCAGTTCGCGGAGGGGGCGGGTTCCGCCTCAGCGATAGGCGGTGATGCGGCCCGAATCGTCGAGGATGTAGAGCGTCTGGTTGGCCACCACCGGTGCCAGCGACACGGCGCCGCCCAGCTCGGTGAACGGCGTCATGGTCCCGCTGGCGGGATCGACGGTCGCCAGTTCTCCGCGCGAGTTCGCGATCCACAGCTTGTTGCCCGCGAGCACCGGGCCCACCCAGAAGTACGGGTGCTTGCGCTTCTTCGCGTTCTTGTAGCGCTGCAGTTCGGTCAGCCAGCGGACCTTGCCGGTCGATCGGGCGATCGCCAGGATCTCGGCGTGATCGTCGAGCGTGAAGACCCAATCGCCGGCGACGGCAGGGGTGGAAATGCCCGCGAGGTTCAATTCCCAGATGCGCTGGCCGGTCACCAGTTCGTAGGCCGCCATGCGGCCACCCTGCCCGAGCGCGTAGACCCGGCCGCGATCGATGATCGGGTCGGCGTCGACGTCGGTGAGGCTGCCGACTTCGGTCGAGATCGAGGTCCGCGCAAGCGCGTCGGACCACAGCTGGCGGCCGTTCTCGTAGCGGTAGGCGACCAGTTCACCGGACGAGAAGCCCGCGATCACGGTGCCCTGCCCGGCGGCCGGAGTGGCGACGCCGAAGACGCCGGACTGGGTCAGCGACGCCGATTCGCTCCACACCGAAGCGCCATCGGCAGCGTTGAGCGCGGCGATCTGGTTGTCCTGCGTCATCACGAAGACGGAGTTGAACGCCACCGTGGGCGAACCGCGCAGCGGTCCGGCAGGCTTCTTGGTCCACACCTGGCTGCCGTCCGCCGCGTTGAGCGCTGCCACTTCGCCAAGGCCGGTGGTGACATAGACGCGGTCGCCGTCGACGCTGACGCCGCCGCCGAACACCGAATTCTCGTTGCTGCCGTCGACCGAGAAGCTCTTGGTCCACAGCTTCGCGCCGCTCTGCGCGTCGAATGCGTGCACGACGCCGTCGGTGTCCATGACGAAGAGCTTGCCGTCGGCGATCACCGGTGCCGCCGCGAGGCGACGGCGGTTGGTGGAGCCGGCGATCTGCGCGGTCCAGGCCTTGGTGGGATTGTCCGCCAGCGCCAGGTGGCCATAGGCCTTGTTGGGAGTGCCGCCGCCCTGCGCCCAGGTCGCGTTGATCTCCGCCGGGGGCAGGATCACCGACACCGCGCCGAGCGTGGGATCAACCTTGGCGCCGCTTTCGATGCGCGAGAGGATCGGCACCCGATCACCCACCGTCGGCGTCTTCGCGGGGCCCTTGCCACCGCCGAAGACCTTGCAGCCCGACAGCCCCATGACCAGGGCGAGCGCGATCAGCGGCACGACCTTGCGTGCGGGCATCGTCCCGGCTCGGGGAGCGGTGCGGGCGGCTGCGTTCATGCGAATATCCTCACGAGACATGCTCATTCTCCGGCGTCCGCATCTTCGGCTGCGGCCTTGGCGGCCGGCTTGCCGAAGGGCTGGCCCTTATCGTCGACGACATCGTCCACCGCATCGACCCCCAGCACCGCGGCGAGCTGGCGGGCGCGGCTGCGCAGGCCTTCCTCGACCTTCTCGTCCTTGGCGATGGCGGCGAAGAGCGGGCCGGCCTGGTCCTGCTTGCCCTGCTTGAGGTAGGCCATGCCCACCATCTCGCCCGCAACGCCGAACCAGGCATTGCCCGGAGCCGCGAGCGGCTTGAGGCGGTCGACCACGTCCTGCGGCTTCATCGCATCGAAGTCGGTCGCGACTTCGCGCACGGTGGCGAGATCGCGCATCGGCTGCGGTGCGCTGGTGTCCGCCGCGACCTGGCGGAACAGCTTGAGCGCGTCGGCCTTGCGGTCCTGGCGCAGCGCGATGCCGCCCAGCAGCAGGCGCGCCGAGGTGACGTTGGCGTCGGAGCCGGAGGCCGCAGCGATCGGCGCCAGCTTGGCCTTTGCGGCGTCGAGGTTCTCCGACTGGAGGCTGTCGAGCGCCTGCACGTAGGCTTCCGCGTGCTCCTCGCGCGCCTTGGTCTGGCGGTGGTCCCAGTAGATCCAGCCGGCAAAGGCCAGCAATCCGACGACGATCACGGCGATCAGGGCCTTGCCGTAGCGGCTCATGAAGCCTTCGAGCTGGTCCTGGCGGACGGCATCGTCGACTTCGCGCAGGAAGACCTCGCGCTGGGCGGCGTCGCGTGCTGTGGCAGGGGAAGTGGTTTCGGGAGGCAGGGCCAAGATCGGGCGCTTTCTGCGGAAAATCGGGATGGTTGCGGGGCTGTTTAGCGAATGGACAGGGCTTTTCAACGGGGATGTCGGTGCATGTCCCGGCGTGAAGCGCGGCTGAACGGGGATTCGCTCAGGGAAACGAGACAAGCCCCATAGCCGTGCCGTAGACCCGGGCATAGGCGCTTATCATCGTGTTTTCATCGTATTGCGCCTCGGCGAGACCCCGGTTGGCCTCGCCGACCGTGCGCCGCAGGGCCGCATTCCCGGCGAGTTCGGCCATGGCCCAGGCCAGCGCGGCCTCGTCCCCGGGCGGGGTGACGTAGCTGCGGTTTTCCCCCGATACCATGGCCGCCACGTCGCCCACCGCCGGCGAGGCAACCGGCAGGCCCGCCGCCATCGCCTCGACCACCGAGATCGGAAACTGCTCGCTGTCGGACGAGAGCGCGAAGAGGTCGAACAGGCCCACCGCGCGCGAGGGGTCCGGCACGAAGCCGGGCAGGCTGACCCGGCCGGCAACCCCGCACGAACGGGCCTGCGCCTCGATCGCCGCGCGTTCGGGGCCCTCGCCCAGGATCACCAGCCGCCATTCCGGCGGCAAACCGGCGAAAGCGCGGACGAGGCGCGGCAGGTTCTTGACCGCGCGCAGCCCGGCGAGGGTGCCGACCCACTTCTCCCCCGGCGCCTTGGCGAGACCGGCAATGGCGTCCGGCGGCGGCGCATCGCGGTAGGCGGCGACCGGGATGCCGTTGATGATGAGCTTTACCCGGCGGCGCGGCTGACGCCAGGCACGGAGCGCGATGTCCTCCAGCCGGCGGGAGGGCACCACCAGCGCCGCAGCGCCGGCCAGCGCGAGGCGGCGGAACAGGTTGCGCGCCGGCTTGAGCCCGGCCGCCTCGTCCTCGTTGAAGCCGTCCTCGTGGTGCACCAGCGGCGGCAGGCGCAGCAGCCGGGCGTAGAGCCGATGCGCCAGCACCGCGTCCATCGCGCCCCAGTTATAGGTGAGCACGAGGTCGAAACCGCGCATGGCCCGGGCGATCCGCAGCAGGCGCAGGGGCGTGGGACGGCCCTGGAGGCTCGGGAAGTCCTCGGGAAAGCGCACGTCCAGCGCCGGGTCCAGCGCCACTTTCGCGCCGAATGCGCCGGGCTGGGCGGAGACGACGGTGTGTTCCAGGCCTCCGCCGAACACGTTCATCAGCCGCGCCGCGCGCAGTTCCTTGCCGCCCGCGGCGAAGCTCGAATGGAGGTGGAGCAGCCGCAAGTTCAGGAAACACCCGCGCCGACACGGGCCAGCAGGCGCTCGATCGCGGCGACCGATTCGGGCTCGTCGAGGGTCGGCGCGTGGCCGACATCGGGAAGCGTCAGCGCCTCCGCCGAGGGGATCCGGCGCACCATTTCGGCCAGCGTCGCCGCCGACAGGAGGTCCGATCGCGCACCGCGCACGACCGTGACATGGGCGGCACCTAAAGCGTCCCAGGCAGGCCATAGGTCCGGCTGTGCATCGACATCGAGCGCGAGGAACGGCTCGGCGATCTTCATGTCGTAGTCGAACACCACGCGCCCGTTGTTCGCGACCGTCATCAGCCGCTTGGCCATGCCGATCCAGAAGTCGAGCGTGTGTCCGGGGTGCGCGGCCCCTTGCGAGTCTTCCAGCCCGCGCGCGGCGTGGACCCAGGTGGCGAACGAGCGGCCCTGCCCGACGTAGTCCTTGATCCGCGCCAGGCCCGCCGGTTCGAGCCAGGGGCCGACGTCGTTTATCACCGCCCCGGCGATCCGTTCCGGAATCACCGTCGCGAGCCCCATCGTCATCAGCCCGCCGAGCGAGGTGCCGATCGCGACGAAGCGGTCGATGCCCTCCTGGTCGAGCAGGGCGAGCACGTCCTCGCAATACTGCATCGGCGTATAGGTGGCCGAATCGCGGGCGTATTCGCTGTCCCCGCGCCCGCGCAGGTCGGGGCAGATCACCCGCCGTTCGGCCGCGAGCCGGGGCGCCAGCACGTCGAAGTCGCGGGCGTTGCGGGTCAGCCCATGGAGGCAGACCACCGGCAACGGGCCCGCCGCCCCGTCAGGGCCCGGATAATCGCGGAAGTGCAGCTTGAGACCATCGCGGCTCGACCAGAAGCGATCTTCGAAAACCTTCATTCGGGGCGGCTATCCTCTAAACGCGTAAAAACAAAGAAAACCGCCGCGCTTGATCGGCGGCCACCCGAACCCCACTATCGCCCGATGCACAGCGAACCGCAAGCCGCACCCTACCGCCCCGACCCGCGCATCGAGGCGATCTCGGCATGGATCGCCGACCCGGTCCGCGCCGCCGACTTCCCCCGCACGCAGCTGCGCTTCCGCAACGAGCGCTGGGCCGCCGCCGTCGGCCTCGGCGATCTCGACGACGCGCAGTGGACCGCCCATTTCGGCCGCTTCGAGCCCCTGCCCGGCAACCTGCCCCAGCCGCTGGCGCTGCGCTACCACGGCCACCAGTTCCGCCACTACAATCCGGACCTCGGCGACGGGCGCGGGTTCCTGTTCGCGCAGATGCGGGACGCCGACGGTCGCCTGCTCGACCTCGGCACCAAGGGTTCGGGCCAGACCCCTTGGAGCCGCGACGGCGACGGGCGACTGACGCTGAAGGGCGCGGTGCGCGAGATCCTCGCCACCGAAATGCTGGAAGCACTGGGCGTGTACACCAGCAAGACCTTCTCGGTGATCGAGACCGGCGAGGCGCTGTGGCGCGGCGACGAGCCTTCGCCTACCCGCTCGGCAGTGATGGTGCGGCTTTCTCACGGGCACATCCGCATCGGCAGCTTCCAGCGCCTTGCCGTGCTGGAAGAGCGGGACCACCTGGCGGCGCTGGTCGCCTATTGCCTCGAAACCTACCCCGGCAACCCGCCGCCCGAGGACGCGCCCGGACGCGACGAGCCCGCCGTCATCCTGCTGCACCAGGTGGTCGAGCGGCTGGCCGACCTCGCCGCCTCGTGGATGGTCGCGGGCTTCGTCCACGGCGTGCTCAACACCGACAACATGAACGTCTCGGGCGAGAGCTTCGACTATGGCCCGTGGCGCTGGCTGCCGAAATGGGACGCGGGCTTCACCGCCGCCTACTTCGACCACTCCGGCCTCTACGCCTTCGGCCGCCAGCCCGAGGCGCTGCTGTGGAACTGCGGCCAGTTGGCGGTGGCGCTGCGCCAGCTTGCCGAGACCGCGCCGCTGGTAGCCGCGCTCGACCGCTTCGGGCCGCTGTACCAGCAGGCGATGTGCCGCCGCTTCACCTGGCGGCTCGGCGTGGAATCGCGCGGGGCCGAGGCGGACACCACGCTCATCCAGGCCGCCGAAAGCGCCATGGTCGCCAGCGGCGTGGCGCCCGAGCAGTTCTTTTTCGACCATCGCGCCGGGCGCGGTGCGGGCGAAGACGACTTCGGCGCGATCCTGCGCGGCTACCGGCCCGCCGCCGGGACCGACGACCCGCTCTGGCGCGAAGACGCTCCGCCCGGCGTGCTCATCGACGAGGTCGAGCGCATCTGGGCGGCGATCGACCAGTCCGACGACTGGAGCGAACTTGACGGCAAGGTCGAGGCGATCCGCAATCTCGGCGCGAACCTCGGCCCGGCACCAGAACCGGCGGGATGAAGGGCACGCGGAGGCGCGAAGACGCGGAGAAGAAAAGGGTGGTTCGCGCAAAGGCGCAAAGGCGCTTGCCTTTTCTCCGCGCCTCCGCGTGAAACCGAACAAGCACCCGCGCCCGTTCACGCCCCGGTAGGAATACCTGTGCCAAGGTCGCGAAATCTCGACATATTACAGTTAACGGATCATCTGCCGCGATGGACGGTTCAGTCACAAGCCCGCCGCGACCGGCCAGCGGGGAAAATCGCGGACGGGGACCCGAGAGGAACGTGAGCAAGGCTGAAGTCATCTCGTGGGAGCCGGCGACCGGCGCGGAAGTCTGGCGTGGGGCCGTGGCCGACGTCGACGAGACGGTCGCGCGCGCCTGCCGCGCCTGGCCGGCCTGGGCCGCGCAGCCGCTTTCCACCCGCATGGAACTGCTGCGCCGCTTCGCCAACGAAGTACGCAAGGACGCCGAGAAGCTCGCCACCACGATCGCCCGCGAAGTGGGCAAGCCCTTGTGGGAGGCCCGCGCCGAAGTGGATGCGGTGATCGCCAAGGTCGAAGTCTCGATCCGCTCCTATGCCGAGCGCACCGCCCAGCGAAAGCTCGATTCGGCGCTGCAGGGGACCATGGCGGTGCGCCACAAGCCGCACGGCGTGCTGGTGGTGCTGGGGCCGTTCAACTATCCGGCGCATCTCGCCAACGCGCACATCGTGCCCGCGCTGATCGCCGGCAACGCGGTGATCTTCAAGCCGAGCGAGCGTGCGCCCGCCTCGGGCGAAATGCTGGCGCGGTGCTTCCACCGGGCCGGGATTTCCGCCGCCGTCCTGCAGTTCGCGCCCGGCGGCCCGGCCGAGGGCGCCGCCTTCGTCGGGCATGAGGGCGTGGACGGGGTGCTGTTCACCGGCTCCGCCGCCAACGGCATCGCCATCAACCGCCGGCTCGCCGCGCGGCCCGACAAGATGGTGGCGCTGGAGATGGGCGGCAACAACGCCATGGTGGTCTGGGACACGCCCAAGCTGACCGACGCCGCCGCGCTGGTCGTCCAGTCCGCCTTCGCCACCGCCGGCCAGCGCTGCACCGCCGCGCGCCGCCTGATCGTGCGCGACACGCTCTACGACGCGGTGATCGCCGAAGTGAAGGGCCTGGCCGACCGCATCATCGTCGGCGCCCCGTTCGACGAGCCCGCCCCGTTCATGGGGCCGGTGATCGACAATGCCGCCGCCGACGGGCTGACCGAGAGCTTCCTCTACCTGCTCAGCCACGGCGGGCGGGCAATCAAGCACCTTGTCCGCATGGACGATACGCTGCCGTTCCTCAGCCCCGCGATCATCGACGTGACCGGCATGAAGGAGCGGCCCGACGTCGAGCTGTTCGGCCCCGTGCTGCAGGTGGTCCGCGTCTCGGACTTCGACGAGGCGATCGCCGAGGCCAACGCCACCCGCTACGGCCTCGCCGCCTCGCTGGTGGGCGGCACGCCGCAGGAATACAACCGCTTCTGGGCCAACGTGCGCGCCGGTATCGTCAACTGGAACCGCGCCACCGTCGGCCCCAGCCACGCCGCGCCGATGGGCGGCATCGGCCTGTCCGGCAACCACCGGCCGACCGGCTTCTACGCGGCGGACTACTGCGCCTATCCCGTCGCCTCGGGCGAGATGGAGCAGCCGCGCGCGGTGATCGGGGTGGGGTTGCGGTAGGCGGCGGTTACTTGCCGCTCGCCACCAGATCCACTTCGGTCAGCCCGTTGGCCTGCTTGCGGGCGTAGACCACGTAGGCCTTGCCGCCCTTGCGCCCGCCGAGCACGTGGTCGGTGCCGTCGAGCTTGTATTCCGCGCCGTAGCCCGCCGCCGCCGCCCTGGTGTAGTAGAAGCTGATGACGTCGCCCACGCTCACCGGCGTCGCGAAGTTGACCACGCGCAGGGCGCAGCCGTCCGCGTCCACGCCGGCGGCTTCCTGCACCGCGCCGCGCGGGTAGACCGGCAGTTCGGCGGGCAGCTTGGCGGCCCAGGTGTTCGAATACTGCACCTTGGCCGAGCAGTCCGCCTTCGCCGCCCGGGAAGCCTGCGCCACCTGCGCCGCGGTCGCCGCGCTCTCGGCCAGCGCAGCGGCGCCGCCCTGCGCCGGGCTGGGCGCGGGCTTGAGCGCGCCGCCGGCGATCTGCGCGGCCTGCTTCCTCGCCGCCGCGATGGCTTCGGGGGTGCGGTCCTGCGGGGGGATGGTGATCTGGCCGCCATTGGCCGCGACCGCCGCGCCCTCCTCGCCCGCCATGTCGGGATCGACCATGATCTGGTCGCCCAGCGCGCCGTTCAGCGCGGGATCGGTCTCCGCCGGATCCGGCGCGCCCTGTTTGGAGCCGCACCCGGCCAGCAGCAGGCTTCCGGCGATACCGATCAGGGCGAGGCGGGCGGGGGTCTTCATCGGCGCGTTCCTTCGTCCGGCCGCGAGCGGGCCTGTCGTGTCCCTACGGAAACGCCAAAACGCGGTCGAGTGCCAGCGCGGCGACGGCGCCGTCCCATTTCGGGAAGTCCGGCAAGGCGCGGATTACCCCCCGGCGAATGAGGGCGCGAATGAGGGCGCCCGCATGACGCGGACGCCCTCCCGCCCGGATACATGGGATCCGGGCGGTTCCCCCTCGCGTCGCCGTTCGCTCGGGGAAACCTCAGGTCAGGAAAGGATCAGCGGCAGCTGCCGCCGCGATCGACCTCGCGGCCCAGCAGGGCACCGGCCGCCGCGCCGAGCACGGTGCCCGTGGCCCGGTCGCCGCGCGTGTCGATGCCACGTCCCAGCAGTGCACCCGCCGCGCCGCCGATCAGCAGGCCGGTGGTGCCGTTCGACTTGCGGCAGTAGTAGCGGCCGTCGTTGCCGCGCCACGAGCGGGCGTTGTTGCGGTAGTCGCGGCGGTCGTCGTAGCGATCGCGGTTGCCGTAGCCGCGGCGATAGTCCTCGCGCGAGTAGCGCTGGCGGCCATAGTCGGAGACCTGCTCGCCCGGCGCGGTGAAGCCCGTGGGGGCGTGAGTGGCGATCGCGGCGGTCGCGGGCATCGCCGTGGCGAGGCTGGCGGCAGCGGCGGCGATGGCGGAAGCCTTGAAGAATGCGTTCATCTCGTCTCTCCTCTTGGGTGAGGGCGAACCGGCCATCTGAGTCGATCCGCTTTCTGCATTCATCTTTAAGCCGGTTATTCTGAACGATCCGCAACGCCGCTGTCAGGATTCGGTTTTGCGACGAACCGAAGGCGCGGCGGCGATGGAGCGAGCGGTTGCCCCTTTCCGCGCCGGCCCGTAAGCCCCGCCCGGCGACCGATTCCCCCGTCGCCCGCCAGAGAAACGACCATGCCCGAAGCCGTGCCCCGCCAGACCCGAACCATCGCCGGCCTGCCCCAGGCGCTGGGGGCCTATGCGGTGTGGTGCCTGTTCCCGCTCTACTTCGCGCTGCTGCACGAAGTGGCGCCGTTCGAGGTGGTGGTCTGGCGGCTGCTGTTCACGCTGCCGTTCTGCCTCGCGGTGATCCTGGTGATGCGGCAGGGCGCGGCGTTCTGGGCGGCGCTGACCACGCCGCGCATCGTCGGCGCGCTGGCGCTCAGCGGCCTGTTCATCGGCACCAACTGGCTGACTTACGTGATCGCGGTCATGGACGGCCACGTCCTCGCCGCGAGCCTGGGGTACTACGTCAACCCGCTGGTCAACGTGCTGATGGGCACGATCTTCCTGCACGAGAAGCTGACGCGGCGGCAGTGGATCGCGGTGGCCCTTGCCGCCATCGGCGTCGCCCTGCTGGCGCAGGGGGCGCTGGACACGCTGTGGATCAGCCTGCTGATGGCGCTCAGCTTCGCAGGGTACGGCCTTGTCCGCAAGCTGGCGCCGGTGGACGCGCTGACCGGGCTGGCGGTGGAGACGGTGGTGCTGCTGGCGCCCGGGCTCGGCCTGCTGGCCTGGCAGGCAGCGACGCCCGCGGGGCTGGCGATGGGCACTTCGCTGCGGCTGGACCTGCTGCTCGCCTGCGCCGGGCCGCTGACGGCGATACCGCTGATGCTGTTCGCCAGCGCCGCCCGGAAACTGGACTTCTCCGTCCTCGGCTTCATCCAGTTCGTGACGCCGACCGGACTGTTCTTCCTCAGCATCTTCGTCTTCGGAGAGCCGCTCCGACCGATCCAGCTCGTCTGCTTCCTGTTCATCTGGACCGCCATCGCGGTGTTCTGCTGGGACATCCTGTCGCGGCGGAAACCGGCTCCCGCGTCGTCCCCGGCCTGACCGGGGAAGACGGGATTCCGGCGGGCTTTACAGCGCGCCTGCGAACCGCAGCGGCTCGCCCACGGCCTCGTTGGCGAGCTGGCCTTCCCACATCGCGGTGTGGCCGCGCACGATGGTGCCGATGACGCGGCCTTCCAGTTCCATGCCCGCGAACGGCGTCCACCCGCAGCGGCTCTCGCCCCATTCCTCGGTCACGGTGAAGCTGCCCTTGCGGTCGACCACGGTGAAGTCGGCGTCGTAGCCCACGGCGATCCGGCCCTTGCCGACGAGGCCGAAGACGCGCTGGACGCCGGCCGAGGTCATGTCGATCAGCCGCTCCAGCGTCATGCGGCCCTTGGCGACATGGTCGAGCATCAGCGGCAGCAGCGTCTGCACGCCGGGCATTCCCGAGGGGCTGTTCGGATACGTCTTGGCCTTCTCCTCGCGCGTGTGCGGCGCGTGGTCGGAGCCGAGCACGTCGGGCACGCCCTGCCGCAGCCAGTGCCACAGCCCGTCGCGGTGCGCGGCCGAGCGGATCGGCGGGTTCATCTGCGCGAAGGTGCCGATGCGGGGATAGGCCTCCTCGGCCGCCAGCGTCAGGTGCTGCGGCGTCACCTCGCACGTCGCGACGTCGCGGTGCTGGGCGATCAGCTCCAGCTCGGCGGGGGTGGTGATGTGGAGGATGTGGATCGGGCGGCGGGCCTCGCGGGCAAGGCGCAGGATGCGCTTTGTGGCGAGCATCGCGCTCTCGTCGTCGCGCCAGACCGGGTGGCTGGAGGGGTCGCCCTCGACACGCAGGTCCTTGCGCGCGTTCATCCGCGCCTCGTCTTCGGCATGGATGGCGACGCGGCGGCGGCCATGGGCGAGGACGCGGGCGAGCTGCTCGTCCTCGGCCACCAGCAGGCTGCCGGTGGAAGCACCCATGAAGATCTTGACGCCGGCGGTGCCCGGGATGCGCTCCAGCTCGGCCAGTTCGACCGCGTTGTCCGCCGTGGCGCCGACGTAGAAGGCATGGTCGCAGTGCATCCGGTGATGCGCGCGGGAGAGCTTGTCGAGGACGCGCTCGGTCGTGTCGGTATTGGGGTTGGTGTTCGGCATCTCGAACACGGCGGTGATGCCGCCCATGACCGCCGCGCGGCTGCCGGTTTCGAGGTCTTCCTTGTGCTCCAGCCCCGGCTCGCGGAAGTGGACCTGGCTGTCGATCACGCCGGGCAGCACGTCGAGCCCGGTGCAGTCGATCCGCCGCGCGGCGTCGGGATAGGAGCCGACGCCGAGGATCTTGCCGTCGCGCACCGCGACGTCGGCCACGACCGGGCCGCTCGGGGTGTGGACGGTGCCGCCGGAAAGGACGAGTTCGGGTGCGGTTGCGCTCATCGCGAAGGGCCTTTCTGGCGGTTGCAAACGGTGCGGCAGGACCTAGGCCCGTGGGCGCGGGCTTTCAAGACGGGGCAGCAAGATACGTCGGTCAGCCGGCCCTGCCGCGCCGCAGAAGCGCCTGAACGAAAGCGTCGAGATCGTCGACGTCGACGTCGAGCACCTCGTTCCAGTCCTCCAGCACCGCCACGATGTCCTCGCGCGTGTAGGGCGCCGTGGGAGCGACGTGCGGCACGCGGGGCGGACGGTGGGGCCAGGGGTGGCCGGTCAGGTTGTTGTAGAGCCAGCCCACCGCGCAGAGCAGCAGGACGTTGGCGGCGATCGGCGCCATCCAGGTCCAGTCCCACGGCACCTTGCCCGTCGCTCCCAGCGCGCAGAGCAGCGCGCAGGCGCCGCCCGGCGGATGCAGGCACCGCGCCAGCGACATGACCGCGATCGCGGTCCCCACGGCGACGCTCCCCGCCAGCCACGGATCGCCGATGAGGTGCCCGGCGGCGAGGCCCACGGCTGCGGAGAGCAGGTCTCCGCCGATCACCGACCACGGCTGCGCCAGCGGGCTCGCAGGGACGCAGAACACCAGTACCGCCGATGCTCCCAGCGGCGCGACGAGGAACGGCAGGGCCTCGCCCGCCCCGCCCGGAACCAGCCCGAGCGCCAGCCAGGTCGCGATCCCGGCAAGGGCGATGCCGAGGGCCGCCCCCACCGCTCCGCGCGCCCAGCCGAGGTGGCCCATGGCGCGGGCGCGCCAGTCTGCTCCTGGGTTTGAAACCGGCACCGCGCCTTCCCGTCTGCCACGCGCCCCGTTGCGCGCGCCGCGCTATGGCCGAAGCGGCGCGCCGTGACGAGCCAAGGCTTGCCTCGCCATCGACAAGGCCGGCTTTCAGAACTTGATCTTGGCGCCCACCATGATGCGCTGCGCCGTCTGGCCGTTGGCCATGGTCGCCGAATCGAGGTGCGCGTCGAGGCTGACGGTGTCGCTGAGCTGCCATTCCGCGCGGGGCGGCCCATCGGGGACGACGTAAGTGTCGGGCAGCGGACGCACCCGCTCCTTCTCGGGATCGGGCGCGCAGACCACGATCTCGCCCGCGCGCCCTTCCGGACAGCGCGGTCTGACGGCACGCAGGTCGAGGTCGTCGTCGGAAGCGAGCCGGGCGAGGTCGAAGGCGGACGCCTCCATCGCGGGCGGGGTCGGCGGCAGGTCGGCGATCGGCATGGCGGCCTCGCGAGCGGCGGAAGGTGCCGCCAGATGGTCACGCAATAAAGGCGATTTCGTGACCCGCCGGCCCCGCAAGGCAAGCGGCCCGGCCTCCGTTTCGGGAGACCGGGCCGCATCGCCACCGCGAAGGTGGAGCCTCAGCGGATCAGGCGAACTTGCCCGCCTTGGCGATCTCGGCGAGCGGCTTGCGGGTGCTGGCCACTTCACGCTCCTGCAGGAAGTCGGGGAGCGAGGACTTGTCGCCCTGCTTGCCGATGGCGAAGGCGGCTTCGAGGCGATGGTCGGCCGGGATGCCGAGCGCGGTTTCCGCCTCGCCGAACTTCAGGCCGGTCATGCCGTGGGTGTGGTAGCCCAGCGCCTGCGCCTGAAGCGCCGCCAGCGCCCATGCCGCGCCGGCATCGAAGCTGTGGCTGTGGTTCTCGGAGTTGCCCTTGTCCGAGCGCATGAACGTGTCGGAGACGACGAAGACGAGCGCCGAGGCTTCCTTGGCCCAGCCCTTGTTGAAGTCGATCAGCTGATCGAGGAACAGCTCCCAGTTCTCGTCGCCCTTGCGGGCGTAGAGGAAGGTCCAGGGCTGCACGTTATAGGCCGAGGGCGCCCAGCCGGCGGCTTCCAGGATCGCGTCGAGATCGTCCTGCGGAATCTCGCTGCCGTCGAAGGCGCGGGGGCTCCAGCGATCGACGATGAGCTTCTCGATCTTGGGGTGGGCAATGCGTCCGGTCATCGAAACTGTCCTTGTCTGCTCAAGTTTGGGAGGAATTGCGCAAGCAGGCGGGCGATCCTTGCGAATCGCCCGCCGCTCGTATGTCAGGCCGCGTCGACGAGGACCAGTTCGGCGTCCTCGAGTGCGGTCACCGTGATGGCATCGAGGCCGGTGATGGCCACGCCGTCGCGGGCATTGGCTTCCACGTCGCCCACCCGGATCCGACCGGTGGCGGGGACGAGGTAGGAGTGGCGGCCCGGCGCGGTCTGGTAGGTCACCGTCTCGCCCGCCTTGACCGTGGCGCCCAGCACGCGGGCCTCGGCGTTGATCGGCAGCGCGTCGTCGTCACCGGCGATGCCGCTGGCGAGCGTCACGAAGCGGCCCGAGCGATCGCCCTTGGGGAAGGGACGGGCGCCCCAGTCGGGCTTCTCGCCGCGACGGTCGGGCATGATCCAGATCTGGAACAGCGTCGTATCCTCGTCCTCGAGGTTGTATTCCGAGTGCTGGATGCCGGTGCCCGCACTCATCACCTGCACGTCGCCGGCCTCGGTGCGGCCGGTGTTGCCCAGGCTGTCGCGGTGGGTGATCGCGCCCTTGCGGACGTAAGTGACGATTTCCATGTCATGGTGCGCATGGGGCGGGAAGCCGGTCTTGGCGGCGATGGTGTCGTCGTTCCAGACCCTGAGGCGGCCCCAGTTGGTGCGCGCCGGATCGTGGTAGTCGGCGAAGGAGAAGTGGTGGTGGGCGTCGAGCCAGCCGTGGTTGGCGGCGCCGAGGCTGTCGAAGGGGCGGAGTTCGATCATGGCTGATTTCCTCGAATGAGTGATGGTCCAAGCGACCTGTTGCACCCCATCTATGCCTTGCAACCCGATCGCATAATTGCGATAAAATCGACAAAGTTATTCAGGAAACTTGAATGGTCGATCTCGTCCCGCCCAGTCTCGATCACTTGCGCTGCTTTCTCGCGGTGGTCGAGGAGGGTAGCTTCAACGCCGCCGCGCGCAAGCTGGGCCGGGCGATCTCGGTGGTCAGCTACGCCATCGCCCAGCTCGAAGCCCAGCTCGACGTCCGCCTGTTCGACCGCGAAGGGTCCCGCAAGCCCCAGCTGACCGACGAGGGACGCGCCCTGCTGTCCGAAGCCCACGCGATCTCCGACGACGTCGATGCCCTGCTCGCCAAGGTGCGCAGCCTGCGGCAGGGGCTGGAGGCGGAACTCTCGCTCGCCGTCGACGTGATGGTGCCGGGCCACGTCCTCGCCCGCCTGCTGCGCGACTTCCAGGCCCGCTTTCCCACCGTGCCCCTGCGTCTGCACGTCGAGGCGCTGGGCGCGGTGGCGGCGCTGGTCCTCGAAGGCCGCGCGACGCTGGCCATCGCCGGGCCCGACATCGTCGACCTGCCCGACATCGAGCGCGAGCAGATCGGCTCTGTGGAACTGGTCGCCGTCGCCGCGCCGGAACACCCCCTCGCCCGCGCCGGCCGCATCCCCCCGGGCGAGGCGCGCAAGCACCTGCAGCTCGTCCTGACCGACCGCTCCCCGCTGACCGACGGCCGCGATTTCTCGGTATTCAGCCCGCGCTCGTGGCGCCTCGCGGACCTTGGCGCCAAACATGCGCTGCTCAAGGAGGCGATCGGCTGGGGCTCCATGCCGCGCCATGTCGTGAAGGGCGACCTCGAATCGGGCGCGCTGGTGGAGCTGCACCTGCCCGAGCGGCCGGTGATCGACTACACCCTGTTCGCGCTGTGGCGGAAGGACACGCCCCCCGGCCCCGCCGCGCTCTGGGTGCTCGACGAGATGCGCGACCGGCTCGCGAAGTGTCCTTCAGGCACTTGAGCCCGCCCGCGATTCGCCCCACTTAGGCACCATGACCGCAACCCGACTGTTCGATCGCGCCCTGATCCGGCTCTCCCCGCGTCCCGCCCCGGAGGCCGAATCGGGGGAAAGCGTCGTCGACTTCCTCCAGGGCCTCGTCACCGCCGACGTTTCCAGGGCGCTGCCGGTCTGGGCCGGGCTGCTGACCCCGCAGGGCAAGGCGCTGTTCGACTTCATCGTCTGGCCGGCCGGGGATGGACTGCTGATCGACTGCGAGGCCGAGGTCGCCGACGCCCTGGTGAAGCGGCTGTCGATGTACCGGCTGCGCAAGGCGATCGACATCGCCCGCGACGCGCGCCTCGCGGTCCACTGGCGCCCCCACACCGGAGACGGCGCCGCCACAGACCCGCGCCTCGCCGCGCTCGGCGAACGCTGGATCGCCGTCATCGACGAGACCGACCCGGAGGAGAACGAGCCCGGCGCGGACGCCGCCTGGCGCGCGCATCGGCTGGCGCAGGGCGTGCCCGAAGGCCGCGCCGAACTGGGCGACGGCGAAACACTCTGGCTCGAATGCAATGCCGCCGAGCTCCATGGCGTCAGCTTCACCAAGGGCTGCTACGTCGGGCAGGAGAACACCGCGCGGATGAACTGGCGTGCCAAGGTCAACCGCCGGCTGGTGGTCGTCCCCCTCGCCCGCTCGGACGAGAAGCGCCGCCGCGCCGCCTATCCGGACCTCGGCCTCGCGGTGGATCACCTGCGGATCGAGGACATCGCCCCGGACGTGGCGCCGCACTGGCTGCCGGCCTGACGTCGTCCCGGACCTGATCCGGGCCCGCTGGCCGGTCCCGTTCGCCCGGCGCCGCTAGGCTGCGGTCGATTCGCTCATGGCGCTGTCGGACGTGTCCATCCGGGGGCTGGCCCGGCGTTCCAGGTCGGCGACGTAGATCCGCACCGCGTATTCCATCGCCCGCGCCGCGCTGTAGCGCGAACGGACCTGGCCGGTGTCGTGGAACCCCGCGCCCTCCAGCACCTGGTGCGTGCCCTGGCTGTCCGCGAAGTGGCTGGCGACGAGCTTGCGATAGCCGAGGATGCGGGCCTGCCCGATCACCGCGCGCAGCGCCTCCCCGGCAAAGCCACGGCCGCGATGGCGCGCGGCGATCCAGTAGCCGACTTCCACATCGTCGTCGTAGCGGCCAAGGCCGATCCCGCCGACGAGCTGCGCCCCGCCGGGCGCGCGCAGGTACATGAAGAAATGCGGCAGGCGCGGATCGCGTGGCCGGTCGAGATAGGCGCGCACTTCCACCGCCGTGCGAGGGAGCGGCGCCACCCCGACATTGCGCTGGATGTCCTCCTCCAGAAGCACCTCGACGAGATCGTCCAGGTCTTCGGGCCAGGCCGGCCTCAGAAACAGTCTCTCCGTGCGGACGAACATTCCATGGTTCTCCGTCGTATTTGTACGGGGATCATGCACACAACCATCTGCGAATGCACGAAGTTTGCTGCGTGCCGAACGCGGCGCGCGATAAAGTCCTGA
This sequence comes from Novosphingobium sp., assembly GCA_035511275.1. Taxonomy (GTDB): domain Bacteria; phylum Pseudomonadota; class Alphaproteobacteria; order Sphingomonadales; family Sphingomonadaceae; genus Novosphingobium. The sequence goes on from DATKFS010000380.1 coordinate 40,732, forward strand.
CATCGGGCGATTAATGACCGGTAATGGCGGCCCTGAGTACTACCCCTTGGCCGCCACCGACCCGCCGGATCCCCGCGAGTCGCGCCGCGTCAGGCGGCGCGTCGGCGGTTCATGGCGTCGTCGCCGTCCCAGTCCTCGGGCGAATCGCCCGCCGATTCAAACAGCACCTCGTACTCGCGCGAGGGGCTGGCGAAGCCGCGCGCCTTGCTGAAGCGCTCGACGATGCGGCCGGTCCGGCGGAAGCCGACCTTCTCCAGCACCCGGCCGGATGCCGCATTCTCGATATAGTGGCTGGCGACGATCCGCCGGTGGCCCAGCGCATGGGCAAGGCCGAGCACCGCGCGCGCCGCCTCGGTCGCGAAACCGCGTCCCCATTCGCCCGGCGCGATCCAGTAACCCAGGTTCGCCTCGCCATCGAGCAGCGAGAGGCCGCAGCCACCGACCAGGCGCGCGCCCGCGGCGGACGGAACGGTGATGAGGAAGCGGGGCAGCAGGTGGTCCTGCGGCATGGCGATGAAGCGGCGCGCGTCCTCGCCGGTATAGGGCCAGGGCACGTTGGCAAGGTTGCCGACCACCGCCTCGTCGGCGATCAGGGCCAGCAATTCCTCCCAGTCTTCCGCCCAGCCGGGGCGCAGGAACAGCCTTTCGCTGCGAATGAACATCGTCGTCTCTCCATCCGCCCCGCGCGCCCGGTAGCGGGCGTGCGTGACACTGCGATTACGCGCCCGAGCAGGTCCCGCGAATCGCGGAGACACGGGCGCAACGAGAGAGGGAGAAACGAAAAAAGGGAGACGGGCCGTGGCCCTCTCCCTCGTTCTGCCACGCTCAGAAAGCGTGGCGGGGCCATCCCGTCAGGATGGCCCTGTGCAAGACCATCCGATTATTCGGCGGCTTCCGCAAGCTGCGCGTCGACCGACACGTACTTGCGGCCCTGCTTGCCGTCGTGGAAGCGCACGCGGCCTTCGGCCAGTGCGAACAGGGTGTGGTCCTTGCCGATACCGACGTTCACGCCGGGGTATACGCGGGTGCCGCGCTGGCGGATGATGATGTTGCCGCCGATCACTTCCTGACCGCCGAACTTCTTCACGCCGAGACGGCGGCCAGCGGAGTCGCGACCGTTACGCGACGAACCGCCTGCTTTCTTATGTGCCATTGCTGGTTACTCCGAAAATCTGGGTCAGCCGACGGACACGATGCGCAGCAGGGTCATCTGCTGGCGGTGGCCGTTCTTGCGACGATAGTTGTGGCGGCGGCGCTTCTTGAACACCACGACCTTTTCGCTCTTGGCCTGCGCGATGATCTCGGCAGCGACCGTCACGTTCGCGACGTCGGCGATCTCGCCGTCCTTGCCGGCGAGCAGGATGTCGCCCAGGTTGATCTTGTCACCGGCTTCACCAGCCAGCTTCTCGACCGCGATCTTGTCTCCGGCGGCAACCCGGTACTGCTTGCCGCCCGTGCGCACAACTGCGAACATGGTGCCCTTACCTAATATCAATGTGCTCGAAACGAGCCGAAACAAACCTGCCCCGGCCGCTCTGGTCCTTGTGGACCGTGAGCCTTTCGGGCGACGCGCCGACCGACCCGCTTGGCGCGGGGTGCCGGAAAGAGAGGGTGCCGTTAGTGGATGCACCGATTCGTGTCAACCGATGTTCGCCCGGCCGCCGCCGTAGCGCGCGGCGAGAGAAACCCCCTCCCGCTCCGGCATCGCCATGCTATGGCAGCGGCATGACCCGCGCGAAAGCCCGCTTCCTCGCCCTGCTGCTTCCTTTCGGCATGGCCGCCTGCTCCACCTCCGGCAACTATCCCTCGCTTGCCGTGCGCGACGTCGAGCGGGCCGGTGGCTCGGGCACGCCCGCTTCGGGGGAGGCCGCGCCGCCCGTCCCGGCGCTGCCGCCCGCCAGCGCCGACCTCGTCACCCGCCTCGACGGGCTGGTAAAGGTGGCGCAGGCCGCCGACCGCCGCTTCCAGTCCGACCGCGCCGCCGCCCAGCGCGCGGTGTCGGCCGCGGGCGGCATCGGCACCGATTCGTGGAGCGCGGCCAGCGTCGCCCTGGCAAAGCTCGAATCGAGCCGGTCGAGCGGCATGGGCGCGCTGGCGGACCTCGACGTGCTCTACGCCGACGCGCGCGATGCGGCTCCGCTGGAGGAATCGCCCAGCGTGAAGGCCATCGCCGAGGCCCGCTCGGTGGTGGCCGCGCTGCTCGACGCGCAGGACGGGGTGATCGACGGGCTGTCGCGGCGGCTGAAGGGCTGAATGCGCGAAAAGCCCCACCCTCTCGCGAGGATGGGGCTCTCCGAACGTCCCACAGGTTCCGCCTGAAAGCCCCCCGGCCCAGGCGGACCTGTCAGGTGAAGGCCACGATGACCGCGACCGCCAGGCCCCAACCCAGGATCAGCACGGGAAGCGTGAGAACCTGGACGGCCGCTTCGTGGGCCGTGAGCCTTCCGCTCAGAGTGTCGATACCGCGCGAGGCGAACTGTCCCCAGCTCAGCGGGGCGGTATCATTGTCGGGCTTCATTCGCGTCCAGTAGCCCGCCAGCCCGAAGGCCATGAGGACGAAGCCGGCGAAGATGACCATCGGAATGGCAAGCTCGGGGTTCATGAACACCGAGGCCATCACGCCGATGAATGCGAGGTAGAGGCCGACCGTCGCCACGTAGAGGCCGGTCGGAAGGCCGAAATTGCGATCGACCTTCGTGCGCACGGGCCTGGCCGTGACGATGGCGAGGGTCGCAAGTTCCTGCTGGCTGAGATGCTGGGACATGATGCTGATCTCCTTGGGTGATCAGCTTTTGCGCTCCTGCCGCGCGCGATTCCTTGATTCGGGTCAAACGGCGGCGAAATTGTGC